>NZ_AQXE01000011.1 GCF_000375485.1 Desulfovibrio oxyclinae DSM 11498 | reverse complement strand
GGGCTGGAGGCCGGGATGCGCCCGGAGCTGGCGCTGGACGATGCGGCGCATGCGTTCGTGGTGCGGGTGCTGGGCGAGTGTCCGGCCCCTGCGGACGACGGCGGCTGGCCGGAGTTCGACGTGGAGCCGATGGGCGANNTGATCCACGCGCCGGGAGGCTTCCGATGATCGCGGCGGGGCAACAGGTGCTGGTGCGCAAACATCGCGGCGAGCTGCTGTGCGTGCGCATCACCGGCGAGGATCCCCGCGGCTTCTGGGTAGGCCGCCAGCTGCGCGGCCCGACCAAGGGCGCGACGCGTCTTTTCAAGCGCGAGCAGGTGGTGGCGGTGCGTACCGAGGATGGGTACCGAAGGCTTTTGTGTGGGTATGGAGAGTAGTGTGATGGTGAATAGAGACGAGCAATACGGTGAGGCGTGGCGCAAAGCCCTGATGCAGTTTCGCAAGGCAGAACTTGTAGACCTGTTTGAAAACGTGTGCAGGGAACGCGACGACGCCAAGTTCGAAAACATACGGTTGCGCGGCTATCTCGATGACGCCTGCGAGTGCGCCAGGTGTTGCGAATGTTCCGGCTGGGTTGAAGATTGTAGGATCATGGCAGCAAAGCTGCGTAAGTCAACCGATTGATAGTTCAAAGGCACTTTTGAGGAGACCAAATATGAAGATCACAAAGACTGAACAAGGCTATCTGTTGGAAGATCCGCAGACCGCAAACGAGGCGCAGGCCCTCGAACGTTTTGTTGAGAGCCTGCGTGAAGGGAACCTGTTGGTGGAGACTAATTACAAGTCGGAAGATGCTTCGACATCCAGTCGATTACGTCCCCCCGATGGAAGCCGTAATACGGTTTGTGCATCGGTATAACGAGAAGCCTGTCATTGTCGTCGATCAAAGGCTCGAACAGTTCGTAAATGGCTTGGGCACTGCTGTTTGAAAACACCGCATACGACGATTCAGAAAGCGGGGCGTAGGCGTCAAATGCTTTGATTTTATCAAGCACCTTGCCGTGTTTCTGCCCCGGGGAATTGAGGTCGTAAGTAATAAGATAAACAGACATTGGAAACTCCTTCTGGTTAAAGGTTAACAAAACGTTTTCGTTTCCCCGATACCAGAAGGCGCCCTGAAAGAGAACGCCCATACAAGTTTTCTTCTGTGTATACGACGTATACGCCGCAAAAGGCAAAATTGGATCAGAAATTTCATAATCAGTTGAGGAGTAGGCATGGAAGCCCACAAAGAATCATGCGGTTACTGCGAACACCTGACGACAGAGTGCGATGGAAACTACCCCGAATTAGCCGTTTCGTGGCCCGCTTGCGCTAAGGTCGAACGCTACCAATACCTCAAGTCGTTTCCCTTCAAAAAGAAGATGAACTGCTTTTCTCCGGCCATGTCCAAAGAAGATGAGGCCGAGTGGTGCAGAAAGAGAGTTGAAGAGGAGGAGGCCAGCCGTCCCGACAGGTGCGACGACTGCGCTCATTACGATTCCGGCTTCAACTGGCGTCTGATGAAGCAGGACCGTACGCCTTCATGTCAATACGGCACACCGCCCGAAGTTTGTAGCAAGTTTTACAATACGGCTTGGGTTGATGCCGTGTGCAAAGAAGTCAGACTATCAGCAGGGAGATGACCAGAATGCCGCAAATATTAGACGCGTGTTGCGGTGGACGAATGTTCCACTTCCGGAAACAGAATCCCGAAGTCCTGTTTGCAGATATCCGGGCCGAGGATCACACGCTCTGCGACGGGCGTACGTTTACCGTTTGCCCGGATACGATTGAGGATTTTCGCAATCTGAGCTTTCCGGATGGGGCGTTCAATCTCGTTATTTTCGATCCCCCGCACCTCGTTCGGGCCGGGGAGGATTCGTGGATGAGGGCGAAATACGGACGGCTGGATCGGGACAACTGGCAGCAGGATATCACGGCAGGGTTTGCAGAGTGTTGGCGCGTGCTCAAGCCGGGTGGAACCATGATTTTCAAATGGAACGAGACGCAGATCAAGATTAGCGAGCTGCGCCCCTGTTTTCCTGCCGATCCGCTTTGTGGCCACACGACAACCCACAATCTGAAAACGCACTGGGTAGTGTTCTACAAGGCCGCTTAGGCAGGCTCTCGGGCGAGTACACAAAGCGGCCCCACCGGGACCGTCCCGGCGAGACCGCTTTGGCAAAGGTATCGAAGACAACAGGATAGACGAAATTTAGGAGGCGTACAAGGTGACGACGAAACAGCGCAGACAATATTTGACCTTGCACGCGGTGCGTGAGCTGGTGCGCGGCATGGGTGAGCGTCGCCAGTGCTTCGAAAAGAAGACTCGCGAGTCGTTGCGCCGGATCGAACGGCGGGTCACGGCGATGATTGAAGCCCTCGGCCAGCCGACCAGAAGCGATCATGCTCATTTTGCCAGAGCTGCCGGCAGGCTCAAGTCCGCATGGGTGGACGAGGGCGGCGGACATTCGCAAGCCGCGTTCGTGGCGATCGGGTTGGCACTGGTCGCGGAGCAGCGTGCGGAGATCCCGGCCAAGGCCGCAAAGGCGCGGCAGGAATTTGCGGATCTGGAAGGCATGCTGGCGACGCTCTACCGGCATTTTGATCCGGATTATGAGGACATGGCCGCATCCGACGAGGGCGAGGCCGTGGCCCGCGAATATCGGCAGCTTGTGGCCGCGTAAGGGAGAGGGTGTCGTGCTGCTGAATGGTTTCAAGAATCGCAAGCGGTTGGCGGACAGAATTCTCAACCAGCAGAAGGTCGGCGGGACCGGATACTGGGTCGAGGTGTGTCCGGAGTGTGGCGGAACGGGCAGTGATCGGGACTGTTTTGAGGACGAAGAGTGTCACTGTGTGAGCTGCCAGGGCTCCGGATTGATCCAGACCAAAATCGATATCAAGGAAACACGCACGGCCTATCGGCCGACAGGAAGGAAATAGGCATGGGATTGCAGCAGGTCATGGATGAAATGCTCGGGCGGCGCGTGTCGGTCGAAGAGGTGGCCACGGCGTTTGCTCGATCCGTTAATTGGGTCTACAAGCACGGATACGCCCTCGGCGGCGTTAAAGTCGGGGGGGAATGGCTGTTCTTTGAAAAGCGAATAGTGGAAGCTCTCAGACCCACCAGTATGGGAGGATTCGGTGCCGATCAAACGGAAGAACCGAAAGACAGGAAAGGTGGAGATCTTCGGCAGGATCAATCTGCCGGACGGCGGACGCAGGGAGAAGAAGTTCCCGACCAGGGCCAAGGCGCTGGAGTGGGAGGTCTTGACGCGGCGCAAATTGAGCGAACTCTCGAACCGGACCCCTACGGTCTCCTTGCATAGCCTCATGACAAAGCATCTGGAGGCGTTGACAGCCAAGGGGATTAGCTCCGGAACGATTCGGGAGAAAAAGCTCGTCTTTAAGGCGCTGCTGAATCGACCAGGTGTTAAACCCGTTATGCCCGCTGGTGAGGTGCCGCATGATGTTGTGAGACAGCTGCTTGACAGTATGGCTGAGAACAAAAGCGGGCACCGAGCCAATACCTATCGTAAGCACCTGATGCGTCTTTGGAATTGGGGCAAGCGAGCGCGTTTGGTTGAGGGGGAATGCCCTTGGGATGTCGAAAAGTATAAGGAAGAGCGCCGGGAACGATATGTCCCTCCGGAGGAAGACTTCTGGAAGGTTTATGAAATATCGGATCAGTTGCCTTCAAGCCACTTTCGAACGTCAGGACACGCCTTCGAGGCCCCTCACAGAAAGCGCATGCTGCTTGCTTTTATGCATACTGCCGCCAGACGTGGGGAGTTGTTCAGATTAAAGTGGGAAGACGTTGACTTCGAAAGAGAGCGCTTGCGGCTCTGGACGCGGAAAAGAGATGGTGGATTGGAATTCGACTGGATTCCGATGACTCAGAAGCTCTATGCTGCGCTAAAAGAGCAGCGCCTTGAGACAGGATTCAGGAGCTACGTGTTCATCAATCCGGTCACGGATAGACCGTATGTCAACGCCAATAAAATGATGAAGCGACTGTGTGAACGTGCCGGGGTGAAGCCATTCGGTTTTCACGCCATACGTCACCTTTCTGCGTCGGTATTGCTGAGATCGCATGTGGATCTGGCTACTGTGCAGCTCATCTTGCGCCATCGGTCTGTCACCACAACAGCTCGGTACGCCCATAGTCTGGCTGATTCGGCAGAGGCTTTGAATAAAGCCTTCGGCAGTAAGGTTGTGGACATGAAAAAAGCCTCCAGCGGCAACTGAAGGCTTGTGAAAGGTGAGTAAAAAGGTGAGTCGATGGCCTGGTAGCCTAACCTTTGAACTCATAACCCTTTAAAATATCTGGTGGAGACGATGAGATTTGAACTCACGACCCCTGCCTTGCGAAGGCAGTGCTCTCCCAGCTGAGCTACGTCCCCGTTGGTGGAAGAATTTTTAGCCCCAAAAGGGCCGTGGCAGCAAGCATTTTTTCGTNATGTGTCCGATCCGGCTGGAAAAACGTTCGTCAGTCCAGTTCAAGCTTTTTCAAAAGAGTGGTGACGCGGTTCTCGTAGGTGTGTTCCAGCAGTATAAGCGACTCCCAGGCGGCGCGCATCTCGCGCCGGAATCCCTTGTTCGCGGAGAACTCGTCCATGAGCCCGGAGATGTCGTTCGGTGTCCTGAAGCTGATCGCCCGGACGAGGTCGTGCGGAAAGATGTCCAGTCCCGCTGTTTCGTCCGTAAGCAGAAAGCCGCCCGCGCACCAAACGTCGAAGTGCCGCTGGGTCAGCCCGGCCGGGAGCAGGGGGCTGGTCATGTTCAGCGTGAAGGGGGCAGCGCGGTACACGGCGGGCAGGTGTGCGTAATAGTCCAGAACCGGCCGCACGTCGGAGAGCCCCTCGTCCTTCCAGCCGTCGTCACCGAATACGGTCAGATTATCCACGGCTCGCAGGCACATGCTGCGCCAGCGTCTGCCGGATTCCTCGGCGCCAAGCGACGGCTTGCGGACTGCGTTGTCGGGCCAGAGCGCATGGATGCCAAGCCGTTTCCGCCACCAGAACCAGTCCGGGCGCTCGCCGCGAAGCAGCATGGACTCGGCCTCCTGCATGGCTTCTTCGGGAAGGGAAAGCCCTGCGTAGAAGGCATCCTTTTTAGGAAATTCGGAGCGGCCGACAAAGATCGGGTGTTCGGATATGTCCCTTGCGTGTTTCGGTAGCTGGCCGCCCTCCCGGAAGGTCTCGGGGCTGGCTGCCAGCGGAAGATGGTGCACACTCTTCGCGCCCTGCGATTCAAGCACCGGGATGAAACTGGCGTCCGTCACGAACAGGTCTGCTTCCTTCCAGAACGGCGATTTCATCAATGGCAGCAGGTTGAATGGATTGTCCACCATCCAGACCGCCACCCGCACGCCTGCTTCGCGCAGCAGGTTGAAGCCCAGTCCGAACGGATCCAGCCCCTTGAAGTTGACCGAGAGAAACAGCTCGGGCTTCTCCTGTTCAAGCATTTTTGGCAGTTCGGTGCCGGGCGAACGCTCCAAAGCCTCGGCGTCCGGGACGGAGACGGCTATGTCCCCGACCTGAAAAGCGCGGGACAGTTCCTTGCCCAGCAGGTCTTCGGTCTGGTAGGGGAGCCAGACCCGGCGCTTGGCGCTGCGCGCTCTGGAGCCCGTTGCGGCCAGCCGTCCCGCAAGCGGACCCCAGAACGAGGGGAACGCCTTGAGGTTGGGCCGGTAGCGGACGACGCGCACCTGTCCGGCGAAGTCCGAAGTGAACATTTCGGGTTCGATGCGCCAGAATGAGCCCGGAACCCGTGATGCGAAGTCCGCGACCTGCTGTTCGAAGTCCGGACATTCGATGTAGAGCGGAGCCCGATATTCGGGAAACAGCTCAGGCAGCCGTTCCGGTTCCGGGCCGAGGCCGAGAAACACGGTCTCCACGCCGGAGCCAAAGACTTCGAAGTGGTCCTTCTCGGCGGGCATGGTCTGTTTTCGGCCCAGTTCGTTGATGATGCGCAGGCGCTCGGGACGGTTGCTCATTGGAAAACTTGGCTTGTGCGGCGGATTCGGCTAAAGAAGCTCCACGCCGCAGATGGAGGCATATGCCGTGAAACAATACAAGGACCACTATTTCAAGCGGGCCAAGCAGGACAACTATCCAGCCCGGTCCGTCTACAAACTGCAGGAAATCGACAAGCGGTTTCAGATATTCAAGGGCGCGAAGACGGTCATCGACCTCGGCGCGGCTCCCGGCTCGTGGACGCTCTGGGCCGCCAAGAAGGTCGCCAAGGGCGGTCGCGTACTCGGCGTGGACATCCAGTCCACGGATACCCCTTTTCCGGAAAACGTCACCTTTCTGCAGGAGGACGTTTTTTCCGACTCGCCGGAACTGCTGGCCGCCATGGAGCCGCTTCTCCCATTCGACCTCGTCATAAGCGACATGGCACCCAAAACCACCGGCGTCAAGTTCGCGGATCAGGCAAACAGTCTGGAACTGTGCGAAAAAGCGTTTGAAATCGCTCTGAAGCATCTCAAGAAGGGCGGCCATTTCGTGGTCAAGAACTTCGAGGGCCCCGATACCAAGGGATACATTGACGGTATCCGTCCGAGCTTCAGCAAGGTCAAGACCTTCAAGCCCAAGAGCAGCCGCGCGGAAAGCAAGGAAGTCTTCATCGTCGGACTTGGCTTCAAGGGCGATGCCGGGTAATATGCCCGCGCTACAACATTCAGGACACGATTCTCAGGAGGAAATACATGGCTGGACACAGTAAATGGGCCAATATTCAGCACCGCAAGGGCCGTCAGGACGCCAAGAAGGCGAAATTTTTTACTAAAGCGGCCAAGGATATCATCCTCGCCGCCAAGGCAGGCGGTGGCAACCCCGAGGACAACTCCGCATTGCGGCTGGCCATCCAGAAGGCCAAGCAGGTCAACCTGCCCAAGGACCGCATTGAAAACGCCATCAAGAAGGGCACGGGCGAGATCGCCGGCGGCGACATCAACGAGGTCGTCTACGAAGGGTACGCTCCCGGCGGCGTTGCCATGCTCATCGAGGCTGCCACCGACAACAAGAACCGTACCGTCGCTGAAATCCGCCACCTGTTGACCAAGCACGGCGGCAACATGGGCGAGGCCGGTTCCGTGGCCTGGATGTTCAACAAGAAAGGCGTCATCACTTTCAAGAAGGAATCCTACTCCGAGGACGACCTCATGGAAGTGGGCCTCGAAGCCGGTGCCGAAGATATTATCGACGAGGGCGAAATGCTTTCCGTGCATTGCGCTCCCTCCGAATATGTTGCCGTGCAGCAGGCTTTTGACGAAGCGGGCATGACCTACGAATCCTCCGAGATGCAGCAGGTGCCCGAGAACCTCGTCCCCGTGGACAAGGAAACCGGACAGAAAGTCGTCAAGCTCATGGATTTCATCGAAGACAACGACGACGTGCAGAACATCTACGTCAACGCCGACTTCCCCGACGACCTGATGGAAGGCATGGAATAACGCATGGATGACGCCTGCGGCCTCGTGGTCATCGGTCTCGACCCCGGCTCGCGGGTGACGGGCTACGGCATCATCCGGGAGCTGTCCGGTCAGGTCAGCCTTGTGGAAACCGGAACCATTCGGACACCGGTCAAGAAGCAGATGTCCACGCGGCTGGGGGTGATTCATTCCCGGATTGCGGAACTCATCGGCAGCCACTGTCCGGTTGAGGCCGCCATAGAGAGCGTATTCGTCTCCAAGAGCGCTACCTCCGCCCTCAAGCTGGGGCAGGCTCGGGGAGCCGCCATGGCCGCATGTGCCGTGGCCGGTCTGTCCGTGGCGGAATACGAGCCGTCCAAGGTAAAGAAAAACCTTGTGGGTGTAGGCAACGCACCCAAGGATCAGGTCGCCTTCATGGTGGCCCAGACGCTTGGCGTGAAAAAGCCGGACTGGGCCGAGGATGCCTCGGATGCGCTGGCCATTGCCATCTGCCATCTGAATGAGCGGCGGATGCGCAGGCTCACCGGCAGCTGACCGAACGATTTCGAAATGGCCGCTCGCTCCGGGCGGCCATTTTCATTGCCGACCTGTCTCGTCCCTTTCCTTTGAATGTCTGGCCCTAATGGTATAAAGTGCCTCGTCAGCGGGCGGAAAAGACCGCGCCGCCGGAGAAATCATGATTGCATATCTTGAAGGACGACTGCTCGGATTCGACGACACGTCGCTGGTACTTTTGACGCCCGGTGGTGTTGGCTACGAGATTCTGGCGCCGACAACGGTTCTCTCCCGTCTGCCGCAGAAGGGCGGGGAGGTGCAGTTGCATATCCATACCGCCGTCGCGGAAAAGGCCATCGACCTCTATGGCTTTGGCTCAGCCGATGATCTGCGGTTGTTCCGCACGCTTATTTCCATCGACAAGCTTGGTCCCAAGAAGGCGCTGGCGATTCTTTCGAAATTCGACGCCGATCACCTGCGCGAGATAGCCTTTCGCGAGGACGTGGACACCATGGCCACGGTGCCCGGCATCGGCCCCAAGTCTGCCAAGCAGATCCTGTGGTTCCTCAAGGACAAGGTGGACAAGCTTGCCTCCAGCGGCAAAGGCACGACCATCCCGACCCGCGACGCCGCGCCCGCAGGCCCTCAGGGGCAATATTTCGACGCGCTGACAGCCCTGAAGAATCTCGGGTATTCCGAGGAGGAAGTCAGGCCCATGCTCAAGGCCGTCTTTGAAGACGAGCCCGACCTCGACGCGGCCAGCGCCATCCGGGCCACGCTCAAACAGATCGCCAAGGACCGTTCATGAGCAAGTGCACCATGCCGGACGACACCATTCGTCCACGCAAACTCGGAGACTTCATCGGCCAGAACGACCTGCGCGGGAATCTGGAAGTCTTCATCAAGGCCGCACAGAACGCCGGAACCGCCATGGACCATACGCTGTTCTACGGCAACCCCGGCCTCGGCAAGACCACGCTGGCGCGGATCATCTCCTCGGAGCTTGGCGTGAACATGGTTTCCACCTCCGGCCCGGTCATGGAGCGTTCTGGCGACCTCGCCGCCATCCTGACCAACCTTGAACGCGGCGACATTCTTTTCATTGATGAGATTCACCGTATGCCCGCCACGGTCGAGGAAGTGCTGTACCCGGCCATGGAGGATTTCCAGATCGACCTCGTGATCGGTTCCGGTCCCGGCGCACGCACCGTGAAGCTCGACCTTGAGCCGTTCACCCTTGTGGGTGCCACCACTCGCATCGGCCTGCTGACTTCACCGCTTCGCGATCGCTTCGGTTGCATTTTCCGTATCGACTTCTATTCGCCGGAGGAGCTGGCCGCCATCGTCAAGCGCGCTTCGACCATTATCGACGTGAAAGTTTCCGACGAGGGTGCGCTGACCATCGGGAAACGCTCCCGCGGTACGCCGCGCATCGCCAACAGGCTGCTTCGCCGTGTTAAGGACTTCGCTTCGGTGCACGGCGACGGCAACATCGACCGTGAACTGGCGGAAATGGCGTTGGATCGGCTCGATGTGGACCCCTACGGCCTGGATCACATGGACCGTCGCATCCTGACGCTGATGATCGAACATTTCGGCGGCGGCCCGGTGGGCGTGAAGACCCTTGCCGCCGCCTGCGCCGAAGAGGTGCGCACCATCGAGGACATTTACGAGCCGTTTCTCATCCAATGCGGGTTTCTCAAACGCACCCCGCGCGGCCGGGTTGCCACGCCCAAGGCCTACAAACATCTCCGGATGCGCCTTGAGGATGGGGATGATCAGCTGACGCTGATCTGATTGCATTCTCATTCATCCGGCCCGCTGGCCGCGTGGTTCTTCAGACGTAAAAAAGGCCGCCCTTGGAGGCGGCCTTCATCTTTATTGGGGCGGAGGGGGGTTACACCCGGCCTTCCTCAATGCCATGACAGGCGACGCTGGTTCCGGATTCGAGCGTGAGCAGTTCGGGAACCTCGGTGCGGCAGCGTTCGTCCGCGTGCGGGCAGCGTCCGTGGAAGACGCAGCCGCTGGGCAGGTTGATGGGCGTGGGCACGTCGCCTGAGAGGCGGATGTGTCCGCCCGCCTGACCGCCGAGTCTCGGAATGGCCGAGAGCAGGGCGCGGGAGTACGGATGCTGCGGATTGCCGAAGAGTTCCTTTACGTCGGCCAGTTCGCACAGGCAGCCGAGGTACATCACGGCCACGCGAGTGGAGATGTGCTCGACCACCGACAGGTCGTGACTGATAAACAGGTATGTCAGGCCGCGCTGTTCCTGCGCGTCCATCATCAAGTTCAGGATCTGCGCCTGAATGGATACGTCGAGCGCGGCGATGGGTTCGTCCGCTGCCACGAATTCCGGGTCGAGCACGAGGGCGCGCGCGAGGCTGATGCGCTGGCGCTGGCCGCCGGAGAATTCGTGGGCGAAGTTGTCGATCCACGCTGTGTTGACGCCCACCTGATCCATGGTGGTCAGGATGATGTCGCGCACTTCCTTGCGGTTCAGGTTCGGGTTGTGGAACCTGACCGGTTCTTCGAGGATCTGTTTGACGGTCATGCGCGGGTTCAGGGACGCGTATGGGTCCTGAAACACCATCTGCATGCGCGTACGGTAGGGGCGGCGGCGACGGCCCGTGAGGGTGTCGATGCGCGTCCCGTCGTAATGGATCTCTCCGGCGTTGGGCTGATAAAGGCCCATGACCGTCCGTGCCAGCGTGGACTTGCCGCAGCCGGACTCCCCGACAACCGAGAGGGTTTCGCCCCTGCGGATGTCGAGGCTGACGTTGTTCACGGCCTTGACGAGGGTTTTCTCCCGCGTGATTTTGCCGCCTTTGAAGGACAGCTGGTCCACGATGGAGCCGGATATGTCGAAGTGCCTGTCGACGTTTTTGACTTCGAGGAGCTTACTCATTGCAGGCCTCCTCCATGAAGCAGGCCACGAAACCGCCTGCCTCGGTCGGACGCAGGGGCGGTGTCTGGGTGGCGCAGTGGTCCTTGCGGTGCTCGCAGCGTGGACAGAAGGGGCAGCCTTCGGGCATGTCCTGAAGTGAGGGCATCATGCCCGGAATCTGGTTCAGGCGATTGCCGTGCGCGCTCTGCGGCAGGGCCTTGATGAGCCCCTGCGTATAGGGATGCTGCGGATTTTCGATGATTCGTCTCGTGGGGCCGACCTCGACCACGCGTCCGGCGTAAAGCACCGCGATGCGCTGGGTTACTTCGGAGACCACCGCGAGGTCGTGGGTGATGAGCATCAGGCCCATGTTTTCGGTTTCGCACAGTTCCAGCAGCAGATCCATGATCTCGGCCTGAATGGTCACGTCGAGCGCCGTGGTGGGTTCGTCCGCGATGATCAGGTTCGGGTTGGTCAGCAAGGAGATGGCGACCACGATGCGTTGGCGCATACCGCCGGAGAACTCATGGGGATACTGTTCGAGACGCTTTTCGGGAGAAGGAATGTAAACCTTCTTGAGCTTGTCGATACAGATCGCCGTGGCTTCCTTGTCCGATATGTTCATGTGGGCGCGAAGGGTTTCCTTCATCTGGGTGCCCACGGTCAGCACGGGGTTGAGGGTCATCATGGGGTCCTGGAAGATCATGGAGATCCTGTTGCCCCGGATGCGGCGCATCTTCTCGTAGGGATACTTGGAGATGTCATCGCCCTGGAAGATGACTTCGCCGCCGGAGATGAAGCCCGGCTTGGAGATGAGGTTGATTATGGAGAAACCGAGCACGGATTTTCCCGCGCCGGACTCGCCCACCAGGCCGAGGCGTTCGCCTTTGCCCAGCGAGAGGCTTACGTCCCTCACCGCGCGGACGTTGCCGCTTCGCAGGGCAAACTCCACACTGAGGTTTTTTATGTCTAGCAGATGTTCCACTGTCTACCCCTTGTACAGTTTGGGGTTCAGGTAATCCCTGAGCCAGTCGCCCAGAAGGTTGATGACCAGAATCAGCGCCACGAGGATGATGCCGGGGAAGATGGTGATCCACCATGCTCCCGAGAAGATGTACTCGAAGCCCGCGGTGATGAGTGAACCGAGAGAGGGGCGCGTGACCGGCATGCCCAGCCCGAGGAACGAGAGGGCGGCCTCGCTCATGATGGCGTTCGCCACCTGTACGGTGGAGATGACCAGAATGGGCGAAAGGGTGTTTGGCAGAATGTGACGCCACATGATGCGTTTTTTGGACAGCCCGATGATGCGCGCGGCTTCGACGTATTCCTTCTTGCGTTCGGCAAGTACGTTGGCGCGGATGGTCCGGGCGTACTGGGGCCACTCGGCAAGGCCGATGATGATGATCAGCAGCGGAATGGCGACCTTGGCGTAGTTGCCCACGCCGAAGACCGTCTGGAAGATGGCCCCGATGAATATTGCCACCATGTACGTCGAGAACGAGAGCTGCACGTCTGCGATGCGCATGAGGATGTTGTCCAGTTTGCGCACGTAGCCGGAGAGCAGACCCACCACGATACCGATGACCGCCTGAAGGGCCACGGCGCCGAGCCCGATGATGATGGACACGCGCATGCCGTAGAGCATGGTGGAGAGCATGTCGCGTCCCTGCGCGTCGGTGCCGAGCAGGAACTCGGTGCTGCCGCCGTCATACCATGCCGGAGGCATCTCCGCGTCCATGATGTCGATGGTGGTCGGATTGTACGGGTCGTGCGGCGCGATAATGGGTGCGCCGAAGGCCGATACCACCAGGACCAGGAGAATGCCGAAGCTGATGTAGGCGATGGGGTCCCGGAGGAAACTGTAGAGGAAGTAGGATTCCTTGAAGCGTTGCCATTTGGATCTCATTATTTCCGCCCCGTAACCCTGACCATGGGGTTGATCAGTCCGTAGATGATATCAACCAAGGTGTTTACCAAAACGAAGATGAAGCCGACGAAGACGAGGTACGCGACCATGAGCGAGGTGTCGGCGCGTTCCACGGATTCGATGAACATGGCTCCCATGCCCTGCCAGTTGAACACGGTCTCGGTGAGGATGGTGAATGCCACCATGATGCCGAGCTGGACGCCGCCCACGGTGATGACCGGCAGCAGGGTGTTCTTGAAGGCGTGCACGATCCAGACGCGGCTGGGCTTGATGCCCTTGGCCCACGCGTATTTGACGTATTCGGACTCCAGTACCTCCATCATTTCCGAACGTATGAGCCTGATGAACAGCGGGAGCATGATGGAGGAAAGCGCGATGGACGGCATGATGAGATGTTCAAGCCCGTCGGCAGTAAGGAGACCGCTCTTCCACCATCCGAAAAGGGTGACGGTTTCACCGCGACCATATGACGGCAGCCAGCCGAGTTCGACTGAGAATACATAGATGAGAAGGATGGCCGTCAGAAAGACCGGCATCGAAACCCCGACGATGGACCCCCCCATCGTGAATCTCGAAAACCAGTGTCGTGGTCGTATTGCGCAGAATATCCCCAGCGGAACGGAGAGAAATACTATGATGCAGGCGCTGGCGAATACGAGCTCCAGAGTGGCCGGAGCCTTCTGCATGATGATGTCCATGGCGGGCTTCTTGAAGAAGAAGCTCCGGCCCAGATCCCCCTGAACGGCGTTTTTCAGAAAGCGGCCGTACTGTACGAAGAAGGGATCGTTCAGTCCTAGGCGCTCTCGAATCTCCGCCCGCTCTTCGGGGGTGACCCGCTGTCCCACGAGGTCGCGGACGGGGTCGCCGAAGTTGTGTTTGATAGCGAAGCCGATGAAGCCGATGATCATCATGACCAAAAGGGCTTGCGCGACACGCTTTACGATAAAGGCGAACATGTGCGTCTAATCCAGTATGTTTTGTTGTGAAAGGGGAACCTCCGAGCAGAGGTTCCCCTTTTGATGGCGTCTTCTGGGTGCTTCCCTTATTCGACCACGAGGTCGCCGAAGTACGGGAAGTTCATGGTGTTGACGATGACTTCGGTGTTCATGTTGTCCTTGGATGCCCAGGCGAGGTTCTGCCAGTGCAGGGGAACGAACGCTGCGTCTTCAAAGAGCAGACGCTCGACTTCCTGCAGCATTTCTGCGCGCTTGGCCATGTCGGTCTCGGACTGGGAGGCGATGACGAGTTCGTCAACCTTGGGGTTGCAGTACTCGCCGGAGTTGTACTGTCCGTAGCCGGTTTCCTTGCTGGGGCACATGACCAGGAATTCGGAGAAGTTCGCGGAGTCCTCGGTGTCGGAGTGCCAGCCGATCATCTGGATGTCGGCGGAGCGGGCGTCGAACTGATCCCAGTACTGGGCCTTGGGCATGGTCTTCAGGTTCACCTTGATGCCGATCTTGGAAAGCATGGAAACCACGGCTTCCGCGATCTTGGCGTCGTTCACGTAACGGTTGTTCGGAGCGATCATGGTGCACTCGAAGCCGTTCTCGTAACCGGCGTCCTTCATGAGCTGCTTGGCTTTTTCCAGGTCGTAGCGCGGCTGAAGTTCTTCGAGGTAGCCTGCGTAGCCCTTCGGACCCTGCTGGGCGGCGGGGGTACCGAAGCCCTTCATGATCTTCTTGACGATGCCAACGTTGTCGATGGCGTACACGATGGCCTGACGAACCTTCTGGTTCTGGAACTCGGGGCGACGCTCCTGATTGAGCTGCAGGGTGATGATGCGCGAACCGGGCAGGGTGGTCAGCTTGAGACCTTCGGTTTCTTCAATGCGCTTCATGTCGGTCGGCGGGACGGGCATGATGAAGTCCACGTCCTTGGACAACAGGGCGGCCACGCGTGCCGGAGCGTTGGGGATGGCCTTGACGACCAGTTCCTCGACGTTGCCGCGTTCGGTCCAGTAGCCGTCATACTCGTTGAGCACGAGCTGTTCGCCCGGAACGTACTTGGTCACCACGTAGGGGCCGGTGCCGGACTCGTTTTCGTTGGCGAAGGAGGGACCGGACTTAACGATCTCGTCCTTGCCTTCGTAGAACTTCTTGTCCAGCGGGAAGATGTAGGTGGACATGGCCAGAGTCAGGCCGTAGGGCTTCTTGGTGATCAGGTCCACGGTGTGGGAGTCCACGGCCACGGCCTTTTCGAACGGCTCGAACAGGCCCTTGAAGTCATCGGACTTCTTGAGGCGTTCGAGGGTGTAGACCACGTCTTCAGCAGTAAATTCGTTGCCGGAATGGAACTTGACGCCCTTGCGCAGCTTGAAGCGCAGGGTGGTCGGATCGATCTGCTCCCAGCTCTCGGCCAGACGCGGTTCGATTTCCATGTCCTGAGTCCAGCGCACCAGCGGGTCGAAGACCAGGTGGGAGTACTGGAGCATGCCGCCGGAAAGCTGCACGTGCGGGTCCAGAGAAACCGGGATGGCGTCCATGGCGACGGTCAGCGATGTGGTGGTCTCAGCCTGCTGCTGGGTCTCGGCCTTTTCGGCTTCGGATTTGGTCTCTTCTTTCTTCGAGTCGGCGCAGCCGGAAACGACGAGCGCGGCGAAGACGAGAGCCAACAGGACCAGATACCTGATCCCGCTGTGGAAACGTTTCATGAAAGAACCTCCGTGTTGCGGTTGACAATCGCCGACGTCGGCGAACAAAATACCCTCCACCCATGAGGGATGCCTCCGCATTCGGCCCACGGCGGGAAATTCCCCCGGGAAGTCTCCGCTTTTCAATGCGGCCCTTTGCGAAAGCGCCTTCCTACATACACTTTAAGTGGATGTTTAACAACAAATTCGTGACGGTTCGACACATGCAGAATGCTTCTTTTCTTTTTCGGGTCCGCTTTTTGACGCTTTTGGTGCTCGCAATGCTCTTTTGCAATGGTTGCGGCATGTTCGGCCTCGGCGGTCCCGGCGACGTGGTCGAGCAGCTGGGGTACGGCGACAAATCGGCCAGAGTGACGCTTGAGCCGGGAGAAACCCTGAGGCTCGTGGTGCGCGATCCCGGGGACGGCGGGTACGTGTTCAGCGGAACTGTTTTCGATCCGAAAGTGCTTGATCTGATCAAAGTTTACGACGAAGACCCCGAAACCGCCATGCTCGGTGATTTCGGGGCGAGGCATTTCATCTTTCGCGCCCTGCGGGGCGGCGAGACCGATGTGGTGATCAAGATAGAACGGCCCGGGCAGACGCCGGAGGAATACCAGCGCCAGCCCGTGACCGTGGAGTAGTATTATCCGCGGGCGTCGAACCGCTGGGCGGTCTTGGTCATGGTGAATTCCGTTTCCTTCACGCCCGGCATCACTTCCTGCGCCAGCCGCAGCGGACTCATGTAGGCGTCGCGCCAGTCGAAGGTGACCCGCACCCCGTTTTCGATCTCTTCCATCTCCACCAGCATGGCCCGAAGGTCAACGCGCTTCACGTTGCCGCGCTTGGTGAGCTTTTCCATGAACAGGCTTTCCGACGCGGCGTAGGCGCGCCACTGCTCTGCCAGTTCTTCGGCCCGTTCGTTGAACGCGATTTCGAAGACCTCTTCCACCTGTTGCGGCTGCTTTTTGCCCATGCCGAGCCTGTCGGCCTTGAGCATGTCGAGTCCCTCGGGCATCTGCGGGGCGAGTTCGCGAATCAGGCGGGTGGGGTCCCAGTCCTCGCGCAGGAACAGGTTCAGCCATTCGCATCGGCTGTGCACGCTGACGGGCAGCGCCTTGCCGAAGGAAATGCGCGGCATGGGGTGGAATCCCGCCGAGAAGGAAAGGGGCAGGTTTGCCCGGCGCATGGCGCGTTCGAACACGCTTTGCAGTTCAAGCTGGCTCAGGTACGCGGCGGGCCCGGTCTTGGTGAACCAGAGGCGGTAGTGGCCGCCCTTGACCGTGAGGTCCGGCTTTTCGACGGTATACGGTGGCTGCTCCGCGTCCTGATCTCGCGATTCGTTGATGGTCCGGGGCCGGATTTCCATCTCGGGCGCCTGAACGTCCAGAATGCTCTTGCGGTTGTCGTGGTTGCAAACGCCGCAGTTGCGGCACGGGGCGTAACGGCAGTCTTCAGTGACTTTGCCGCCGAGCGCGCGTTCACGTTCCTTGAGCAGGAACCGCTTGGTGAGACCTGCGTTGAGATGGTCCCACGGCAGGGCTTTTTCCGGATCGCGAGCGCCGGTGTATTCCAGCGGGTCCAGCCCCAGCTCGTCCATGGCGTCCAGATACGGTTGGAGATCGAGCTTGTCCTTCCAGCTGGAAAAGAGCGCTCCGGCGTCCGTGGCTTTGTCCAGCACGTCAGCGAGGCGGCGGTCTCCTCTTGAGAAAATGCCTTCAAGAAAGGTCATGCGCGGGATGTGGAACTTGAGCTTCACCCGCTTGTGGGGGCGGAAAAGGTCTCGCAGGCGGTTGATGCGCCGTTCGATCTCGTCCAGCGGAATCTGCGGTTCCCACTGGAACGGCGTCTGCGGCTTGGGCACGAAGGGTGAGATGGCCGCCGTGACCTGAAGCCGTTTGATGTGCTTGCCCGCGGCGTCACGCACCTTGAGGCAAAGGTCGAGGATGGCGTCGAGGTCTTCGTCGGTCTCGGTGGGCAGGCCGATCATGAAATAGAGCTTCACCGACTGCCAGCCGTGCTCGAAGAGATGACGCACGTGCGCAATCAATCCTTCTTCGCCCACGCCCTTGTTGATTGCATCGCGAAGACGCTGGCTGCCCGCCTCGGGGGCGATGGTCGCGCCGGTGCGACGGATGGTGGAGATGCGCTCCATGATCGGTTCGGAGAGCGACCCCACGCGCAGGGAGGGCATGGAAATGGAAATCTGCTCGGCGGCGCAGCGGTCGAAAGAACGGCTGAACAGTGAGTCCAGCGCGGAAAAGTCCCCGGTGGAGAGCGAAAGGAAACTCGTCTCTTCGAAGCCCGTTTTTTCAAGTCCTTCGAAGATGAGGCGGTTGAGTTCGTCCAGGCTGCGTTCGCGCACCGGGCGGTAGATCATCCCGGCCTGGCAGAACCGGCAGCCGCGTGTGCAGCCTCTTGCGATCTCAACGGTAAGCCGGTCGTGCACGGCCTGACCGAAGGGCACGGGCTGTTGCGTGGGGAACGGAATCTCGTCGAGGTTTTCCACCACGGCCTTTTCCACGGTCTCGTATCCTTCCACCAGCGGCTTGAGCGGTTCGCCGGGGCCCTGATCCTCGAAAAAGGAAGGAATGTAGAAACCGGGATGCCGGGTCAACTCCATGAGCAGGTCGTTGCGGGACATGCTCTCGGCCTTGGCTCGGTCCAGCACTTCCATGAGGGTGACGATGGCTTTTTCGCCATCGCCGATCATCATGACGTCCATGAACGGAGCCAGCGGTTCGGCATTGAAACACGCCCCGCCCCCGGCGATCACCAGCGGATGCGACTCGTCGCGATCCTCGGTGCGGCGGGGAATGCCGGCCAGATCGAGCATCCAGAGCACGTTGGTGTAGCACAGCTCGTGGGTCAGGCTGAAGGAGACCACGTCCATGTCCTTCAGCGGGGTGTCGGTCTCAAGGGTGGCCAGCGGCGCGCCGTGCTCGGTGATGATGGCGGCGGCCTCCTCGCAGGGGGAGTAGACGCGTTCGGCGTGGAACTGCTCATGCGCGTTGACCTGCTCCATCAGGATGCGCTGACCGAGGTAGGACATGCCCACTTCGTAAAGATCGGGGAAGCCGACGGCGATGCGCACGCGCACCTTTTCGGGGTCTTTGACGGCCACGCCCCACTCGGAGCCGAGGTAGCGCGTCGGGCGGGGCAGGACGGGCAGAAGTTCCTTCATTGATTGTTCCCTTGAAAAAACGGAGGCGGTTTCTCGTGGAAACCGCCCCCTGTGATGGTCTTCGATGTGTCGGGGCTGCTACAGGATGAGGCCGGAGCCGCCGGCTCCGGAACCGCCGCCACCCATGTTGTCGAGGTCGTTGAGCGCGGAAGCGGAAGCCATGGTCAGGTTGGACGCGGCTTCCACGTATTTGTTTTCCAGTTCCTGCGGGCACTTCTCATAGGTATAGATGATGTGCTCCGCGGAGATCTCGCCGCCCATCTCGGACTCGAACGGGTAGCCGTAGGGCACCAGCATGATCTGCACGCCCTGCTGACCGGGAACGGTCTGGATGATTGCGGGTTCCTTGATCTTTCCCTCTTCGTTCTTGCCGATAACGGTCTCGCCGGTCACGAGCTTGGCGAGTTTGATTTCGTAAGCCATTGAACTCTCCTTGAGTGTTTCTTGGTCGGCCCATTAAGTATGTATTGGGGCGCGGGGTGTCAAGCGGGGGCGTCCCCCCGCCGTGCCCGGGCTGGAAAATCGTGTCAGGTCCGGTCGCTCAGGGCCAGCTTGATGCCAAGCCCGATGAAAAGCGCGCCGAGGCTGCGATCCATCCAGCGGCTCACGGTCGGGCTGCTTTTGAGCTTTTCGGTCAGCCTGCCGCCGAGCAGGATCAGCGGTGGCTCCACGAGTCCGGCTACGGCGATTATCAGTAGGCCATGCAGAAACAGCTGCGGCCCGGCCGGGCCTGCTGAGGGCTCCACGAATTGCGGCAGAAAAGCCAGAAAGAAGACGGCAACTTTGGGGTTCAGCAGGGACACGAAAACTCCCTGCCGGTACACGCTCTTCAGGCAGATGGGGCCTTCCTCGGCCTCGGCGGCGCAGGAACCGCCTCTGGAACGCAGTGACTGGATGCCCAGCCAGACGAGATAGGCTGCCCCGGCCCATTTGACCGCGGCAAATGCCGTGGCCGAGGCCGCAATGATGGCGGACAGGCCCAGCGCGGCGCAGAGCACGTGCATGAAGGCTCCGCTCCAGATGCCGAACATGGCGGAGAAGCCTGTGCGGGCCCCGCCGCGTGCGGTCTGGCCCAGTATGAAGGCCATGTCCGGCCCCGGCGAGATGTTCAGGAGCAGGGCGGCGGTGAAGAAAGTGGCCCAGTGAACGAGCGTGTATTCGAATAACATGACGGGTGTCCTTCGGATTGTTGCGTGGCGGGAAGATACGGCAGGACCCCGGAAGTGTCAAAAGAGCCGCTTGAAACTGTGAAAGCTGAGTGCGTTCGTTCCAAGGAACGTGATGTGTCGATTGAAATCAGCGCCCCCGGCACGGATGCCGAGGGCGCTGTTTGTTGTTTGGCGGGCGGTTATGCCTTTTCAGGTCCGTGAAGGATGGTCATGACTTCCTCGATGTCGTGGGGCAGTGCCGCTTCACCCTTTGAGGAAACCTCTACCTTGGAGACAATGTAGATGGCTGCGAAGGTCAGCAGCATGACGAATCCGCCGGGGTTCTTGAACTGCAGGACCGTCGGGAGCATTCCCTTGCCGAGGATCATGGCGAAGGAACCGACGATACCGGTAAGGAGCCCGGCGATGGCGCCGCCGCGCGTCATCTTGGGCCACCATACGCCCATGACCAGCACCGGGAAGAAGGTCGAGGCCGCAATGGCGAAGGCCAGTCCCACGAGAACCGCGATCTGCATGTTCTCGACGAGGAAACCCAGCGGGATGCCGAGCAGGCCGATGCCGAGCGATGCGATGCGGGCAATGTTCACGCGGGTGCGTTCGGGCATGTTCGGGTTGAAGACGTTGACGACGAGGTCGTGGCCGATGGCTCCGGCGCAGGCGATGATCAGGCCTGCCACCGTGGAGAGCACTGCGGCAAAGGCCCCGGCAACCACGATGCCGAGCAGGATTTGTCCACCGAAGTATGATCCGGCCACCGGAACCGCGAGGTTCTTGCCGTTTTCGGCCAGCCAGTCCATGAGATGCGGGCTCACGCCGAGTTCGGTGCCCTGAAGGTAGGCAAAGCGGACCACGTGACCCACGTACGGGCTGAGAATATAAAAGGCGCCGATGAGCAGCAGCACGTAGATGACGGTGCGGCGGGCGGCCTTGCCGTCGGGTGCGGTATAGAAACGCACGAGGATGTGCGGCAGGCCAGCGGTGCCGAACATGAGCGCGAGCAAGAGGCTCATGGTGTCCTTGAGGTTGGTCAGCCAGTAGGCGGGGGCGGTGTAGGCCGCGCCGTTGAATTCATTGCCGGATTCCACCGTATTCTTGAAGGTGCCGATGAACTCCACCACATCGGTGTACGTATAGCCCTTGATAACGAACGGAATGAAGGCAAGCAGGAACATGGCGATGAAGAGAATCCAGAACTGCACGAGCTGGTTCACCGTGGTCCCCTTCATGCCGCCGACGGCCACGTACAGGGTGATGATGATGGTGATGGCAACGATGGCCGTGCGGTATTCCATGCCCAGCAGCAGGCCCATGACTTTTCCCGCGCCGAGCATCTGCGGAGCCATGTAGAACAGCGAGACGAACAGGACGCCGATGACGCCGAGGATGCGCGCGGTCTTGGAATGGAACCGTTCGGAGACGAAGTCCGGGACGGTGTAGCGCCCGAACTTGCGAAGCGGGCTGGCAAGAAAGAGCAGCAGGGCGATGTAGCCCGTGAAGAACCCGAGCGCGTAGATGATGCCGTCGAAGCCGTACAGGAAGGCTACGCCGGACACGCCGAGGAACGATGCAGCTGAAAGATAGTCGCTGGAAATGGCCGAGGCGTTGATGAAGCTGTTGACCTTTCTTCCGGCGAGGTAATAGTCGGCCGAGGTCTTCTGGATGCGGAACATCCATGTGGTGACCACGGTGAAAGCCAGCATCAGCCCGATGAGGACCAATGCGGTGATCGGGGTTTCGTATCCGGGCTGCATACTACATGACCTCCTCTTCGATTTCGTCTTCCATCCGGTTGGCCTTGCCCACGTACCAGATGAAGAGGCCCCATGTTACGGGATAGACCGCAACGGCCACGAGCCAGTAGTGCAGCGGGAACCCGAGCAGCTTCACCGACGCCACCTGCGCGCCTATGAGATAGACCGCGAGGAACATGCAGATGATGGCCGTGAAGTAGGGAATGCCTACGCCCAGCGCCAGCGAGAGCTGACGCCTGCGAATTGCGTGGATGCGATTTTCGGCTTTCCTGGTGCTTTCCTGAGTTGGAGTCATTTTTTCCCCCTTGTTCGGGTTTCGCGATATCTGCTTTTTACGGTATGGAAAGGGGCAGGGCATCGCTTATGTGGTGAACGGCACGAATCCCCCGGTAAAACGGGAAGGCACCGGATCGCTCCCGGTGAACGGGAAATATGCGCAGGTGAACGGAAGCTTTTTCGCTCCGGGGATATCCGATGGAGCGACGGACGGACTGCCGCGGACGGTATCGGAGGTTCCGTGAACGGTTTGCAATCGGAAAATCAGTCTTTTTTCCCGCCGGGGGAGCTTTACGAGATGGCTTCCACCGGGCGGCTCAAGGGTTTGCGCGCCGTGCGCCGCGATCTCGTGGGCGAATGGCTCACCGAATCCGTCACGGCGGAAACCGTCAGCCGCAGGCTCACCGCGTTCAACCGGTCCGTGGTTCTTGCGGTGCTTCGCGCGCACGTGCGCGAATATCCATGGCTGGAGGAGTGCACGTTTTTGGAGTTCGGCTCCGGCGGCCGCGATGAACATGTGCCCGGCTCGGATCAGGACAACGGACTCATCGTGCGCGGCAATCCGGATCAGGACGAGCTGGAAGAAGCCTGTCAGGATATCGTGGTGGCCCTTGACGGGGCGGGCATTCCGCTGTGTCCCGGTGAGGTCATGGTCAGCAATCCGCAGTGGCGCGGCACGCCCGACGAGTGGTTGGACAGGCTCTCCGGGTGGCTTGCCAATCCGGCGGAAAAGGGGCCGTGGCAATCCGGTCTGATCCTCGACTTCCTGCCGGTTTTCGGTCCCGGCGGCGAGGCGCTGGCGCTGCTCGGGCGTCTCAGGGAGTTTGTGCGCACAAGGCCCATGGTGGTGGCGCGGCTTGCCGACGAGCTGACGGATTATCGACTGCCGATCACCATGTTCGGGTCGTTGATTACTGAAAAAAGCGGCCCCCATGCGGGAACGCTGGATCTCAAGCACTCGGTTCAGGCCCACATCACCAATGCCGCCCGAATCCTCTCCCTCAAGCACGGGATGCCCGAGAGCAACACCTGCGACCGGCTGCGCGCGCTTCAGGCGGACGGGCATGTTTCCTCGCGCCACGGCATGGCCCTGCTGGCCGGCTGGGAATACCTTCAGCGCAAACGCATCACCCTCGGGCTTGAACTGGAAGAAGCCGGAACACAGCCTCACTCGCGCATTGATCCGGGCGCTCTTTCGGGCGATGAGCGGTCCACGCTCAAGGATGCCATCCGGGCAGCCGAAAAGCTCGTGCGGCTTGTTCAGGCAGGTTCCTCGTTGTAGACTTGGCCCCGTTCGTGCAATGACTCTCCGGAACCGTCGTCATTCCGACGGGATGCAAAGGGAGTCAGCACCGTGAACGTACTCATCATCAATCTCACCCGTTTCGGGGACCTGCTGCAGACGCAGCCGGTCATCAGCGGGTTCCGTGCTCAGGGCGCCAGCGTAGGTCTTGTTTGCGTGGAGAATTTCGCTTCCGCCGCCGGACTGCTGCGGGATGTGGACGACGTATTTTCCTTTTCCGGGGCCAGAATCCTTGCCGCGCTGGACGCCAACTGGCGCGAGGCCGTGGATATTTCAGAAAAGCTCGCGGCCAAGGCTCGTGAATTCGCGCCGGACCTCGTGGTCAATCTCACGCCGTCGGTCTCGTCGCGGCTATTGGCGCGCAGGTTGTCCGGCGGGGCACCCGTTCAGGGCTTTGGCATCGACGCGCAGGGGTTCAATGCCGACTCGTCCCCTTGGGCGGAATTTCTTCAGGTGGCGGGGGGGAATCGCGGTGCAAGCCCGTTCAACATGTGCGACCTGTTCCGCCGCACCGCCGGTCTGACGGATTCGGGCCGCGACCTGAAACTGGCGGATCTCGACCCTTCGGCCTTGAGCGAGGCGGACGAACTGTTGGCGCAGGCCCGTGCGGACGGCATGACCGGATTCGTGGCCTTCCAGCCCGGCGCCAGCGAGGATCGTCGTCGCTGGCCTGTCGCGCGGTTCCGGGAACTCGGCAAGAAACTCTGGGAGGGGCACCAGCTGGTGCCCGTCATCCTCGGCACCGGCGGTGAAGCGGAACTGGGAAAGCGCATCCTCGAAGGCGGGGCATTTCCGGGTATTTCCCTTCAAGGCAAGACGTCCCTTCCCGTATTGGCCGCAGTGCTTTCCCGGTGTGACGGCATCGTGAGCAACGACACGGGGACCATGCACCTTGCCGCCGGCATGGGTACCCCCGTGGCCTCGATCTTTCTCGCCACCGCGCAGCCGTGGGATACAGGCCCGTACCGCGCGGGCTCGGTATGCCTTGAGCCGGACATGGAGTGCCATCCGTGCCGCTTCGGCGAGGTCTGCCACAAGGACGGCGAGTGCCGGAACGCAGTGAGCGTGCAAGCTGCCGAGTCTGCGTTGCTGGCCGCCATGGGCAGGGAAGGGGGAAAGTATCCCGGGGCCCGCGCATGGCGCACCCTGTTCGATGAGGACGGCTTCATGCGGCTGGAATCGCTGTCCGGACACGAGGATGCCTTTCGGTCCAGATGGATATGCATTCAGCGCGAACTGTATCGTCGGTTTCTTGACGGAGATCCCCTTGACGGGGCTCGGGACCGGTGTGCGAGGCTGGAGGAAAGTGACCGGGAAAGCCTTTTGCGTTCCATTGCCAGCGGAACCAACCTGCTCTTTCTGCTGGCCCGTCAGGCCGAGCTGCTGGCCCATGACCCGAGGCAGGCGCTCAAATCGAAGTTTCTTGCAGGGTGGGAACGCTTTCACCATGTATTGCAATCGGATGCGAGGCTCGGTGTGGTCGGCGAACTGTGGAATTTCGAGTCCCATCAATACGGTGGGGACCTCGCCGCGCTTTCGCGTCTCATAGCCCGTTATCACGCGCTGCTTCAGGCTTTCTCGCAATGCATATGATCTTTGGCACCGAACTTGAATATGACTCCGTAACGCCGGTGCCCCGGTAAAAATTTCAGCCCCCAATTATTGAGGAGGAAGACATCATGCTCGTTATCGACGGACAGAAATACGATCTCGGCAATCACAACATGGACAACCTGGAACAGGTATTCACCAAAGTGGTTGAAGAAGGCAGACTCGATGACCGCGTCGTCACCGACGTGTACCTGAACGAAGAGCCGTTCAGCGAAATCTATCCGAACCAGTCGGAAGACATCGAGCTGTCCGAAGTGCAGTCCATCGAGATCAAGACCGTTCCGTTCGACACCATGGCCGTGGAGATCACCCGCGAGCTGTACAAGGTCGTGAATATCATGGCCAAGGGCGCGGAGGGTGTTTCCGACCTCTTCCGCCGTGCCGACGATGCCGAGGCTCTGGAGAGTTATCAGGACCTGCTGGACGTGACACGTCATTTCCTGAACATGGTCTCCATGCTTCGTGACGAATACTCCCTCAAGGAAAACCCCGAGTACAACGGCGCATCCGAGCTCATGAGCGAGCTGTTCACCGAGATGAGCGATGTGCTCGAAAACGAGGACTGGATCCTCCTCGCCGACCTTCTCGAATACGACTTCCTGCCCGCAGTGGAGAAGTGGAAGAAGGTCATCGCAAACCTGCGCGAGGACATCCGCAGGACCAAGGGGTAACCATGACCGATCCTCGCCGTCTTCTGGAAGAGGCCCGCAATCTCGGTAATCAGGAACTTGATTTCCTGAAGAAGGGGGATGTGGACAGCGCTTCCGATCTTGCCGGGCAACGGCAGAAACTGATGCAAAGAGCCTTTGACGTGCTGGATGACAGCACGCGCAACAGCTGCGCCGACCAGCTGCGGGAACTGCACGAACAGCTCGACGCCATCATGGCCGAGGGCCGCAAGCTGAAGAGTTCACTTCAGGCCGATCTCGGCAAGGTCCGCAACACCGGCAAGCAGTTCAAGGGCTACAGCATGGGCGCGGGGATTCCTCAGGGCAACAGGGGACTCTACCACAAGCGCGGTTAGGAACCTCGGGGGCAACACCGACTTTATCGAGGCGTACCGGAACACCGGTGCGCCTCGTTTTCTTTTGCGCCGCGACTTCCCTTTTGGGGCGATATTTCCTAGAGTTTGCCGCGCAACAACGAGGTACTCATGGGAATCGCATCCAAGGTTTTGGAATTCTTTCGCAATATACTCAAGGACTCCGTGATGACCGCCATCGACCTCTACAAGGTCATGGTGCCCATCATCATCGGGGTCAAGCTGCTGCAGACGTTTGACCTGATCCGCTACGTGGCGTTGCCGCTCAAACCGCTCATGGCGCTGGTGGGGCTGCCTGCGGAAGCCGGGCTGGTCTGGGCATTCGCGCTGGTGAACAATATCTATACCGGGCTCATCGTCATCATGTCCCTGTGGTCGGACCTGAACCTGACGCAGGCGCAGGCCACGGTGTTGGGAGTCATGATGCTGGTGGCTCACGCCGTTCCGCTTGAGGCGGCCATTGCGAAGAAGTCCGGCCCCAAGTTCATTTTTCAGGGCGCGGTGCGCATCGCCGGGGCGCTTGTGCTGGGGATGATTCTACATGGCATCTATTCCTCGGGCGACCTGCTTTCGCAGCCCGCCGTCATGATGCTTGAACCCAAGGCCGGGCCCGAGCCGGGGCTCGCCATGTGGGCGCTGGGCGAACTCAAGAACCTCGGCTACATTTTCCTGATCATCACCGCGCTCATGACCATGATGCGCCTGCTGAACGCCATTGGCGTAGTGGAGTTGCTCAACAAGTTGCTGCGGCCTCTTTTGCGGCTCATCGGCATCGGCTCCAAGGCCTCGGCCATCACGGTCATCGGCCTGACGCTGGGCATCACCTACGGCTCGGGCCTGATCATCCGCGAGGCCAAGAGCGGCGCGCTGCCCAAGGAGGATGTCTTTTACTCGCTCACGCTCATGGGCATCGCCCACGCCCTCATCGAGGATACGTTCCTGATCCTGCTGATGGGAGCGCATATTTCCGGCGCGCTCTGGGCCCGGTTCGCCTTCGCGCTGTTGCTCACCGCACTGCTGGTGCAGGTGACGCGACGCCTCTCAAGCCGTTTTTGTGACAAATATCTGTGGGGAAACCCTGCATAATACATGCATAAAGGAGATCAACCATGACCATCGAAACCGTTCATACCGATAATGCTCCCGCCGCAGTGGGACCGTATTCTCAGGCCACCAAGGCCGGTAACCTGCTCTTTGTCAGTGGTCAGCTTGGGCTCATCCCGGGCAAAGGCAAGCTGGCGGAAGGCTTTGAGGCCCAGGCCGTGCAGGCCATGGATAACCTGCAGGCCATCCTGGACGCCGCCGGTTCCGGGCTGGACAAGGTGACCGTGGTGGAGATTTTTCTGACCGACATGGGCCGCTTCAAGGAATTCAATGAAATTTATGCGCGCTACTTCTCCGAGCACAAGCCCGCTCGCGCCGCCGTGCAGGTTGCCGGGCTGCCTCTTGGGGGAGAAGTGGAAGTGAAGTGCACCGCGCTGGTGTAGCGCTTTTCCGAGGGAGCTTTCGGTGCATGAGGCTTTCCGCAAGCGTCGGAAAACCGACTCCGGCATCATATGGTTCAACAGTCAAAAAGACCTCGTCAACCTAAATGGTTGACGAGGTTGATGCTTTTTCTGTCTCTGACTTTTTGGCCCGCATGTTGCTTTTTTAATAGGAAACGTCCTGGAAAGCAGGTGAGGCCGGATGCGGTCGGGAACTAACAGCATCGAAAGGAACGTATATCCAAGAGTTCCGGCCCCGACGCCCACGGCAGACCGGGAACAAAAAGCGGGTGCATGCACCCGCTTTTGTTATTCCGGCACGAACGAGATCGTCACCTCGTTCAGGTATTCGTCAAGCTTCTCAATTTCTGTTGAAATTTCTTCAAGTCGTCGATCCTTGGCCGCCTGCTCGATCCGCTTGCCGATTTCCCCGAGGCCATCGAAACCGTATCCGTATCCGGCACCTTTGGCATTGTGGCCCAGCCGTTCCACGGTTTCGAGGTCTCCCTCGCTCATGGCCCGGCGCAATTCATCAAGATCAGTGCGCGAATTGTGCATGAAACGGTCTATGAGAGGACGCAATTCTTCGCTGACCTGTTCCGTGACTTTCATTCGGGGACCTTTTATCGTATTTTTCGAGGCGTAGCCTGTTAGGAATAAAAAAGAAAAACGAGATATTATTTCCTTTTGGTGAAAAATGACAAAGAATTTACCTTTACAAAGGTTTGGCACCGGAGCGTGTTGTTTGGTGGTTCTGCTCGCGCTGCTGTGCACCTCCTGTTCCCGTGGTGACGCCATCCGATTGGCCACGGCGGCGGCATCGGGCAATGTGGCTGCCGCGGCGGAAGGTTTTGCGCGATCCAAGGCCGTCTCCTACGCCGTGAATCCTACGGCGCTTGTCGGGGACGTGAAGCGTTTCGGGGAATTGCTCGAAGCGTTCAGAAAAGCGGTGTCCGGCGAGTGGGGTGAGGATGTCCGCGAACCGCAGCCCAAGGTCTATGTCAAATACACGCAGGCGTTCAAATCCAGAGCCATCGTGGATTTCGACGCCGGGTTCGTACGGGTAGAGACCGTCGATTCCGAATCGCCCCGAGAGAGTCTGCGGCAGGCCGTGGTGACCACACTGCTGACTCCGGATGACCCGAGGTCCGTGGATTTGTACGACGCGGGAGAGGTGCGGCTCGGCGGAGTTCCTTTTCTTTACAACGAAGTACTGGACCACGACGGCAAACCCATCCGCTGGGAATGGCGCGCGGGACGGTATGCGGACCATCTTCTGGATACAGCCCTCAGGACCCGGAGTGCGGACGGCAAGCAGGTCCGTTATGTGGAATTCAAAATGGTCTCCGACCACCTCAAGGTCCGGGCGCGCAAGTACAGGGAGTTGGTTCGGGCGAATGCCGAACGGTTCGGCGTGAGCCGCAACCTCGTATACGCCATCATGAAGGTGGAGTCAGACTTCAACCCGTTTGCCGTGAGCCACGCCATGGCCGTTGGGCTGATGCAGGTAGTACCCGCCACCGCCGGGAGCGACGTTTACCGTTATCTCAATGGCAGCAAGGGACAGCCCACCATGCAGCAGCTCTATCGCGCGCCGCTTAACATTACTTACGGTACCTGCTATCTGCACCTGCTGCAGACGCGTTATCTTTCCCGGATTGCCGATCCCGTCACGCGGGAATACTGTGTCATTGCCGGTTATAACGGCGGCGCGGGCAATGTGTTGCGTACTTTCGACAGCAACCGCGAAAACGCGTATGACAGAATCAACGGCTTGAAGCCCGGAACGGTCTACCGCAGGCTGGTGA
The DNA here is from genome assembly GCF_000375485.1 of Desulfovibrio oxyclinae DSM 11498. NCBI lineage: Bacteria > Pseudomonadati > Thermodesulfobacteriota > Desulfovibrionia > Desulfovibrionales > Desulfovibrionaceae > Desulfovibrio > Desulfovibrio oxyclinae. The sequence goes on along the minus strand of NZ_AQXE01000011.1, from coordinate 110,482 downwards.
ACGATCACCCCCACGCGGAAACGCGCCGCTATCTCCAGAAAGTGATGGCGGCCAAAAAGGAATTCGTCAATTTCAGATAATGGAAACCTTACTTGCCGACCTCCAGCGATACGTTGACGGCCCTCTGGCCGAGATGCTGACTTCCATGTTCGGGCTTGAAGATCCCGCACAGGCCCGGGTGTTGCTGGCCGGTGCGCTGGCGGCCGTCGCGCTGGCGCTGCTGCTGCTCGCGTGGCTTTTGATGCGGCCGGGCAGACGCAGGAACGGCGGGCGTGTCGAAGATATCCCTTCGCGTTTGAGCAGCAAGGGGGCGGTGCTGGACATGCTGGACGCAGCGGGACGCGACGTGGCCGTTCGCTGCGTGATTACTCGCGCCGGACGACGCAAGCTCCAGTGCGACATCGTGGAAAGCAGTGGCAGCACGCCGCAGGAAGGGGAGGCCGCGACGCTTCTCTTTGCCCCCGCCACCGCCGGCGGCAGCAAGACCAACTCATTCAGCGCCACCGTGAGCAAAAGCGATTCCGACAGGCTCGTGCTGGAGGCGCCTCACTCATTCGGATACGTCAAGCGGCGCGAGCACGTGCGCAAACGTGTCATGGACCAGCAGTTCATCCGCGTGCGGCTCTGGGTTTCCAGCAGGGATTCCGATTTTCCGTTTCAGGATGCGCAACCCGACGTGGGCGTGAATTCCTATGCGCAGGACGACTCCGGCCATGAAGCCAATACGGTGATCAACATCTCCAACGGCGGCATGGCGCTGTCGGTGCGGAATCAGAACCTTCCGCCCACCTGCATCAGCGGCGTGCCAGTGGTGATGAACATTTTTCTGTTCAATTTCCGCGAAAAGGAATTCATTCCGTACTGGTGCTCCGGAGAAATCAGGAGCATGGAAGGTGGCGACAATGGCTATACCCGCATTGGAATAGCGTTCAACGGCAGCGGTACGCCGCGGGATGACGGCTGCGTGGATTGGGATACAGGAAATTCATATCCGCCTTCCGTTCGCTGACGTGGATTAATTTTATAACGCTATAACTCTATGTAATAATATGAATGTGGTTGAAAATGGGTGCCCTGAAAGGGCACCCATTTTCTTTTAGTCGTATCTGGCGTGGCAGTGGCTCTTGAGGTCCTGAAGCTGGTCCACGGTCTCGTGCAATGCGGCCAGGTCCTGCGCCTCGAAGGCTTCGGAAAATGCGCTGCAGACGCGGCTGTATTCCTCGTAGTACTCATCCCCGTAGCCGGGATAGGTGACCATCAACGCAGAATCGCGCAGGAATTCCTCCACCGCAGCGCGCGGGGGAATCTCGTCGTCGTGGATCATGCGAAAGATCATCCTGAAGCTGCGTTTCATACGCTCCTTGAGCTTTTCGTAAGAAGGCTTCTTCGTTTTCCCGGATTCCTCGTCGGATGCGGCTGGAACTGATTCGGTCGGAGCCTCACCCTCTTCACGAAGGGTGCAGGCTTCCATGTCGTCGTTGACCTTCAGCTTGACTTCCAGCCGTCCGTAGCACTCCTTGGCTTTCAGCTTGAATTTGCGAAAGTCCGAGGGACATTCGAGGTCTTCGGGAGTTTTGCCTTCAAGGATGTCGGCCAGTTCGCGCAGCAGTTCAGGGAACTTTTCGCGGGTCATGTATCGTTCGGTCTTGTTGGACATGATTTCTCCTTTTCCGTTCGGGGGCTTGCCCATTGGTTAAGGCTTGCGTACACAATGAACACGGTTATCGACCAACATACACCACATGCGTCACGACGCAATAAGAATGAATGAAAACAGCAAATACGGTGGAGTATAGAATATGCATTTCAACTTTCGAACACCGGGCAGAATTCTCTTCGGAGCCGGGACCGCATCGGAACTGCCGTCCATAGTCTCCTCATTTGGCAAGCGTGTCTGTGTGGTGACGGGATCCTCGCCCCAACGGCACGATGACCTGACGAATGCGTTGATGGAGTCAGGCGCGCAGGTATTGGTTCAGCCGACGCAGGGAGAGCCGGATACGGATGCGGTTGCCGCATTGTGTGAGAAGGTCCGGGAGTTCGGGGCACAGGCACTGGTTGGCATCGGTGGCGGCAGTGTTATTGACGCTGCCAAGGCAGTGTCCGCGCTGGCTGCCAACCCCGGTGATATGTTCGAGCATCTCGAAGTGGTCGGGAAGGGGGAGCCGATTACAAGGAAGCCGCTTCCGCTCATCGCCATTCCTACAACGTCCGGCACCGGGGCAGAGGTTACCGCCAACGCCGTTCTGCTTTCGCGGGAACACGGGGTGAAGGTCAGCCTGCGTTCGCCCATGATGATTCCCGAGGTGGCGCTGGTGGATCCGGAGCTGGCCGTGGAAATGCCCCCCGGAGTCACGGCTTCCACCGGAATGGACGCGCTGACGCAGTTGCTTGAGGCGCTCGTGTCTCGCAAGGCGACCCCCATGACCGACGCCCTCTGCCGCGACGGTCTCGCGCGGGCAGCCGCGGCGTTGCCCGATGCATGGCATGATCCCGAAGACATGGAGGCCCGGGAGGATATGGCGTATGCGGCCATGCTTTCCGGCATTGCGTTGGCTAACGCCGGACTCGGAGCGGTGCACGGATTTGCCGCGCCGATCGGTGGACGCTTCGAAGCGCCGCACGGTGCCGTGTGCGCCGCGCTTCTGCCGCATGTCATGAGGGCCAATATCGAGGCGCTTCGAGAGCGCGATTCAGGCTCGGACAGGCTTGCCGCCTATGCCGGAGCCGCCTGGCTGCTTTGCCGAACGGCCGACGCCACCGTGGACGACGGTGTGAGCGCGGTTGCCGAGCTGTGCGGGGAATTGGAGATTCCGGGCCTTTCCGCCTACGGAATGGGAAAGCAGGATATCGAGCCGATGGTGGAGGCCGCTGCGGCAGCCAGCAGTATGCGCGGCAATCCTGTGGATCTTACCCGCGATGAACTCAGGAAGATTCTGGAGAACGCGCTCTAGTCGAGGGCGTCTATGATGGCTTCCAGCAGAGCGGCTTTGCGCACCGGCTTGGAGAGGTAGTGGTCACAGCCGACTTCGAGGCAGCGCAGCCGGTCCTGATCCATGGCGTTGGCTGTCAGCGCGATGATGGGAGTCCGCGATCGGCCCTCGTCGTCTTCGAGTGCGCGGATCATGCGTGTTGCACCGTACCCGTCAAGTTCGGGCATCTGAATGTCCATGAGCACCGCGTCGTATTTCCCGGTGCGGAACAGGGCCACGGCGTCGGCACCGTTTTCGGCGAAGTCGATCCGTTTCACGCTGTTTTGCAGGAAAAGCTCAATGAGCGCGCGGTTGTTGTCTGAGTCTTCGGCAATGAGCATGCTCAGATCGCGCTGTTGCAGCACCTTTTCCAGTTTCTGGGTCCGGTCCTTTTGGCGTTCGTCGGGGATGTCCTTTCGACTGCCTTTCACATAGGGAACCGTGAACTGGAAGGTTGTTCCTTCACCCTCGGTGGAAAGCACGCTCATGCTGCCACCCATCAATTCCGTCAGGGCGCGGGATATGCTCAGCCCCAGCCCGGAGCCGCCGTATTTACGGGTTGTCGAGGCGTCCGCCTGTGTGAACCTGCCGAAGATGAGTTCCTGTTTTTCCTCGGAAATGCCGATGCCCGTATCGCTGATAGTGAAGCACAGATTCACCCCGTCCGCGTCCCGGCCCGGGCGGGCTTCCACCGTGAGGGAAACGTAGCCTTCTTCTGTGAACTTCACCGCGTTGTCGAGCAGGTTGATGAGTATCTGGCTGGTCCTGCCACTGTCGCCGATGACGACTTCGGGCACGCCATCCGCGATGTTCAAACGGAAATCCACGCCTTTGGCTTCGGCCTTCTGGGCGATGCCGCGCGTGAGTTCCCATATCCGCCTGTCCGGCTCGAACGCATGTCTTTCAAGCTCTAGCTGCCCGGACTCGATTTTGGAAAAGTCGAGGATGTCGTTAAGGATGCCCATCAACAGATGGCTGGAAGTCTTGAAGGTGGTGATGTACTTGAGTTGGCGGTCCGTGAGATCGGTTTCGAGCATCAGGTCGGCCATGCCAAGGATGGTGTTCATGGGGGTGCGAATCTCGTGGCTCATGCCCGCAAGGAAATCGCTTTTGGCGCGTCCGGCCGCCTCGGCTTTGGCCATGGCTTTTTGCAGTTGCGCCTCGGTCTTTCGGTGTTCGGAAATCTCCCGGACCAGGGCCGCATTGGTGCGCTCAAGCTCGTCGGTGCGTTCAGCGATCTGTCTGACCAACCTTGCGGAGCGTTCCACGGAAGAGCCTATGTCATCCAGTTCCCTCAGACGGGCGCCCGGAAAACGCTCCGGGATGTCGCCTCGCTGGACCTGATCGAGAATGGTCACAGAATTGAGGATGGGACGCAGAATGTCCCGCCGTACAAGCAGGACGACCATGCCGAGTCCGGCGAGAATAATCAGAAAACACGCGGCTCCTATGGCCAAGGTCTGTTTTGATTTTTCAGCAATGACCGTGAACCGGTCCGAGGCCGTGCTGACCGTGCGGGTGGATATTTTCCCGACATTGGTGTCCAGAGTGGAAGATATTTCGGTCCACATCTCGTCTATGCGGCCACCCAGAGCGGCACTCTCTCGAAGATGCTTCACCATGGTGCGAAGCGGGGTAGCCTGTTTCGGATCGAGCTCGGGGCTGTCTGACTCCGTCTGAAGCATGAGCTTTTCAGCTATTATGGCGAGGTCTTCGGAGTCCTGTGTGCGCAGCGCCTTGAGGCCCAATTTGAGGGCCGGGGTGCGATCGCGTCCGCCCGACATGCGTTCAAATTCCTCAAAACTATCAGCTGCATGGGTCATGAGCTCGTGTTGTTCGCCACGCAGGGCATGGATGGTGCGCATCCTTGTGGCGACCGAATGGGCTATGGAAGCCATGGAAGGCGTGCCGTCGAAGGTGGCATCCTGTGAAAGGACATGAGCCGCGAGCATGTACCGGCGCCGTTCCTCGGGATCGTCGCTGCGGTAAAGTATCTGGGCGAATCGTGACAAACGTTCCAGATTGACTGCGGTGCGCAGATTGTCCGAAACAGATTTGAGCACGTTGTCCCGCGTGTCTTCGGAGAGTGTGTGGATGGAGAAAAGGGCGTGTCCGATCAGCAGACCGGTGAGGATCATCAGCAGGCAGATGAGGGACAGATAGCGCATGGCGATGGGCATGAGCCCGTGCCGTGCGCGTTTGAAAGTCTGATCCTGTGTCTGTTCGCTCATGCCGTTGCGGGGCTAGTAGATGCTGAAAGGAAAATAGCGTTTGTTGATTCTGTCGTAAAGTCCCTCTGCCTTGAGCAGTCGGATGGCGCGGTTGATCTCTTTACGAAGTTTGTCGTCTCCTTCGTTCACGGCGATGTGCGAATGGCTGGAGACGTTGTCCGCAGGCAGGGCGGCCCCGGTGTAGTCGAAATCCCGACCTTCGGGCGTTTGGAGAAAGTCGTAAATGGTGAGGCTGTCGCTGAGCATGACGTCGGCCTTGCCGTCCACCAGCATCTTGAAGGCCGCTTTGGTGCTGTCAGCGGTCACCAACTCGCTTTCGGGGTAGTTCTTGCGGATGTACTCGGCCTGAACGGTACCTCGCTGAGCCACAATGATTTTGCCGGAAAACGTCTTTCGTGAGGCGTCGGGAAAGCGTCCTGTTCGGGCGACGAAATTGCTGCGGGAGCGGTAGTACGGAATGGTGAAGTCCACGATCCGGTCTCGCTCCTCGGTCTTGGCGACGCTTGCCACGACCATGTCGAATTCATCGTCAGCCAGTCGCGGCAGCAGCTGTTCCCACGGGGCGGTGACGATACGGCAGTCGCGGTTCATAATGTCGCATATGGCCCGTGCGATATCCACGTCAAACCCGGCAGGCTGTCCTTCTTCGTCAATGTAATTGAACGGAGGGTAGGCGCCCTCGGTGGCCACCAACAGCTCCGGCTGACCTTCGGCCATGACCGGGGTCGCCATCATGAGTGTCAGCAGGATGCACACAATGAATCTGGTCATGCCAACCGGCTCCTAGGGTGAGGCAGACTTCCGGCATGTCGGGAGGCCACCATTTGTAATTGGTACTTGGGGAAAGCAATACCTTACGTTTGAAAAAAAATGAAGGATTGAAAAAGAGAGTCCGCATTTCTCGGACTGTGTGCAGGAATAATCTCTTTGAATCGAGGGTAATGGATGATATTCGGCAGGAGATGGACCGTAGCTCCGCCGGGCATGGCGAGGCTACGGTCCTTCTATGCCAATCAGGCCAACATTGCGGCGCCGAGCGCGCCGGTCATCTCCGGAGCCTCGGGGGTGAGAAGGTCGGGGCCGTCAGCTTTCAGAAGCTGGCGCAGAAGCGATGTCATACAGGGATTTCTCGCCACGCCGCCGACAAAGGCCACGGGGAGCTTGCCGCCGACGCGGCGCAGCATGTTCACGGTGCGGCGCGCAATGGACATGTGCAGTCCCAGGGCGATGTCCTCGGGCCGGGTGCCGCGCGCCATAAGGGACGTGGCCTCCGTCTCCGCAAAGACCGTACACATGCTGTTGATGACCGGGGCGTTCTCTCCCATGAGGGCATACTCCCCGAATTCCTCCACCGGAATCTGGAAGACCGCGGCCGTGTATTCCAGAAACTTACCGGTTCCGGCGGCGCACCGGTCGTTCATTTCGAACTTGAGCACCTTTCCGGCCTTGCTCAGGGATATGGCCTTGGTATCCTGTCCGCCAATGTCAAGAACCGTCACGGCCTCAGGATGTAACGCATGGGCCCCGGTGGCGTGAGCTTTGATTTCGGTGACGGTATCCACCGGGCACGGGAGCCCGGCCTCGCGCACGAGCTCCCTTCCGTATCCGGTTGCCATGCATCGCTCCGGAGCGACGTCGGCCAGCAATTTTCGCAGCTGCGCCACAGGATCGAAGGTGGTGGGCAGCGTGCGTTGCGACACTATGTTGCCGTCGTCCAGCAGAACCAGTTCCATGGATCTGGAACCGATGTCGATGCCTGCGATCATCTACATCATCTCCAGAAACGCTTCCACGCGCGTCTTGAGTTGTTCCGCGTCTTCCATGGAGTAGTCGGTCTCGATGCCAAGCACCGGGATTTCCGCTTCGGAGAGGCGCCGGTCCAGCTTGATGGATTCGTGCGTGTAGGGCTGGCAGAACATGAGCGCGTACTGAATGACTCCGTCAACGTCGAGTTCGCGCGCCATGGATTCCACATTCTGCGGGCGTTCGTCGTTGGGGGTGAAACAGGCGCAGTCGATCTTCATGTAACGGTCCGCGATGTTGTCGAGCATTTCCTCCAGCGTTTCACCGGATTCGTCCACCAGGTCGCGAGAGTTGCGGGTGCCGATGCAGGATTCCTCGCCCACGATGACCGCGCCCGAGCTTTCGATGAGCCAGGGCAGCTTCCAGTTGGGCACGGCCATGGGACAGCCGGAAAGCATGACGCGCGGGGTTCCCTCGGGGACCACGCCCTCGGATGCGGCAATGCGTTCCTCAATTTCATCGCAGAGCTTGTTGATGTTTTCGGTGAAACGGACAGGGTCGTCATAGAAGCTGATCTGGTTGACCAGAAGCACGTCGCGGCCGGAAATCGGGGTGGGTACCGCCGCGCGCAGGGCGTTCAGCCGCTGCAGGGCGCGCCGCTTTTCATTGACGATGCGAATGCCTTCCTTGAGCCGTTCAGCGGTGATTTCGACGCCGGTCAGTTCTTCGAGGGAGTCCTTGAAGCGCAGCACTTCGGATTTCCAAAGCTCGCGGTCCGAGGCTTCCTTGCGCTGCGGAACCTCCATGACGTACATGTTGTCCACGTGCTCGCCGAAGGTCTCGTAGGCTTTTTTCTTGCCGTCGCAGGTGGTCTCGCCCACGATCATGTCGCAGGATTCGGTAAAGGGGCAGAGCTTGGCGAGCTTGAAGCCTATGAAGGACTTGATGAGCGCACAGGTGTTGCGCGGGACGATCTCTTCCGCCAGTTCCTTGCCCGCGTCCGCGCCGGAACACAGGCCGACCTGCACCGCGTCGGCCGCAAGGCTCAGTTCCTCGGGTACGAATACGCAAAAGGTGCCGATGACCTTCTTTCCCTGCGCCTTGGCATCCTGAAGCTCCTTGATGCGCAGGCCGTGGACTTCTGAAAGGACGAAGTCGAGATATTCTGCGCCGTTCAGGCGGCCTTTCTGCGATAGGTATATGTCGCCGTAAAATTTGCCGAGGACTTCAAGCAGGCCGTCATGCGCGGCAAGATCGAGGTCCAGTTTCTCCCACATTTCGCGATACGCGGACTCGGACATTGGTCAACCCTCCTATTGGTTTCATCAATGTCCGGGAGTGTACCCCGATAGCGGAGTGCGAAGGCAAATCGTTTGTCGGCATGGCCGTCTGGGCGAATCATAGGGATTATCTATCAGCAGCAACCGCCGCTGCTGCGGATGCCGAGCCACCGCTTGATGATCAGCGACGCACACCCCACGCCGGGAGTGACGGAAACCGCATCCACCGGGCAGTTCAGTGCGCAGGCGCCGCACTCCATGCACGCTCCGTGGTCAGCCAGCACGACCTTGCCGTCTTCCAGCCGGAAAACCTCATGGGGACACACGGCGAGGCACATGCCGCACCCGACGCATTTTTGCGTGTCGAGACTGAGTGTGGCCATTCCTTCAAGGTAGCGAAAATCCTTCATCAGGCACCTCCCGTGATAAAGGGCATGACGATCCAGAGCGCGAGTCCGAGCAGCGCGGTGACGAGCTGGAAGGGGATGCCCCGTTTCATTTCATGTTCAACCCCTGTGGGCGAGGTGAACGGCGTTGAGCCGGTGAAATTCATCATCATGAATGAACCGGCAGCCGTACCGATCAACACCGGTCCCGGCCCCGAAGCCACCATGAACGCCGTGCACGCTGCAGCGATTGCCCCCAGAAGCGCGCCATGAAGCCAGAACATGCGTCCGGGTAGCCGGGACATGAGCAGGGGGGCCAGCGCCGTGCCGCCCAGGAATCCCGCAAGGCCGGTTAGAAACGCATCCCAGCCTCGGGACCACGCGGCATGAACGTCATACCCCCATGGCCCTATTCCGCCCAGCAGCACAAAGAGGAGCAGGGCAAGCAAAATCCAACGCCAGGCCATGACGATTTCAATGGGTATCAGTTCAGCGCGCTCCTTGAGCGTAAAGGATACGGCGCGCATGTCGTCCGTGGTCTTCAGGCCGTTTTCGATGAACGCTTTGAGGTCCGAGGATCGGACGGGGCCGTATTTCACCTTGAAGCCGGTGGCCTTTCTCACTTCATGAGCGGCTACGCCCGGAGCTCCGAGTTGGGGCAGAATGACCGAACGGTGGCCGACGAGTTTTTCAAGGCCCGAAGAGCGTATCTTGCGGATGACCTCATCCGTGGAGAACAGGGATTTGCCCGCCGCGCACCAGACATTGATGCCGCGTGTGTCAATGACCAACAGCCAGACATCGGTACAGGCGAGATCGCGCCGGACGACGTCGAAGGTCAGTTTGTAATTGGCCGTGACAATCACCGGAGAGTCCGGGCCTGGGTTGCCCACAGCGTGGACGCCCGGCGTGACGCGGTAGTTGGTGCGTATAAAGCCCGTGCGGACAAGGAACGTTCCAAAGTGGTCCTTGAAACGGATTTTCGAGGAAATGCGTGGAACGGTTCCTGCGGGAGTTTCCATGAACTCTTCGACGAAACCGCAGATGTCGTATCCGGGACGTTCGTAGACCCCGGCCTCGGGGTCGGGCTGAGGGCCTCAGCAGATTTCTTCCGTTTGCGACGAGGGAGCCATCATTGGCTGATTGAACATGACGTCGTTCAGTTCTTTGAGATCATTCATTATCGTTCTCCGAGCGCTTGCATCAGGGTCCCCATATCGGAAATGGCTTCGGGGTTGACGCAGTAGCAGGTCTTGGGGCCTTCGATTTCGCCGTGGATCAGTCCGGATTCTCGCAGGACCTTTAAGTGCGCGCTTACGGTGGACTGGGCCAGCGGCAGTTCATCCACGATACTGCCGCAGGTGCAGCGATTGATTTCGATGAGCTTGCGAAGGATGAGCACCCGCGTGGGGTGGCCCAGTGCCTTGCAGTATCCGGCCAGACGTTCCGTTTCGTGTTCTTTCATGATTCCATCCATCGTTAATCGTCGATTGACGATAGGTGTTCCGGCGTTGGATGTCAAATCCTGGTGCGGGGCAAGGTGTCCAAAAAAAGGCCTTTCCGGTGTGGAAAGGCCTTTTCAATGTAATACTAGGCGGTTGCTAGTGCTTGAAGCTGCGCTGGCCGGTGAAGACCATGGCGACCTGCGGGGTGGCCTCGTTGACGGCCTGAATGATCTCGTGGTCGCGGATGGAGCCGCCGGGTTGGGCGATGGCGCTGACGCCCTGTTCAATGCACAGGTCCACGCCGTCGCGGAAGGGGAAGAAACCGTCTGAAACAGCTACGGAGCCGGGGAGGCCACCGCGTTCTTCCTCAGTCTGTTTTTCGATCTGTTTCAGGGTGGCGGCAAGGGAGTCGTCTTCCTTGGCTGCCAGTTTGAGCTCGAAAAGGCTTTTGCCGGTCTTTTCGAAGGCGAGCAGGTCGGAGTGCTTGGTGTACGCTTTGCCAATGGCGAGGAGGACGCAGCCGACACGGTCCTGTTCTCCGGTCCCGACCGCCACCGTGGCGCCGTCCTTGACGAACAGCACGGAGTTGGAGGTCACGCCGGCTTCCACTGCCCATGCGAAGAGCAGGTCATCTGCCTCGCGGGCATCCGGAGTGCGAGCGGTGAAGGCGTTGCCGTCCTTCTCTGCGCTGGCGGAAATGAAGTCTTCCTTGGCGAGGATGCGGTTGCAGAACGAGAACTGAAGCACCATGCCGCCGTCCATAAGGGACTTGATGTCGAGGAAGGGCTGGCCTGCGAGCTTTTCAAGTTCTTCGATTCCCGGAATCTGAAGAATGCGCAGGTTCTTTTTGCTCTTGAGCAGTTCGAGAGCATCGGCATCGTAGGCCGGGGCGGCGACAACTTCGAAGTAGGCGGAGTTGACAATCTCTGCGGTGGCCTTGTCCAGCTTGCGGTTCACGACGATGGCTCCGCCGAATGCCGCAATGCGGTCGGCCTTGAAGGCGCGGTCCAGCGCGGTGGCGAGACCTTCATCGGTCCATGCGGCGCCGCACGGGTTGTTGTGCTTGAGGATGACCGCTGCGGGCTTTGCGGAAAGATACTGAAGAATGTTCAGGCCGTTATCCACATCGGTCAGATTGATTTTGCCGGGATGCTTTCCTGCCTGAAGCATGTGCTGCTCGGTCAGGGCGCAAACAAGGCCCTGTCCGGGGCCGCGCAGCTTGACGCCGCCGATTTCCAGTTCGCCTTCGACCGGCTCGAAAAGAGCGGCGGGCTGGTCGGGGTTTTCTCCATAGCGCAGGCCCTTGGTCTCACCGTCGATCTCCCACGTGCGCTTGCGGAAGGCCATTTTCTGCCCTCCGAGCTCAATGGTCATTTCTTCGGGAAACGGGTCCTGCTGAAGGGTCCGGTACATTTTCTTGAGATCGCTCATGACTCCTCCGGTTTGTGGGGTGAGGTCTCATATCACAGGACCAACCGCCGGGCAACGGGCTGTTAGCGGCGTTATTTTCTGGGAAAAAATGGTGCGGTTTCTCTCTGTTTGTGTACTGTTTAATCAGGAATCCAGAGTAAATGACCATCTTGTGTTTCGACTACCGGAGGGCGGAATGAAACGATTTTGCGACTGGAAGATGCAAACGAAGATTCTTGCTATCTTTGGCGGAACGGCAGTGATAATCCTTGCCGGGCTCCTCGGTTACTTCCTGCCTGTAACCGGCAACGCTCTCATGCAGGAAAAGCGCATTGCAACCAGAAGTGTGGTGGATGTGGCTTACACCCTCATTGAAGGGTACGCCAACATGGCTTCCTCCGGAGAGATAACCGAGCAGGAAGCCAAGCAGGCAGCCATGAATTCCGTACGCTCGCTTCGCTATTCCGGGAATGAATATTTTTGGATTCAGGGTATGGACGGAAAGATGATCATGCACCCCATCAAGCCGGATCTCGATGGGACGCAGGTTATCGGTCTCAAGGACGAAAACGGCAAGTCGTTCTTCAGGGAAATGGTTGAGGTTGCCAAGAGCGAAGGCTCCGGCTTTGTCGATTACGTCTGGCCCAAACCCGGCAAGAAGCAGCCTGTTCCCAAGGTTTCTTTCGTGAAGAATTACCAGCCATGGGGCTGGATCGTAGGCTCCGGGATTTACGTGGATGATGTCGAGGAGCAGATGAATGGATTGCGTCTGAAGATCATCATCCCTTCCATCGTCGTGATCGCGTTGGTCCTTTTGATCGTGGTCATGGTCGTCAGAGGCATGGTCGGCCCCCTCCAGTCCGCGGTTGCAGCCGCCCGCAGGCTCGCAAAGGGTGATCTCACCGTCGAAATCCCCAAGGGGTGTCGTGATGAATCGGGGCAACTGGCCGATGCAATGCGTGGCATGGTCAGCGAGCTTCGTGATGTCGTGGCCTCGGTTCAGGAAGCCAGTGAGAACATGACCGCGGGCAACGAAGAGCTCGCATCGGCATCTATGGAACTGTCACAGGGTGCGAACACGCAGGCTTCCGCCGTGGAGCAGGTTTCCTCGTCCATGGAGCAGATGACTTCCAGTATCAGCCAGAACGCCGAGAACGCTCGGGAGACGGACTCCATTGCAGTGAAGGCGGCCTCTGATACCGAAAAGGGCGGCGAGGCCGTCCGGAAGACCGTCGAGGCCATGAACCAGATCGCGGAAAAAATTCTCATAGTCGAGGAAATAGCTCGACAGACCAACCTGCTTGCTCTCAATGCGGCCATCGAAGCAGCCAGAGCTGGTGAGCATGGCAAGGGGTTCGCCGTGGTTGCGGCGGAAGTCCGAAAGCTCGCCGAACGTTCCGGGCAGGCGGCTGCCGAAATCAGCGAACTCTCCACTTCAAGCGTTGCCGTGGCAGAGGAAGCCGGCGACCTGCTCTCGAAGATCGTGCCGGATATTCAGCGGACCTCGGAACTCATTCAGGAGATATCCACTGCCAGCGATGAGCAGACTTCAGGGGCCGAGCAGGTCAACTCCGGCATTCAGGAACTGAACAAGGTCGTGCAGCAGAATGCTTCTGCTTCTCAGGAAGTTGCCTCAACCGCCGAGGAGCTTTCGAGTCAGGCCGAACAGCTGCAGGAAAGCATAGGCTTTTTCAAGGTTGCCAGCGGCAGCAAGGAGCAGAGCCGTTACGCAAAGCCCGCAAAGAAGCAAGCCAAGAAGAAGCCGCAGGCAAAGTCCGCAGGCAAGGCAAAGCCGCTGCCTTCTTCCGGGAATACTCCCAAGAAGAAGCCCAAGGATTCCAACGATGGCGGGGGCGGTGGCAGCACCGACTCCGGAGCCATGATCAATCTGGATGACGACGAGTTCGAACGCTTTTGATACTCGACGTGCATAACCTCCTGAGGGGAGGCCGCCTCCGACGGTCGGGGGCGGCCTTTCTGTTTGGTCATTAGTCATTGGCTGCCGGCGGGGAATCTGCTATGCAAGCCACGGCATTGCCAATCAAGGAGAGATAGAAACCACCATGGCAGAATCGTATCTGGAAAAAGCGCTGGTCAAGATGGCGCGTCAGCTCAACGCCTATGACGAGGCCTCTCTCATGAGCGTATGGGAAAAATACGCCGAGCGTGTGCGTGAATTCGAGCCGACCAAACGCTGGGAGGATGACGTGCTCGTCTTTTGCCTCCTGCAGTCCGTGCGCTTGAAGAACCAGCTTTTCAATCACCGCTGGAGCGAATCCCGAAATCCCGAACCGCAGGACGGCGGGATTGATTTGACTGCGCTTACCGCGCCTCAGGGCAGAGTGAAGGGCGAGCAGGCCCCGGAAGAGGGCGATCCCGCCGAAAACGGCGATGATTCGACTCCCCGCGGCAAGGTGCTGCGCTTTACCCCGCGAGACAAGTAGCTGCAGTTGACACATCTTCACGTATTCATTACGCAAGATTACCGTTTTGTGGTCAATTTACGGGTTGCAGCTTTGCCTCGGCCCGCGTCAAGGAGCGTTGAACAATGGCTAACGTAGTGGTTTTCGGCTCCCAGTGGGGGGACGAGGGCAAGGGGAAGATCGTGGACATGCTCGCGGAGAAGGCTTCCGCGATCGTCCGCTTCCAGGGCGGCAACAACGCCGGACACACGCTGGTGGTCGGCGGCGAGAAGTGCATCCTGCACCTTATCCCTTCCGGCGTGCTGCATCCGGGCAAGAAATGCCTCATCGGTAACGGCGTCGTGCTGGATCCCAAGGTTTTTTGCGAGGAAATCGACAAACTCGCCGCACGCGGCCTGGATGTCTCTCCCTCGCGTATGATGATTTCCAAGAAGACGCATGTGATCATGCCGTATCATTGCGTCATGGACGCGGCTCGCGAATCCACCAAATCCGACAGCAAAAAGATCGGCACCACCGGGCGCGGCATCGGTCCCTGCTACGAGGACAAGATGCATCGCTGCGGCATCCGTGCCGCTGATTTTCAGGACAAGGTGCTGCTGCGTGAAAAGATCAAGCGCGGACTCGAAGAAAAGAACGTTCTTCTCCAGCACCTTTACGGGGTTGAGCCGCTTGATGCGGATGATATTTACGAAGACATCCTGCCGTACGCCGAACGTCTCGTTCCGTATCTGGGCGATGTCTCCACCGCCATCCAGAAGATAAACGAAAAAGGCGGCCGGGTCCTTTACGAAGGCGCACAGGGCACACATCTGGACATCGATCACGGCACCTATCCGTTCGTGACCTCCAGCAACACCGTGACCGCCAACGCGGCCACGGGCTCGGGAAGCTCCCCGCGCGATCTCGACCGCATTATCGCCATTGTCAAAGCGTACACCACGCGTGTCGGCGGCGGACCGTTCCCCACCGAACTTTTTGACGAAGTGGGCAACTTCATGCAGGAGCAGGGCGGCGAATACGGCGCCACCACTGGCCGTCGCCGTCGCTGTGGTTGGCTCGATCTGGTGGTGCTGCGTGAATCCGTGCGTCTCAACGGTCCCACCGAGCTGGCCATCACCAAGCTAGACGTGCTTTCCGGGCTCAAGGAACTCAAGATCTGCACCGGGTACAAGTACAACGACGAGATCGTTAATTATCCGCCGCAGGAGCAGAACGGCATGGCCAACGTGGAACCTGTCTACGAAATCCTGCCCGGTTGGGATGAAGACATCACCAAGGCCAAGAGCTGGGACGACCTGCCGCTGAACGCCAAGAAGTACCTGGAGCGCATTCAGGAACTCACCGGTGTGACCGTGGGACTGGTGTCCGTCGGCCCCGACCGTGAACAGACCTTTTAGGAATACAAGCCATGGCGTCCGGCCGCACTGATCCGCTCACCGTCCTTTCGGGACAGCAGAACGCGATTCTTCGGCTGGGCGCCCTGGCGTCCAATCCGCCTCAGAGTGTGGTCATCGAAGGCGGCAACGCGGACGAACGGTTCGCCGCCGCCCAGTGGTGGGCCATGCGCCTGAACTGCACCGCTCCGGACAAGCCCTGTGCCGGATGCGCCCCCTGCCGCCAGATATCGGATCAGGCCTTTTCGGACCTCATGGTGTTCGACGGGCGAGAGGATCTCATCAAGGTTGAACCCATCCGTGAGGCTCGTCCCATATGGGGCCAGCCGCCTCACGGCGATGGCTATCGCGTCACCATCCTTGCCGAGGCCCAGCGGCTCATGACCGAGTCGGCCAACGCGCTTCTCAAGTCTCTTGAGGAACCCCGTCCAGGGAATGTGTTTGTCCTGTGCACTCCGCAGCGCGAGAGGCTTCTGGAGACCTTGGTTTCCCGTAGTTTCGTGGTGACCTTGGCTTGGCCCGAGGTCGCGGCAAATGATTCGGATATCGATGAATGGTGCGCGGCCATGGTCGGCTTCTGGCAGTCGGGCCGAGGCTGGTTCTCCCGGACATCCACCAAGGGAAAAGTGGATGCTGATCTGGCCTTTCAGATCTTGCTCGGCATGCAGCGGCATCTTCGCAATGCCATGAGCGGCGCAGAGGATGATCTTGGTGCCAAAATGGCGGCAAAGCTCGGACCTGCCGGTCTGCGACGTCTGGATCTCGCCCTTGGCGAAGCTCAGGATGCTCTGAACACGCAGGTGCCGGTCAATCCTTCACTCGTACTGGACTGGCTTGCCACGCGACTTCGGTAGTCTTTTCAACGATTTTCATTTTTCTCCCGCGAATGTGTTGACAGCGATACCGTGTTTCGCTAAACACATTTCTCCCAACGCAGTGGGGCTGTAGCTCAGTTGGGAGAGCGCTTGAATGGCATTCAAGAGGTCGTCAGTTCGATTCTGTCCAGCTCCACCAATGATTATAAAGGCTTAGAAGGTTTTCCTTCTGAGCCTTTTTTCGTGGAATATACAAAAGAATATACAAATTGATCAGACCTCAAAAGCGGAGTCCCAAAAGCTGTCAAGGTGAAATTTCGGTAAGTTACGAGCATTTTACCGACCATTGCCTGCATCCCATCGACAAGAGGATGCATTTGATCGACGACATCGTGTTTCGATGATTTTCATCCAAAAACCCGTGGTAGGCTTTTCGCAAACAAACGAACAGCCAACAGGGCAAAAGGAGAAAAGAGATGACGAAAGATTGGGTACAACACCTTGGCGATGACCAACTTGTTTATGGAATGCCTAAACGCATGGTCGGAGTATCAACTCAAGAGAGCTTAGCAAAGTTCAAGAGGGCCGAAGCTGAGTATAAGAGGAAGAACCAGGCAAACAAGTTTGATCATAAAGAGGATTATTATTGGACAGTGCATCCAAAGCCAAAAGCATGTGAGAAGTGCCGGACCATGGCTGGCAAGGAGTTCATGGAAGAGCCGGAACGTCCTCATCTGAATTGTAAATGCGAGATAAAAAAGCATCCGTTGCGGAAACAAAAACGGTATATTAATGGTTCTTTATCTGGTCATGAGTGGCACCGGTTTAAAGGAGGAAAACACATCCATATCCGATTGAAGGGGATTTGGGGCGGTGTCACAACCGGCGTTTGGCTCGAAGTCAATGATGAGTCCAAAGAAAATGTTGCCTGTCCTCCCCAGGCTTCGCACACGATCAATTTGACTTCTGATGAGGATGCCCCTGTCACATGGACAATTCGATTGCTGGCTCACGGTTCAGACAATATCCAAGTTGACTACACGATAATTTATGAGGATTGGAATGATTAACAAGTTAGTATGTCTGTCTTTGGTTTTTATTCTTTTACATGCTTTCGCAGCGCAGACAGTGGCATGCGACCTTTGCCTTTCCTGTGGAGATGTTGAAAGGATTGTTGTGAGCGAAGGGACAAAACATCTTTCTGGTGGAAAAGAGAAGAAAGTCTTTGTGGCATGCATTGATGTGGATGCCACAAAGATCCATCTGAAAGAACTCATTACGAACTGTGTTCATGATTCCATTACAGTACGAAGAGGGGAAACAGTCTTCGTAGTTCCCAAGGAGGAGTTCCCTGGCGGACATTGGTTCTGTGTCGTGCATTCAACACCGGAAGAGGCACTGGATGCAGCCATGAGTCTTTGTCCAGAGAAGGTCAAAAGCTATCTTCCGTAAACGCAACCTGGAAACCATTCCGCTGGCCTCATTGCTACTGCTCTTCAATCATACACAGTCTTACATTGCCTTTTCAAATCACTCCTTTTCGGCACGACACATGAGCGCGGAATGAGGCCAGCTGCCGATTTCCGGGCTTCAGAATTCCGGCGCGTCAGGACAGAGCATGTTCGTGTTCGACTCAAAGACCCCAAACAGTTCGGGTAGCTTTTCATTGCGCTCCGGGAACCACCAGGAGTGTTGGGCGTCCACCATCTTCGGATGCATGGTGTCGGTGATGTGGACGCGCTGACGTATGGAACCGTGAGGTGAGGTAATCACGGCCCAGTCACCCTCGGCCAGGCCAAGCCCGGTGGCAGTATCCGGATGGATGGAGAGCAGCGGATCAGGTACTTTTTTACGTGCTTTTTCGATCTGCCGCTGTTCGGAATGATACATGGGCATGAACCGACTGCCGGTGATGAGAATCAACGGATACTCTTCGGTTATTTCCGGATTATCGCTTTGATGAACCGTTCAGGCGATTCACGGCGGCTGGGGCTGGCAAGCCATACCGGGTCTTGACACCGAAGATCGGCGAAGCGGTCGATCTGACCAATACGCAACAGGCGTTCTCTCAATGGTGGAAGTCTGTCAAAAAGGAGCAGATCACTTCCCATTAAAGATCGGGCAACCTTCTTTCGATTATAGGCCTTTCGTGTCCGCTTTTCCCACGACGCCCTGCTAAATCAACGACATTCCGCGCTTTCTGCACAGCATGCTACAGTGTGTTTCGAATAGGCTTGGCGGCAAATAAGTCCAGTATTATTGTTTGCTTAGATGGTCCTGTAAGTTGAACGTCCTCAAAAATGGCATTCAAGAGGTCGTGGGTTCGATTCCCTCCAGCTCCACCACATATTTCCCTAAGAAAAAGGGGCGGTTAGGCGAAGAGTCCGACCACCCTTTTTTCGTTGGTGGTGAACCGTTTGGTGAACCGTGGGGTGAATGGGGTGTTGGCTAATCTGGGAAAATATATTTGAGAACAGGATGTTGGGACACTCCTTTCGCTTGTTTATTGTTCAAGCGGTTGCTCGCGTTTACCTAAGGTCCTTCATCTTTTTCGCGCTAAGAATTGCATCCACAGCTTCCTCTACTTGGTCCATATTGTCGACGATAAAACTGGAATAGCTCGACATATCCTTCTTTAAGCTGATTCGCTTATACGGCTTATGATCTTCTGGGAGGCCATACACAACAATTCGCAAGTTTCGGACCCTGGGTTGTATTCGTACGACCCAAAAATTGTCCGGAGACTCGACAAACTTTCCCGATTTTTCCTTGAAAGTGAGTTCACCAGCGCTTTGGCGTCTTATCGCCTTGAGAATCTCTTCTCCTATTGTTCTCTTGTCTTTCAGTTGTGATCCGAGCTTTTCCAAAAAGCGCTTATCACCAGCCGAAGTGGGCTTCGACGTGGGCGAGCTGTTGGCAGCGTTGTCAGCTTGACCCTTTGCTGCATCGATTAAGACAGTTGTCGACGTACAGCCAAGGTTCATCACAACAGCAGAATCGAGAGGAAATTCTAGGCTGTTGCCTACATTGTCATAGACAGGGGATTCGATGAGCAGAATGCTAACACTACCTCTTTGATCAAGAGGGCTACCAAAGTGCATAAGCCTATGGGGTTCAATTGCTACTTCCCAAACTCCACCAGAACAATGGGTGACGTTTTCAAGTCGAGCGTACATAGCTACCTCCAAAATTCTAACTTCCAGTTAAACTGGCCAGTTATTTTTGTCAAGCAAGAAAGGTTAAGGCTATGTGTGATTGTCATTTTCTGGTGAACCTTTCGGTGAACCAAACCCCTCCAACACCACCCGCAAATCCCCGAAAAAAGTTGATTGTCCGGAAAAAGTCCAAATGATTTCAATATGTATGGGCGACAGCGTTGGCATGGCATTCAAGAGGTCGTCAGTTCGATTCTGTCCAGCTCCACCAATTTTTCCAACCGTTTAGAGGATCTTCCTCTAAACGGTTTTTCCTTTATATACAGGGGTGTATACATATGTTGCTGATGTGTTGGTACTTAACAACCCAAAATAAATTAATAAATTGTTCAAGTCAAACAGGGGCCTCAGAATGCAACTGAGGCTCTTTTCTTTTAGTTCTTAGTTTTATTCTGTTATTTGTGGTACTCTAGCCACCGCAGTTTTTTGCATCTTCAAATGTGTAAAGTTCCCTTTCATAGGCCAGCTAAGGGTAGAGACTTGGCCAACTCATAAGTACGTTCAGACAATCTCGTTCAAATCAGTCTGCAATCCCTTAAGCATCAGCTCCGGCACATGTCCCCTTACACGGAATAAAGGCTGCCCGGAGTTCCGGGCAGCCTATTTACGATTACAGAATGCCGAATTTCTCTTTCGCCTCGATGCGTCGTGCGTGGAGAATCGGTTCCGTGTATCCCGACGGTTGTGTGCGGCCCTTGAAGATGAGGTCGCGGGCGGCCTGGAAGGCGACGCTTTCGGAGAAGTTCGGAGACATGGGGCGATAGCCCGGATCGTCCTGATTCTGCTTGTCCACGACGGCTGCCATGCGTTCAAGGGTCTGCGTGACCTGCTTTTCGGTGCAGATGCCGTGCAGCAGCCAGTTGGCAACGTACTGGCTTGAGATGCGCAGCGTGGCGCGGTCTTCCATGAGGCCCACATCATTGATGTCGGGCACTTTGGAGCAGCCGACGCCCTGTTCGACCCAGCGCACCACGTAGCCGAGGATGCCCTGTGCGTTGTTGTCCAGTTCCCGTTGAACCTTGTCCGCGGAGATGGGGTCGGTCATGACGGGCAGTTGCAGCAGATCGTCAAGGCTGGCGCGGCGCTTGCCTGCCAGTTGTTTCTGGCGTTCGGCCACGTTCACTTCATGATAATGCATGGCGTGCAGGGTGGCGGCGGTGGGGGAAGGCACCCAGGCGCAGTTGGCTCCGGCCTCCGGGTGGGCGGCCTTGGTGTCCATCATCTCGCGCATTCTGTCCGGTTTGGGCCACATGCCTTTGCCGATCTGCCCCTTGCCCGCAAGCCCGCATTCGAGGCCGATGTCCACGTTCCAGTCCTCGTAGGCCGTGATCCAGCGCTGGGCCTTCATGGCGTCCTTGGGAACCATGGGGCCTGCTTCCATGTCGGTGTGAATCTCGTCACCAGTGCGGTCCAGAAAGCCGGTGTTGATGAAAATGACCCGGTCGACGGCCTGACGGATGCACTCCTTGAGGTTCAACGTGGTCCTGCGTTCCTCGTCCATGATGCCCATCTTGAGGCTCGTCTGCGGCAGTCCCAGCAGTTCTTCGACTCGGCCGAAAAGCTGCGAGGTGAATGCCACTTCGTCAGGGCCGTGCATCTTGGGTTTGACGATGTATGCGCTCCCCGATGCGCTGTTGCCGACGGTTTCTTCGCCCGTGATGTCGCGCTTGAAGATGAGACCCGTTGCAAAGGCGTCGAGAATGCCTTCGGGAATTTCCTGCCCGTCCAGAAGTACGGCCGGGGTGGTCATGAGGTGCCCGACATTGCGCACCAGCAGCAGGCTCCTTCCGGAAAGAGTGAAGGAGGATCCGTCGGGCGCGGTGTATTCCCTGTCGGGATTGAGTGTGCGGGTAACGATCCTGCCGCCTTTCTGGAAGCGCGCTTCAAGGTCGCCGCGGACAAGACCGATGATGTTGGCATAGGCGAGCGCCTTGTCCGGGCCGTCCACTACGGCGACGGAGTCTTCGCAGTCGAGAATGGTGGTCATGGCGGATTCGAGGATGACATCGCTGACGCCGGAAGGGTTGCCCGCGCCCACCGGATGGTTCCTGTCCACGACTATCTCGGCGTGCAGTCCATTGTTTTCGAGCAGAATGGAGAACGCCTCTTCACCGCCGGAGTAACCTTTGTAGCGATCCGGGTCGGCCAGACCGGTTTCCGTGCCGTCGGCCAGCTCAATGCCAAGGGCCCTGCCGCCGTCACTCAGGGAGTAGCGCGCCACATCCGCGTGGCTGCCTTGTGCGAGGGGAGCCGCGATGTCGAGAAATGCCGCAGCTTCGGCAATCACCTTGTCGCCGCGCACCGGGTTGTATTCAGCTCCCTTTTCCGCACCGTCTGTTTCGGGGATGGCGTCGGAACCGTATAGGGCGTCATACAGGCTGCCCCAGCGGGAGTTGGCCGCGTTGAGCACGAAGCGCGCGTTGGTTACGGGCACCACGAGTTGCGGTCCGGCGATGGTGGCGATTTCAGGGTCCACATTTGCCGTGGTGACGCTAAAGTCGTCGCCTTCCGGGACGATGTAGCCTATTTCCTCAAGAAATGTGCGATATGCCTGATGGTCGTGGCTTTTCCCGGCGTGCTTCCGGTGCCATTCGTCAATGGACGCCTGAAGTTTTTCGCGCGTATTCAGCAGGTCGCTGTTTCGCTCGCCGAATTCCTCCACGAGTTGTTCCAGTGCGGCCCAAAAGGACTCCACGCCGATACCGCATTCCTCCGCCAGCGGGGACAGCGTGTCGTAAAGCCGTTGGTCAACCGCGAGTTTGCCGGTGGTGATCCGTTGGGTCATTATGGCAGCTCCTTGCCTGTTCTGTGTCGCAATCCCTCAAGCGCTGAAAGCACGCCCGAGTCCGCAGATTTCGGCAAATATAGCGTTCCGGGAGATTTTTGCAAAGGGTTGTAGCTGGTTGTTGTGTCTGGTGTGCAACCAATTGCGGCAAGGAAAGGAAAACTAGGCTTTTGGCATTATGCGGCAGCGAAAAAGGGTGCCGCCTGTTGGCGACACCCTTCACGCTGGTTTCGGAATGGCCGGTCAGCTTTTTCGAATCGGCTTGATGGTGACTTCCACGCGTCTGTTGCGCGCATGATCCGAAGAAACGGGACGCGACTCGCCGTACCCCACGGTGGTGATGCGCTGCTCTGAAACGCCGTTTCGGATGAGTTCGTCAGCTACGGCCTGAGCGCGTCTTTCGGACAGTCGCTGGTTGTACTCTTCCGAGCCACGAATATCAGTGTGTCCGGCCACTTCTATCGTGGTGTGCGGGTACTTGATGAGCACGTCGGATATTCTTTTCAACTCGGGATACGCCCCGGGCTTGAGTTCGCTTTCATCGTAGTCGAAATACGCTTCGCCCTTGAACGTGGCCCGGAGGATTTCCCGGTCCCTCTGGACGCTTGCTGCCTCGGAAGCGGCCACGGCATCCCGCAGTTCCTGTTCATGCAGGTCCATGTACTTGCCCACCTGATTGCCGGTGAGTCCGCCGATGACAGTGCCGATCCCGGCTCCGAGAAGCGTGGCCTGGGTGCTCTTGCCGATGGCCTGCCCGAGGATGGCGCCGACAGCGGCGCCGGTGCCTGCGCCATAAGCGGTGCCCTTTTGCTGGTTGGTCTTCAGGTTTGTGCAGCCCAGAAGTGTCAGGCAAAGAAAGGCCGCCAGCAGCCATTTGAACCATGTATTCTTCATGAAAGCTCCTTTAGGTTGCATGGTCGTTCCAAGCATAGTTGAATAAACATGATAAACGGCGTGCGTTTTTTTGAAAAGGAGAAGTTGAGGATTCGTGAGTGCTCCGAGCCGCTCGGTTGCTGCGTGCCCAGCCTGACAGGTTCGATTGGCCGCGACCCGGTTCAGATTTGATATTCGCCCAGATTGCGAAGCAGCCATTGCCCGGCCCGGCCGAGTTTCCTGTTGCGGTTGCGGATCAGATATAGCGGCGAAGCGTGTTCGCGTATCTCAAGCTCAAGCGAGATGGGCAGGATGTCGCGTTTTGCCAGCGCGCTCTTGAGCAGCGGAGCTGGAAAGAACGCCCAGCCGAGGCCGCGCTCCACCAGCGAGGCGCAGGCGGCGTAGCTGTCTATGAGCCAGCGCTTCTGGCTGAAGTGGGTTACCTCGGTATCCTTGTCTTCTCCGCGGCTGGTGACGACGATCTGTCGTTCGTCTTCAAGGTCTCCCACGGAAACCCCTTCCTTTTGAGTGAGCGGGTGGTGCCTTGAGGCCGCAGCCTGAAAGGGGATGTAAGACAAAAGCTTGTACGCCTCCAGACGCTTGGGGATGCCGGAACTGATCAGCAACCCCAGATCCGCCTTGCCTGCTGCGACATATCCCTCCACGTCATTGAAGATTCCTGTCTGAATATCCAGTTCCGTGAATGGAAACATCTCCTCGAAAGGTCTGAGGTATTGCTCGATGAATTCCGGATGTAGCGCCTCGTCCAGTACGATGCGGATGTGCGTGTCTTCCTCGGCGCAAAAAGAGAGGGCCCGGTCCTTGAGTCGTTGCGCCCCCCGTATGACCCCGAGCGCGTCGCGAAGGAGCGCCTCGCCTTCGTCGGTGAGCGTCAGATACTTGCGGCTTCTGTCGAAAAGCTGTGCACCGAGGTCGATTTCAAGGTTTGCCACGGCCGTGCTGACACCGGACTGCGCTTTGCCCAACAGACGACCCGCCGCCGAGAACGAGCCGGATTCAGCGGCAGCCACAAAGCATTCCAAATGAGAAAAGTTGAATGAAATCAAAGGTAATATCCAGTGTTGTCAATTCGCTTGCCTGAGACACCATAGCTGAAGAATGGTTCCCGGTCTAGAACCTATCTAAAAAATAGATAGGTTCTAGCTTTGTGGTGGGGTAATTTGCGTATAGGTTGGCACCCGAACAACGCCGAAAGGGCGGTAACAAAGATTCTTGAAACGCCAAAGAACCCGAGGTGGAATATGGCTCTCATAGAGTGGCATTCGGACGATCAAAGCATGTGCTGGCCGGAGCTGGTGGACCTTGCTCCCGAAAGCATGGGCATCGATCTGAAGGCGGTTCGCCGTTACAGGCTGGGCCGTGTTCGCGAACAGATGGAGCGTTACGACGTGAACGCCATGATCCTGTCCGATGCGGTCAACATCCGCTACGCCACCGGCGCCAGAAATATGCAGGTCTTCTCATCACGCAACGCTCCCTCCCGGTATCTTTTGCTTACGCAGGATAGGAGCATTCTGTTCGAATTCACCGGCTGCCTGCACCTTGCCGACGGCCTTGAGACCATCGACGAAGTGCGCCCCTCGGAGACCGCGAGTTTTGTAGCGGCAGGGCCGAACATCAAGGAGCGCGAGATTGAGTGGGCGCGCAAGATGATCGCGCTCATGAAGGAACTGGTCGGTCCTGAACTGCGTGTGGGCATTGAACGGATGAACGCCGGGGTGGCCATCGAGATGGCAAAGAACGGCGTGCAGGTCGTGGACGCGCAGGAACCGGTGGAGATGGCCCGCTGCATCAAGTCCGACGAGGAGATCAAGTGCATGATCGCCTCGCTTCAGGCCACGGAGCAGGCCACCGGAAAGATGCGCGGTGCGATTCGTCCCGGCATCACCGAGAACCAGCTGTGGTCCATCCTGCATCAGGAAATCATCGCTTTGAACGGAGACTACGTGGAGACGAGGCTCCTGAGCTCCGGCGCGCGTACCAACCCGTGGTTTCAGGAATCCGCCAACAAGGTGATCGGGAAAAACGAGCTGATCGGCTTTGACACCGACGTGGTGGGCTGCCACGGATACTACTCCGACTTTTCCCGCACCTTCCACGCGGGGCCCGACGCTCCCACCGAAGAGCAGCGCACCCTGTACAAGATCGCGTACGAGCAGATCCAGCACAACATCGGCATCATCAAGCCCGGAATGACCTTTCGCGAATACGCCGACAAGGCTTGGGACATCCCGGAAAAATACCACGCCAACCGGTACTATCTTTCCGCTCACGGCGTGGGCATGTCGGGCGAGTACCCCTACCTCTATCATCGCGCCGACTTCCCGGACGCAGGCTACGACGGGGTGATCGAACCGAACATGACGCTGTGCGTCGAGTCTTACATCGGTGAGAACGGTGGGCATGAGGGCGTCAAGCTCGAGGAGCAGCTGCTTGTCACCGAGCATGGCACGAAACTGCTGACGCACTATCCCTTCGAAGAGGAACTGCTGCGGTAGGGGGCACGGCCATGAATACGGATATCGCAACCCTCCACACCGAAACCGTCGAAGGCGACGGGTTCCGCATCGCGCTGCATAGGCGCGGCGAGGATACCCACGTCAAGCAGCGGCGTCCGGTGATGTACGGCGTATATTCGGAGGTAGAGACCGAGTCCATGCTGCTTCGGTTCAATCTGAACAACGAGATTGTCAGGGCCGAAGGGCGTGGAGAAGACTGGCCGAGCGATCTGGAATACCTTAAACGCACCGCCGGAAACGACTGGGTGTACTATTCCACCGGCGGCTACGCGGGCTCGTGGGAAACACTGACAGATGCCTCGTTTCCGGCCCCGGTCTCGTTCAGGATTCCCGAGCCGTACAGCGAAGTGTATAAAATGGTTGGAGAGTACTACCTCCCCAATCTGCCATACGAAACCAACACCATTCTCGGCGACGATCCATTTGCGTCACCGGGCGTGAGGCGGGTTCTGAACGGTTGGCATGACGAGATCGAAAAGATCCGCAACGCGGCTGACGATCTGCCGGGTCGGTTCCGGAGATTTCTGGATGAAGCCGCGCAGAATTCCCCCAAGCGCCTTCAGGCCAAGGCGGAAACTCTTTTTGGTGTGTGCGGCGGGCGGACATCCGTGCTGCCGCCCGATGCGCGGCATGCGGATTACGACGTCATTCCGCTGAACATCTCGCAGGGGTGCCTCTACAAATGCCGCTTCTGTTCGGTGAAGAACGACATGCCGTTCTCGGGGCATACCCGCGCACAGATTCGACAGCAGGTCGAAGCGCTGGCTTCGTTCTACGGAAACGACCTGTACAATTACAATTCCATCTTTCTGGGCGATCACGACGCGCTCAACGCCGACGAGGAGCATATTCTCTTTGCCGTCTCGGAGGCGATGAAAGGGCTGAGGCTCAGGCGCTCCTTCATGCATGGCGTCAATGTCTTCATTTTTGCCAGCGTCGCGTCCCTGATGAGCAAGCAGGACGCTTTTTTCGAAAAGCTCGATACATGCGGTGCGAAGGTCCATATCAATGTCGGCCTTGAGTCGGCGGATCAGGAAACGCTGGATTATATCGGCAAGCCGCTTGTGAGCGCCGAGGTGGTTCGCTGTTTCGAGCGTATGCAGTCGCTCAACGGCAGGCATCCGAACGTTGAATGCACCGGTAATTTCGTTTTCGATGATGCGCTTCCTGCCGGACATATTCCCGCTTTCCTGGAACTGGCCGAAGGGCCCGTAACCGCCTCGCCCGACAAGGGGACGCTTTATCTGTCGCCCCTTTGCATCAGCAAGCCGTCCCCTGGGACGCTTTTTGAATTCAAGCAACTCAAGACGTTTAGTATGTTGCCGACATACTTGTATATCATACAGCGTATCTGATGACGGACGGCGGAACTGACCGTCCAAATCTCGACAAGGCAGCGGGCTTCCAATTCGTCAAGGCATTTTTGTTGGACTCACCGCGGAACATGCAACAGTATCAAAGGAGTGGATGTATGATGAGGCTGAAAGGAATCATTGCGATCGTGGCCATGGCGTTTGTCCTGTCCGTCTTTTCGCAGCCGGCGGCTGCCAAGGAAAAGACGTTGCGTTTCGGCGTGAACAACTGGGCCGAGAACGTGGCTGTTTCGAACATGTGGAAGATTCTTCTGGAAGAGCGCGGTTATGATGTCGAGCTGACGCAGGTCGGCAACGGCGTCATGTACGGCGGCGTGGCATCCGGCTCTCTCGACATCGGTCTGGAAGTGTGGCTGCCCAACTCCGACAAGCCGATGGTGGATCGTTTCGGCAAGGACTTCGACATTCAGAGCGCATGGTACAAGGGTGCCAGCCTCGGACTCGTTGTGCCGTCGTATGTGGAAATCGACTCTCTGGCCGAACTGTCCGATAACGCCGAGATGTTCGAAAAGGAGATCATCGGCATCGACTCCGGTTCGAGCCTGAACGAAATGACCCGCGAAGCCGTGGATGCGTACGGACTGGAATATGAGTTCGTGGAAAGCTCCGAACCGGCCATGCTGGGTGTGCTGGATGCGGCCTACAAGGCGAAGAAGCCCGTCGTGGTGACACTGTGGAACCCGCATTTTGCCTTTGCCGAATATGACCTCAAGTACCTTGAGGATCCCAAGAACGTATACGGCGACGGAGACGACATCTTTTTTATCACCCGCAAGGGCTTTGAAGAAGACTTCGGTGAAGTGCTGAAGTGGATGAACAACTGGTTCATGACCGACGCCACCCTCGGTGAGCTCATCGGTACCATCAAGCGTGCCGACGATCCGGAGGAAGGGGCTGCAAAGTGGATTGACGCCAACCGGGAACTGGTCGACTCCTGGTTTGAATAGGTCGCCTTTTCCGCCCGGGACACAATGACCCGGAGCGGACCATGCGCCGAACCGAATCGGGCCGACGGTTTTTCCGTCGGCCCCTTTTTTGTGCTGAAGAAGGGCAGATCGCGTGCATTTTGTTCAGGCATGACACCAAACCTTTTCCTGTGCTAGCGTCGTACGGTGTATCGTTGCAAAGCATAAACTCTAGTGAGGTGCCGTATGACCAAAAAGGTACTGGTGGCAGTGACCAGCGTGGCGAAGTATCCGAATCTGCGACGCGCCACTGGCCTCTGGCTCAGCGAAGCCGTGCATTTCGTCAAGGAGATTCAGGAGGCCGGGTATGCCGTGGATTACGTCAGCCCGCAGGGCGGGTATACGCCCATCGACCCGCACAGCCTCGAAGGTGCCGACGACACGGACTGGCAATGGTATCAGGACAAGGCGTTTATGAACCGCCTCGGGGCCACCATGCGGCCTGACGAGGTCCGGGCAGAGGATTACGCCGCTATCTACTATGCGGGAGGGCACGGCACCGCCTGGGACTTTCCCGAAAATGAAGGCTTGCAGGACATCAGCCGGAATATTTACGAGAACGACGGCTACGTCACCGGAGTTTGTCACGGCGTGGTGGCCCTGCTGAATCTCAAACTGTCAGACGGCAAGCCGCTCATCGACGGCAAGCGGCTGACCGGCTTTTCCGATGAAGAGGAGCGGCTTGCGGAACTCGATTCGGTCGTACCGTTTCTCACCGAAACCGAACTACGCGCCTGTGGCGGAATCTACGAAAAGGCGGACAAGCCTTTTGCCGGACATGCCGTTGCCGACGGGCGTCTCATCACCGGGCAGAATCCGGCTTCCGGCGCGGAAGTCGGTCGTCTGCTTGTGGGGCAGATGAGGAGGTAAGGGCAAAAATAAGTATTTTGAAATAACGTACTAATTTTCGACATTAAAAGAAGGCGGGGCATTGCCAGTGCCCCGCCTTTTTCGTTTCTTCGTGTGAGCGGTATAATTAAGCACGGTGGAAGCACATAATGACCTCCTAACGGATGTGTAAATGGGGTGTCGTTCGGGGTTTGTTTTTGTACAATTTTGCTGTAAAGAAAACGAATGCTTTCTCAGCTTTTCTCCTCAAAAACACGTATCAAAATATTACTTAAACTGTTCCTTAATCCAGAAGTTTCATGCTATCTTAGAGGGTTATCGAACGAGTTTAATGTTTCGCCCAATGCCATAAAGCTTGAGCTTAACAATCTCAGCGAGGCTGGATATTTGCTTCGGGAGGCATCGGGTAGATCAACATATTTCAGGGCTAACAAAGAGCATCCTTTTTTTCCCGAGATATCATCTATTGTTCGCAAAACCTTTGGCATCGACAGGTTGGTGGAGCAAGTAATGGCTGACCTTGGTGAAGTGCAAGCCGTCTATATTTTGGATGATTATGCCCAGGGGTGTGATTCCGGGCTTATTGATGTGCTTATTGTGGGGGCGGTTGACAGTGCGCATTTAGAGAACCTGCGTCAAGTTACAGAGGATAAGATTAATCGTAAACTACGTATAATGACGATGGCCCATGATGAATTTGAGGAATCGCGGGATGTATTTTTAAAGCGGCCTCATTGGAAAGTTGTTTAACGAAGTTGAGGATTGACTGATTCTCTGACCAACCAAGGATTATTTGCAGCATGGCGGTATCTTTTCTTAGTATATTTAAGCGATTTGATTCGTTATTGAAAAAACGCGTTTTTGTAGCGTTATTTTCGTCGGTCGTTGTGTCGGTGCTCCAACTTGTTCTTGTAAGTTCAATCGCACTAATGGGAGCTGCACTTTCTTCGCCAAAGGAAGTAGTTTCATCGGAGAAAATTGCATGGTTATGGGCTCTAGTTTCCAAAGAAATTTTGGCTGAGCCTAAATCGTTTATTATAGTTATAGTAGGATTAACTGCCTTAGTTGTTATATTCAATAATGGGATTCGGCTGTGGAACACTTCCTGTTCTGTCCGCCTACAGAGAGAGGTAGAGAAGTTTGTTGGCTCTAGACTCCTTTCCTCTTTGTTGAGCCTGCCTTACGAATGGCATGTGAACCGTAATTCAAGCGATATGGCTTTGTATGGACTTTGGGCTCGCTATTACGGGCTCGTGGCTAGAAGTGTAATAAACATCGCTTGTGACGGATTTACCGTTATCTTCATTCTTTTTGGATTACTTTTTGTAGACCCTGTTGTATCTCTTGGCACATTTGGTGTGCTTAGTCTTGTGGGGATGACGATATTTAAATTTTCAAAGAAGCGGATCGATCATTTAAGTAATAAATTGTCGGAATGTATGGTCTGGCGCAATAGAGTTTATGCGAGATCGTTACAAGGAATTGCTGAGGCGAAAATTGCAGGGTGTGGGAGTACTTTACTGGATGAATACAGGAAGTGCATGAGTCGGGCGACTGGAGTTGGTGTAAAAGTTGAGTTGATGCGCAGTACTCCAATGTATCTTCTTGAATCCTTTGGTTTTATTCTTATCGCATTGTCAATTTGTTATTTGTTGAGTTTGGATGCTTCGTATGCTCGGGTAGCTGGTACAGCAGCTCTATTGGCAGCAGCGGGTTGGCGCCTTTTGCCTTGTATGAACAAACTGTTGGATTCGATGGGGGCTATACGTATGAGTTGGCCTTATATCGAGCGGTTGGAGGCGGTAGAGGAAGAGCTTTACGCTTTGGACCTTGAAGAAAAAGCAGTTAATTCGGAAAAAAAGATTCCGCATCTTAGAGAATCTGTGCAGCTAAAAGGTGTAAAATTTAAATATCTTGGTGCTTCAATGGAAGCCTTGTCTCAAATCGACCTTGTGATTGACAAAGGTCAGGCCTTGGGTGTTGTAGGGCCTTCTGGGGCTGGGAAGTCGACACTCATCAACCTGCTGGCAGGATTGCTTCCACATAGTAGTGGCGAATTTGTTCTGGACGGAAAGAAATTGACATCGGAAGAAGTGAGAGCGTGGCAAGTCGAAGAAATAGGTTATGTGCCGCAGTTCCCATATGTTTTTGATGGGACAATTGCTGAGAACATTGCATACGGTGTGCCGGAAGCACGCATCGATAGAGGATGGGTCCTTGAGTGCTGCCGTATGGCATCACTGGATTTTCTTTCTGAGCTGGTCGATGGAATAGATACAAAGATTGGTGAGCACGGCGCTAAGCTTTCTGGTGGGCAAAGGCAACGCCTGGCGATCGCCAGAGCCTTGTACAAAAAGCCCGAAGTGTTGATATTCGACGAGGCAACGAGTTCTTTGGATTCCAAGGTTGAGAAAGCTATTTTGGACACAGTATATTCGTTCAAAGGAGAGTTGACTCTGATAATTGTTGCTCATCGCAACTCAACCGTTGAGCGGTGTGACTCAATTGTTTGGGTTGAGTCTGGTGAAATTGTAGATCGAGGAATCCCAAAAAGTGTTTTGATGCGATATGATGCTCGCTTTTGATTTGTTTTATAAGCAGTTCTTCTTTTGTTGTTAATTATGATAGTGGTCATCAATGTAAGTCAATTCAGAGGGATAGTATGAGGCAAAAGTTTTATATACATATTGGTATGGGAAAAACTGGAACATCTTCCATACAGACTTTTTTTGATGTTAATCGGGATGCTTTTAAACGCAGGGGAGTATATTACCCTATAACCAGTCGCGTAAACCACGCCCATCTTATTTGTAATAACGACTTTGAAAGAATTAGTTTAAAAAAGCAGATTTTTAATTGGAAAAAACTAATTAGGGAGGGGAAGAAAAGTTCTTGTGAGAAAGTTGTCATCAGTTGCGAAATGTTGGCACATTTACCAGAGCAAAGTGATATTTTCCAGATAGCTGAACTGTTTGCTGGTGAAGATGTTACGATTGTTTGTTATATAAGGCGTATCGATACTCTTTTGCAATCACAATATGTCCAGGGTTTGAAACGAGGAGCGTATTTGTATACCCCGGATGAATATGTCTCTCTGTTGAAAGGTCGAAGGATGCTTACCCTTGACTGGTGGGCAGAAGCTTTTGGGGATGAGAATGTTATTCTAAAACCTTTTGAAAAATCTGCTCTCAAAGGGGACTTGGTAGAGGACTTTCTTGATTGTTTGGGAGAGAAGCTTCATCCTGAATACGAACGTATCAAGAGCAGTAATATTTCTCCCAAAGGCGAAACATTAGCTGCCATGATTGAGGTCACACGAATGGTCAAGGCTGGCTTGCTTGACCCTGATGAGGGAAAGTACCTTAATCGTAGTTTGCAAGAGATGTCTCACCTTTTTTCTTGGTCCAAAAAAAGAATACAGCTTTTTTCTCGTGAACAGATTCTTAGTAGTTATCGTGCATATGAGCCAAAGTATAAAGAATTCGCTCGGCGTTTTTTAGGCCGTCGAGATGGAGTGCTTTTTCAGGAGCCATTAGTATTGAAGGATGCCAGCAGTGAAGAGGATTTACAGCTTGACCGAGAGGCGCTTCTTCGTTTGTTGTTGGGGGCTCAGCTCTCGCATCGTAAGGCGTTACGGAGCATGCCGCGGCGATTACCTAGGTATTATTTTGAAAAGGTAATGGAAAAATGTTTGTCTTTTGTAGGGGGGGAGTTCAAAGCTCGGCCCTTGGAGAAGGATTGATAGCACCATGAGTATTCACGTAACACGCCCTTCACTTCCTTCTTTGGACGAGCTTCTTCCGTTGCTTGAGGACATCTGGGACAGTAGGCAATTGAGCAACATGGGGAAATACCATGCTGCATTTGAAAAAGCATTGTGCGATTATCTGAAGGTCTCGCATGTTAACCTTTTTTGCAATGGTACTATGGCTTTGCAGACGGCCCTGCAAGCTCTTCGTATCACGGGAGAAGTGATTACCACCCCGTTCAGTTTTGCCGCTACCACACATGCAATATACTGGAATAGATGTACTCCTGTATTCTGTGACATTGACCCTGGTACCCTAACCCTTGATCCTGAGCGCATAGAGGCCCTTATTACTCCTCAAACGACGGCAATACTGCCAACTCACGCTTTCGGTTTTCCCTGTAACGTTGAGGCTATCGAACGCATCGCAAGTATCTATGGCCTTAAAGTTGTTTATGATGCAGCTCCAGCTTTTGGCGTTACGATTGATGGGGAATCAATATTCAACAAAGGCGACCTATCGATTGTGAGTTTTCATGCCACGAAGGTTCTCAATACCTTTGAGGGCGGAGGTATTTTTTCTCAGGATGCGAATCTAAAACGCCGTATTGATTTTCTCAAGAACTTTGGAATTGCGGATGAAACTACAGTCGTTGCTCCTGGCAGCAATGGTAAGATGAATGAATTTCAAGCTGCTGTAGGTTTGCTTCAGGTGAAGGATTTTAATTGCAAACGCGAAAAATCAAAGCATGTATTTAATAGATACGTTGAGGCTTTTTCTGATCAATCCGGATTGAGGCTTGTCAGACCTCGCAAAGGTATTGAATGGAATTATTCGTATTGCCCTGTGTTGGTTGATAAAAAGAGTTTTGGTGCCGACAGAGAGCAGGTTTATGNAAAGCTTAAGGAACATGATATTCATCCGAGGCGATACTACTATCCTTTAATTAGTGATTTCCCTTCATACAGAGACCTCAAAAGCGCTGGTCAACACTCTCTTTCGGTCGCTTCAGAAATCAGTGAAGCAGTGATTTGCCTTCCGATTTATCCAGACCTTGCTCCGTTTGACCAAGAAAAAATTATTGATCTGGTTCTTTCCTGCAGAGGAGGACAGTAATGCGATTAGCCGTGATGCAGCCATATTTTTTGCCCTATCTTGGTTATTTTCAGCTGCTTGCATCCGTAGATCGATTCGTTGTGCTTGATGATGTTAATTATATTAAGCGGGGATGGGTGAATCGAAACCGTATTCTTGTAGATGGGCGACCTAATACTTTTTCTTTGCCTGTTAAAAAGGCAAGCCAGAATAAAATGATCAATGAGTTGGAACTCGGGCAGGATTACGAGGATTGGGCTAGAAGGTTTCTTAAAACAATAAAGCATGCTTACAAAAAAGCACCTATGTATAATAACGTGATGCCTTTGATTGAAGACATGCTTGCCTGTAAAATAAGTGGTTTATCCACTTTTCTTGTGCATTCGCTGAAGAGAGTTTGTTCTTATCTTGGGATTAGTACGGAAATAGTTGAAACTTCTTCTGTATACCCTCGGAAAGGGCTGTCCGGGTCTGACAGGGTTTTGGATATTTGCATCCAAAATTGTGCTGAAACGTATGTCAACCTTCCCGGCGGTAGAGATCTGTATGACTGCGCAACCTTTCGGCGGAAGGGTATATCACTTGAGTTTTTACAGCCCAAGCTTAGGTCATATCCACAGGGGACAGGGGATTTTGTTTCAGGGTTGTCGGTTCTTGATGCTATGATGTGTACATCTAGCTTCCAAGAGTTGTTAGTTTACGAAACTGAAAACGTTCAATGCTAGAACGGGTATAATGATTATATGAAAAAATTCTATGTGTTTAGCGCGGGGTGTATTCGAAGGGGCCTGGATGTTATCCATCTTCAGAGTTATCTGGAGCGCAATGGTTGGGATATGTCCAGGAAACCTGAGACTGCTGACATGATAATTGTTGCAACCTGTGGTGTCGTTGAGCTTAATGAGGAGAATTCGCTTAGAGCTATTCATGAAGCGGTTGCAAGGCGTGGAAACAAGAACTCTCTTATCGTTGTAACTGGCTGCCTTCCTCTGATTAACGCTGGCCCGATGAGTGACATCCGTGATTGCGTTTTTGTCCCCACGGGTCAACTGGAAAAATTTGATGAGTTGATTAATGCCATCACTCCTTTTGAAGAAGTGGAGTATCCGGACAGTATTGCCGATAATCCGGATATAGTGAATTATCTTGTAGCCCGTAGTTTTTGTCGCAAGTCAAAGCTGTACAAAAGAATATTCTACAAATTCTTTATGAACGGTAAGTTTCTCGAATACTCAGTTCGAGGGAAAAGTTTATACGAAAAGATTAAAAGTCTTGCCAAAGGCAACAAGCCGCAAACTTTTATTCCATACTATAATATTAAAATTGCGGATGGATGTCTTAGTCAATGTGCTTTTTGTGCAACGAAGTATGCTACAGGCACCCTGCGTAGCCGACCGCTTGAGGACGTTTTCCATGATTTTAAAAAGGGAATAGACAAAGGTTATAAGACTTTTCAGTTAATCGCAGAAGACACCGGATGCTACGGGAAAGACATAAACAGTTCTTTGGCCGAACTGATTAAGTCTCTTTGCAGTTATGCTGAAGATTTTAATCTTATAATAATCGACTGTAATCCACAGTGGTTAATTGAGGATCGAGATACACTGCTGCCTGTAATTGTTAGACACCAGGAAAACATTAAGGAGCTGTTTGTCCCACTTCAGTCAGGCTCTAATTCAGTACTTGAGTCGATGAAGCGGGAATACAAGGCACAAGATGCCTTGGATACTCTTAAAGAGATCAATGAGAGAGCGCCTGAGATTGCGTTAAGAACCAGTCTGCTTATTGGATTTCCTGGTGAAACTGAGGAAGATTTCCAATTGTCCAGAAAGGCTGCGAAAGCTTTGGGATTTGCTGAGGTCACTGTTAACCGATATGAGGATAGGCCCAAGGCTGTGTCATCATCTCTTCCTCAAAAGGTTGACTCAGCGACTATAGAAAAAAGGGCTGCTGTATTGTCTGAAGACGGGTGTTACATCCTGTCTTAAGCCTTAGGCCTTATTGATGAAACACGAATTGATTCCATTAACGGATGAAGAGCGCTGGTGCAGAGCATTAGATGGGATGGCTACTCCGCTGGCTCATTCTCATGCTTACTGCAAAGCTTTGTCTTTGTCAGTGGAATATGAGTTGTTTTTGTATCGGTGTGATGGTGATGGAGGCAAGGCTGTATGTCCTCTAGGAGTTCGAAGACTGTCAGCCACAGCTCCTCCGGAATTATTTTCTCCCTATGGTTCTGGTGGCTTCGTAACCACATGGCCCTCAAACAAAGGCCACTCATTTTTTGCTGAATGGACAGATTTTTGCCGTCGAGAAGGATTTGCAACTGCATACATCGTGCAAAATCCAGCGATTGAGTTGCCTACGGACATGGTTCATGAATTTGAGGAGCAGCCCCAAGTGGTCTACCTTTTGGACCTGACTCCGCCTCTGAAGGATATGTTTTCTTCGCTTAATAAGACTCATCGGTATGAGATTAGAAAAGTTGATCGCGATCATACAGTTACAATCGCGCATAGTACGCCTGTTTTGCACGAAGCTTTTCTTGAATTGTATCCACAGACTATGCAACGTGTTGGTGCTTCTGATTGCTACGATTTTAGCCGCGAAACGTTGAAGGCTTTTCTTGAGATTCCAGAAATGGTGCCGGTGGGTGTTATTGTAGGTGGCAAAGTCGAGGCGGTTTCACTTTTCATTTTACCCGAAGGGAATGGGAGGGGAGACTGCAATGTGATGGAATACTTCCTTAGCGCATCAACCTCAGCTGGCAGAAAATATTCCAGAAATATAATCTGGAACGCACTAGAAATGCAGAAAAAAAGAGGCGCCGGTTTGCTCAATTTGGGAGGCGGAGTTGCCCCCGGTGATGGCCTCGATCGATTTAAACAGCGATTTAATGCCGTACCGTGTAATTTGAAAGCATTGAAGCAAGTTGTTTTGTCAACTGAATACAAGCAACTTTGCCTTTCTGCAGGTGTGGATTCCAACTCGCAAGACGGATACTTTCCTCCATATTGGAAAAACAGGAAAAGCTCTACGCGCTAGCAGGAGATGTGCTTTTGTCTAAAATGAATGGTGGCGATTATGAAGTCGTTAAAGAACACTATGAAAAACGACTGGCAGAGTTTGGCCCCAATCATCGCGGGGTTGACTGGCCAAATCAACACGATCTAGAACGTCGGTTCGCAGTGATGTTGGATGTTGTCCGTACACGAGCTGGCAGTGTGTGTCTGGCTGATGTAGGGTGTGGAGTCGGATTGATGGTGGACTACTTGACTGACACAGGGCAGAGGGAGCGTTTTAACTACCGCGGTATTGATATATCCGAAAAGATGATTGAAGCTGCTAGTCGTAGACATCCCAATGAGTTTTTTGAAGCTAGGGATTTACTAAAAAATCCAATTCAAGAGCAAATTGCCGATTATGTTTTAATGAATGGAGTCCTTACAGAAAAGCTTACTCTTTCACATCAGCGTATGGCCGATTTCGCAAAGCACATTATTTACTCAACGTATGGTCTTTGCCGCAAAGGACTGGCCTTCAATGTGATGAGCAGTCATGTAGATTGGTACAGGGATGACCTCTTTCATTGGCCTCTGGATGAATGTGTTTCATATTTGGTTAAGAATATCAGTCGGCATGTCACAGTTCGAATGGATTATGGATTATATGAGTACACTGTCTATGTTTATAGAGATGCGATATGAACCGTCTTTGTTTTAGATTGGCTAGTATTGATGATTCTGAGCGTCTTTGCTCTTTGATGAAAAATAGTTGTCGAACTAATTTTAATTTTCCTGAGCAGGCCATTGCCGGATATGCGCAGCTTTTTGAGACAAACAATTTTACCAGCTTTTTAGAAAGAGAGAGAGCTGCTGTCTGGGTTGCCGTTTTTGATGAAATGGTTTGTGGTTTCTTGTTGGCCTTGCCTCCTGAGGGGGGAGTCTCAACTGTCCTTTGGCTTCTAGTTGACCAATCCTTTCAAGCGAGAGGTATCGGTTCTATGCTGTTTGATCAGTGTGTGGACTTCTATAAAAAGCACGGTGTTCACAAGATAAAGTTAACGGCTCCGAGCGAAGATGCAGTAGCATTTTATAAAAGAATCGGTTTTCAAGTCGAGGGTTTTCATCCGCATCATTGGTGGGGAAAAGATTTTTGGTCTTTGGGGTATAATTTGTAACTTGAATTTCAAGAAGGTGTTTCGATGGCCTGGAGAAAAATTGGACTTGTCTTTGATCGTAGTAAGTATGAACTCGACTGGATTAACAGCCATGCAATGTTGCCGACACCTCTTGTGATGGAAGATTGTATCCGTGTCTACTATAGTCCGCGTGATGTAAATGGGAAGAGTCGGATTACTTACGTGGACTTAGACAAAGACGACCCTGCAAAAGTCCTGTATGTGCATAAAGAACCAGTTTTAAGCCTCGGAAAACTTGGTGCTTGTGATGACAGTGGTACCTTATGTACTTGCGCGCTTGAGTGCGACGGAAAAATTTATTTATATTACACTGCTTACAATATTCGAGTGACTGTGCCTTATGGCAATGCGATTGGACTTGCTGTAAGTGATGATGGAGGGAACAGTTTCACTCGCTTATTTGATGGTCCTGTTTTGGATAGAAGCGCTTATGATCCTTATTTTGTCATATCTCCATGGGTCATGAAATTTGGGGAGGGATGGCGCATGTGGTATGCCGCAGGTACTAAATGGATTACTGTGGATGGTAAACCAGAATCTTTGTACCAGATAAAGACTGCATTTTCACAAGATGCAATAAATTGGTGCAAGGATGATCTAACTTGCATCCCGACCATGTCTGAATATGAGGCAAATGCCAAGCCGACTGTAGTTTTTGAAGATGGAATGTATAAAATGTGGTTCTGCTATCGAGGAAGCAATGACTTTAGAGACGGTCCTGAGAGTTACCGTATCGGGTATGCAACTTCTGAAGATGGACTGAGTTGGATCCGAAGTGATGCTGAATGTGGAATCCAGCCAGGGCCGCAAGAATGGGATTCTAAAATGCAAGCCTATCCTTCTGTTGTTAGTACAAAAAGCTCAAAGTACCTTTTTTATAACGGTAATGGCTTTGGGATGAATGGCTTTTGCTGCGCTGTGTGGGAGTAATTGCTAGTTCGGGATGGGTTAATCTGTGTCTGATGTGACTGCCCCTTTTGTTGGTGTGATTATGGGAACGTATAATCAAGCCAACTATATTTCTCATGCTCTTGACGGAGTCTTGATGCAGCGAGGGGAGTTTCCTGTTAAGATTTTTTTGTCTGACGACGGTTCTACTGATGGTACTCGGGAGATATGTCAGAAATACAAGGAGCAGCACCCTGATCGTATTTACTTGCTGATGTCTGAGGAGAACACAAAAGGTAAAATTGTTGAGAGTCTATATGACAAATGTTTCTCGTCGGGAGTGAAGTATGTCGCCATGTGTGAAGGTGACGATTACTGGACAGATCCTCGTAAGCTTATAAAGCAAGTAGAGCTTCTTGAGTCTGATCTTCACCTTTCCGTGGCTATACATAGTCAAGCAGTGATTTTTGATGGAATGGAAGGTCAGAATTTTGTTCAAGGCAATATCTTTTGCAAGAAAAGGGTTGCGCTTGAAGATGTTTTGGCTTGCTTTCCTTGTAATTTCACTGCTTCGCTTCTTTTCAGGAATCCAAAGACTCTTCCCAGTTGGTTTTACACCACCGTATCTCGTGACCATGCCTTGCTGATTTGGCTTGCTACTTTTGGAGATATATATTTTATGGATGATGTGATGGCAGTTTACCGACAGCATCCAGCAGGAATAACTAAGACAATTGCCAAGAAACCTTTTGAAGAGTTGATCGCAGTCAATGAACGCAAAACAAGCTTTCTTGTTGAGCTTGATGGTTATTTTAACAAGAAGTATTCATCCATCATTAGAAAACACATCTTTCATCAGTTTGAAGAAGCCTTGACCCTTTCCCGTCTGCATGGACGCCGTTTCTCAGCTTTTCGTTATTGGCTTAAAATGTTGCAGCATGATTACGCTCGTACCGTGAGAATGAGCGTTGCATTTTTGATTAAAAGGCTGCATTTTTAGAAGAGTCTTGTGGAGTATTTAATAAGTACTTGACGCTGTGTCTTTGCTGCTGCCAGACCTACTATAAAAAATACAACTTAATTTTCCGTGTTTTCAATTTTTGGCTCTGTGGATGATTTGTGAATATTGTTTTTGTAATATCTTCATTGGATGCTGGTGGCGCAGAACGTGTGGTTTGTACAATGGCTAATCATTGGGCTGCGTCCTGTGAGCATTCCATAAGTATAGTTACTTTCAGTGAAATAAATGATTCATTTTATCCTTTGCATGAGAGTGTGTCGGTGCAGAATTTGTCACTCTTGTGGCCTTCGCAGAACTTATTGCAGTCTGTTGTCAACAACCTAAAAAGAAGCATTGTACTACGTCGTGCTATTCGAAATATAAATCCAGACGTTGTGATTAGCTTTGTGGATACTGTTAATGTTCGTTTGCTCCTGAGTCTTTTGGGGGCTGGTTACCCTGTCCTGATATCTGAAAGAAGTGATCCATGGAAGCATGACATAGGTAAGGTGTGGGGAAAACTAAGGTCTTTGACCTATCCTCTGGCTGATAGGATTGTTGTACAGAGCTCAAATGCTAAGCAATTCTTCCCGAGACGATTAAGTAATAAAATTGATATAATAGCGAACCCTGTTTCTGCGCCGCATCCAGGCGGTGAGAATGTATCCTTGCCAAGTCCCTTGATAACTTCCATTGGTCGTCAATCGGCTGAGAAGGGGCATTCGAGGTTAATCAAAGCGTTCAGTCAAATTGCATCCCGTCATGAGAGTTGGCATTTGGCTCTTGTTGGTGACGGGCCGTTGAATCTTTTTTTAAAGCAGTTGGTTTCTTCGCTCGGTCTTAATGACCGGGTTCATTTTACAGGACAGATTGTTAATGTAGCCAATTGTCTTCAGCAGACAGAACTTTTTGTGCTTCCTTCTTCTTATGAAGGGTTCCCTAACGCGTTATGTGAGGCCATGGCTTCTGGTGTCGCTGTGATTTCGACAGAATGTGGTGCTGTGAAGGATATTGTGCATCATGGCTATGATGGTTTGATTGTCCCTTGTGAAGATGTTTCCGCTTTAGCTGGTGCGATGGATGCTTTAATGAGTGATTCACAGATGAGAGAGACTTTCGCTTTTCGTGCGCAAAATGTGACAGAGCGTTTTTCGCTGCCGACTGTGATGTCATTTTGGGAATCATCTATTGACAAGGCTCTTCATAGAGCCTCATAAATGTTTTTCGTTTCACGTTTGATCCTTATCGCGTGACCACTCGTCAACTTGTTTTCTAGCCATCCCTTCTTCACCCGCAAGTAACGTGTCAGCCTGTTTACCATTCTGGCGCAGACCTCCGTCGCGGTTGCCTGCTAATAGATAATGCGTTTTAGTCTTCACGTTGTTTTTCTTTTGCTAGCACGTATTCGAACATCCAATCCCGTGATAAATATGCACGAATATGCAAAGAACCTTTGACTTGGGACATTTCTTTTGCAAGGTTGCGAAAAAGGCGGAACTACCCAATATTATGAAGGTTCAAACTCTTGATCGAATTGCGAAGGTTGTTCTGGGCAAGCTCTGGAGCTCGCTCAAGGACATGCTTCCCATCATTCTTGTCGTGGTCTTCTTTCAGGCGGTTGTGCTCAGGCAGCCTTTCCCGAATCTCGGGGAAGTGGCCTTCGGCAGTCTGTTGGTCCTCGTCGGGCTTGCGCTTTTCGTGCAGGGGCTCGAAATGGGCCTGTTTCCCATCGGGGAGAATCTGGCGCGCTCGCTTGCGAGAAAGGGGAGTCTGTTCTGGATTCTGACGTTCGCCTTTCTGCTTGGCTTTTGCACCACCGTGGCAGAGCCAGCGCTGATCGCCGTGGCCGCTGAGGCTGCGAGCATCGCCGCCACTGCAAATCTCATCGATGCCGGACAGTCTTCCATGGACAGCTACGCCATGGGACTGCGGCTGTCCGTGGCTCTCTCGGTGGGCGTGGCCATCCTGATCGGTGTTCTTCGAATAATACGAGGCTGGTCGATTTCTCTGGTGATTATAAGTGGCTATGTCCTCGTGATGCTGATGACCATTGTCGCGCCCGAAGAGATTATCGGTGTCGCCTATGACGCAGGCGGGGTGACAACCTCCACGGTGACGGTGCCGCTGGTGGCGGCGCTCGGCGTGGGGCTGGCCTCCATCATCAGGGGGCGCAGCCCGCTGCTGGACGGTTTCGGACTCGTGGCGCTGGCGAGCCTGCTGCCCATGATCTTCGTGATGGGGTACGGCCTCATAATCTTCTAAGCCTGGAAGCCGTATGGATTTTTTCATTGATTTCGGATCGGTCTTTCTGGCCACGGTACGCGATACGCTGCCGA
Source organism: Desulfovibrio oxyclinae DSM 11498 (assembly GCF_000375485.1). Classification (NCBI taxonomy): domain Bacteria; kingdom Pseudomonadati; phylum Thermodesulfobacteriota; class Desulfovibrionia; order Desulfovibrionales; family Desulfovibrionaceae; genus Desulfovibrio; species Desulfovibrio oxyclinae. The sequence goes on along the minus strand of NZ_AQXE01000011.1, from coordinate 68,511 downwards.
TCCTCGGACTGATTCTCGTCTTTCAGATATTCGTCATCCGCCAACCCATCCCGCATTTGCCGAGGGTGATTATGGGCGGTGTGTACGTGGTGCTCGGACTGGCCCTTTTCCTTATAGGACTTGAAAAGGCGCTGTTTCCTGTGGGTAAAGCCATGGTCGCGCAGTTGACCGCTCCGGATTTTCTCATAGGCGGAGTGGAAGCCCAGTCGGACTGGACGGCCTATTTGTGGGTCTACCTGTTTGCCGCCATGATCGGCTTCTCCACCACCATTGCCGAGCCATCCCTTTTGGCTGTGGCGTTGAAGGCCAGCGAGGTGTCCGGCGGCAGCATCAGCCAGTGGGGATTGCGGATCACCGTTGCCATTGGCGTGGCGGTAGGCATTACGCTGGGGGCATATCGGATCGTCACCGGCACGCCCCTTTCCCTTTACATACTTTGCGGGTATGTTGCAGTGGTGGTGATGACATTCTTCACACCCAAGAAAATTATTGCCATTGCGTACGACTCCGGTGGCGTGACGACGTCCACTGTAACCGTGCCGCTCGTGGCGGCGCTTGGTCTCGGACTTTCGGAAGCCGTTCCGGGGCGCAACCCCGCGCTGGACGGTTTCGGGCTGATTGCATTCGCCAGCCTTTTCCCGATAATTGCCGTCATGGGGTACGCGCAGATGGCGCATCTGTTGAATATGCGAGCCAGAGCAAAAACGCGAAAGGAATGATGTCATGAAATTCAAAGCTATTTTCGCCCCGGTCAAGACGCACAAGACCGATCCCATCGTGGATGCGGCCAAGGAGGCGGGCGCCACTGGGGCGACGATCATTTCCGCCCGCGGAACGGGGATGCGCGAGGCCAAGACCTTTTTCGGGCTGACGCTGGAAGATCAGACCGATATCGTCTTCTTTCTGATCGAGGAACACCTCGTCAATCCCGTTCTGGAGGCCATCCGTACCGCCGGTGAGTTCCAGAAGCCGGGCACAGGTATCGCGTTTGTGGTTCCCATTGAAAAGGTCATCGGTATGGAGAGCCAGATCGAGCGTTTCAAGGAAGAAGTCCGCGAGAAATATTTCTAGAAACCAGCATTTCAGGGAGTTGACATAATGAAACAGTCCATAGTTCGCGTCCGGGACGTGATGCATTCGGAAATCCTGAGCATCGATGGCATGGCGACCGTCAAAATGGCCGCAGACAAGATGCGGCAGGAACAGGTCTCCGAGCTTCTGGTGGAGCGCCGGCACGAAGATGATGCCTGGGGCATCATAACCATCATGGACATCGTGGAAGGCGTGCTTGTTCCCGGTCAGGACGCCGAGGACGTGAGCGTCTATGAAATAATGACCAAGCCGGTCATCACCGTCCCCGCGGTGATGGACATCCGCTACGCCACGAGGCTGATTCATCGTATGAAGATTCATCGCGCTCCGGTGGAGCACATGGGCGAGATCGTCGGCATGGTCACGCTCGACTCCCTCATTCTGGAACACGAGCTCCTGTAGCTGGAGGATGGATGTGGGGATTCTTCGTTGCGATCAATTCGCTGCTCAATAAGGTGCGGATATGCCCGAAGTGCCGCCACAAGCAGGCGGTGGGTGATTCGCAGAAGCATGATACGGTGAGGTGCCGCAACTGCGGGGCCGACATCCCGCCCAGCAGCGGACGCGGTAGGAATTCCTGATCCAAGCCGGCAGCACCTGCTTGTGTGCGTGTATATTTGTGGAGCGGGCCCGAGCGACATTGTCGGTCGGGCCCGTTTTGCTGTTTTACTAGCCCGAAGCGGCGTTTTTTTAGTAAAATTGATCGGATAGGTGCTTAAGAAGGGCTGTCTTCCATGCGGCGCTGGGTCAGTTGTGCGCTGAGGGAGACACAGTCCCGGCAGGAGATGCGTTTGAGGGAACGAATCTGTTTGCAAAGGACTGAACCGGCCTTTTGGGCAAAGGCTTCCTGAACGTCATTGGTTTCCTTTTTACCCAATATGACGCCGGCGGCGAAAAGCGCGCCGCAGAGTCCGCCTTCGGCTTTGCCGCCACCGGCTCCGGAGGCAGCCTTGACTGCGCCTTCGGGGATGCCCGCTTCATGCTGAAAAGCCTTGAGGACCGCCTGAGCGCAGTTGTACTTTTCCTTGCCCCGAAAGTGTTGCAGTGCTTCTTGAGCTTTCATGAATATCTCCAACCGCCGGGCCGACTTGGCCTTGAGCGGGACTTTTCTTGTACGACTCGTCTGGGATTACCGGACGGCTGGTCGTGCCGTGCGGTCAGGATTTCTACAAGGGGGATGANGATCTGTCTACCCCCTCCTCACGCTCGGGAAGGAGGCAGGCTGACTGATACACGCACGAAGAAGAGTGTAAAGGATGTCATAACGGTGTCTTGAAAACCCTACACTTCAGGACCGTGGGGAAAGTTTTAATGTCCATGATATTGAGCTGTTATGGATGTGCACGCTTTTTGCAAATTCTGTTCAACTGGAGGAAATGCAATGAACAGGTTTGTCTGCGCGTGTATTATTGTTGTGGCAGTCGTGGTTGCCATGCCGTCATGGGCAAAGGCTTTCACGTTTCCTGATCCCACCACCAACGCCATGTTGTACGGCGATTTCTATTCGTACTCACTGCCGATCCTTGCCTTTCAATATGATCAGGAATTCGGCGGTGGTGTCGGCCCCGGAAATCCGTATTACGTCCAGTCCACCGCTGGTCATATCAAGGACAGCATCGTCATCGCCACCGGCTCGACCGGGACTGGAGTAAACACCAACTTCCCGGGAATGGATAATGCGTATCCCACCCCGAACAGTTCCGGTGTGTCCACTTTTTCGACAGGCACGACGCCTGACCCCGGATTTACGCCGACCATGCCCGCCAATCAGGCGGATACGTGGGACTCGACCATCGAGGCGTTCATGGGGCAGATGGGCGGACAGAGTCCAGCCTTCTTTTTCAATAACAATCAGGAGCGGGTCGAGCAGGACCTGTGGGCCTATGGTCAGGTCAAGGTATGGAGCAGTACTGGCGGTGCCACAGCTGAATATTTCGATCTGGCAAGCCCCAATGGGGACGGAACCGGCATTTTCGGCGGCGATCCGGCAACCTATGTTTCCCCGACATATTCCGATGCATCCTGGGAGCCGACACCCTTTGAAGATTATATCATCTCCGGTGGGGATGTGTGTCTCAATGCTTCCGGCATACCTGTACCGTGTGGCAGCCCCGATGCGGTTGAGGGGCCTTTCCCGCACAACCTTGGAGAAAACGAGGCAGCCTATGCCGTTTTCTCGCCAGAGTTGAATGCCATGCTCGCGGCGTGGAACGGAGACAGCCCGTACGACATGATCTCCATGGATTTCCGTATGCATTCGCTCAACAGCGGATACGAGCAGGCGTTCGTGATGCCCGCCGAGTTTCTGTCGCAGCCGGTTCCCGAACCATCCTCCGTGCTTCTCATGGGGCTCGGTTTCACGGGGCTGGTCCTGGTCTCCATGCGACGGCGTTTTCGGCGTGATTGAGTAGGGATTGCGTTTCCTTGCAAGGGGTCGGCAGCAGCCGGCCCCTTTTCGTATTGCGCAGACTTGCTACGTGGAAGGGAGGACCGGATCTTCAAGGGCTTCGTATTTCTCGGGGTCAAAGACAAGCTCGCCGCCCCCGAGGTGACGTTCGTATTCAATTCCCCATTTTCGCAATTCAAGCAGTGCGGGGAGCAGTTTTCTTCCGAGATCTGTCAAAGCGTATTCGACCTTGGGCGGAACCTCGGGATAGGCCGTTCTGCTCAATACGTCATCATTTTCAAGTTCGCGAAGCTGCTTTGCCAGCATCCTTTCGGATATTTCCGGTATGGTCCGCTTGAGTTCTCCGTAGCGCATGACCCCTGTGCGTGCCAGATGATATATGATGACGGGTTTCCACTTGCCTCCGAATACCTGAAGCGTCAGTTCGAAAAAGNATCGGTATTCCTTGTCCTTGACCTTCTTGAGGGGGCACTGCTGGATCATGGCGGTTCCTGACTTACATGCGTGTAAGTGGCTGACTTTGATGTAACCTCTTGAAAAGAGAGTGAATCATGTTATGTTTGTCATCTGTTCGTACTAACGCAAGCCAAAGGAGGCAAGATGTACGCAGTAGCAGTAAACGGAAGCCCGCGAAAGGGCGGTAATACCGAGACACTTCTCAAGGCGACCCTCGAACCGCTGGAGCAGTCCGGCTGGGAAACCGAACTCGTTCAGGTGGGTGGTCGCAAGGTGCGCGGCTGTATTGCCTGCAATAAGTGTTTCGAGGAGAAAAACGGCACGTGCATCGCCCATGACGACCTGTTCAACGAACTGATGGAAAAGATCGTACGCGCCGACGCACTCGTATTCGGCAGCCCGACATACTTCTCGGACGTTTCCGCCGAGCTCAAGGCCGTGCTGGATCGCGCCGGATACGTGGGACTCGCCAACGGCGGCCTGCTGCGCGGCAAGATAGGTGCGGCAGTGGTGGCCGTGCGTCGCGGCGGTGGAATCCATGTGTACGACTCCATCAATCACATGTTCCTCATGTCCCAGATGATCGTTCCCGGCTCCATATACTGGAACCTCGGATACGGTCTGAACAAGGCGGAAGCCGCCGGTGACGAGGAAGGTATGCGGAATATGGGCAACCTCGGTCGGACCATTGACTGGCTCGGCAAGGCCATGAAGCCGAATATGGATTCCTTCCCTGTGGAATAAGCGTTACGGCGCATTGCCCAATCGGAAGGACGAAAGGTCCGGGAGCGTCAGGCAAAGGCGTTCCCGGCCTTTGTTTTGGGGTCGGCACGGCCGAAGCTTTACATCTGTGCTGATAACGTCTACAAAGTAACACCTCAGCGTGACTGGACGCACGGAAACCCTCACGCCTGTTCCCCAACGGGCGACCCTGTTCCGCATCAATTCGGACCAAGATCGATTTTTCGTCCCAGAGACCTGCCTGAAGCTTCCCGGCACTGCCGGATTACGACCGCTGTCACGCGCCGTCGTTCATATTTTCTTCCAAATTAGGACTAGTTAGTGAATTTCGACCAATTTTCGTTTGACCAGCGCATTGTCGCTGGAATCAAGGCCTGTGGCTATGAAACCCCGACCCCCATTCAGCAGCAGGCCATCCCCGATGTCCTCAAGGGCAACGACGTGCTCGGTCTGGCTCAGACCGGTACCGGGAAGACCGCTGCCTTTGCGCTGCCCATTCTCCAGCGCCTGCTTGATGCCGACGCTCCCAAGCGTGGTCCGGTAAAGACGCTGGTTCTTGCACCGACCCGCGAGCTGGCACTGCAGATTCAGGAAAGCTTTGTCGCATTCGGCAAGCAGAGCGGCATTCGCACCGCCGCCGTGTTTGGCGGAGTGGGCTTTACGCCGCAGATCAAGGCCGCGCGATCCGCCACCGTTGTGGTGGCCTGCCCGGGCCGCCTGCTGGACCTGCTCAATCAGGGCGTCATCAAGCTGGATCAGGTTGATACGCTGGTGCTGGACGAAGCCGACCACATGATGGACATGGGCTTCCTGCCTGACCTTCGCCGGATCATGGCCAAGCTGCCCGAGCAGCGGCAGAACCTGCTTTTCTCCGCCACCATGCCGAACGACATTCGCAGGCTGGCCGACAAGATACTCGACAATCCCGTCACCGTGCAGGTGGACAACACCCGCCCGGCGGACAGCGTCAGCCATGCCTTCTATCCCGTCAGGCATCACCTGAAGGGACAGCTGCTGGAAGACCTGCTTGAGAAAACCGAGCATGAAAGCGTACTCGTTTTCACCCGTACCAAGCATCGCGCCAAGAATCTGGCCCGTAAGCTGGAACGTCAGGGTCACGAGGCCGCCTTCCTGCAGGGCAACATGAGCCAGAACCAGCGTCGCCGCGCCCTCGACGGGTTCCGCGACGGCACGTTCCGCATCATGGTGGCGACGGATATCGCGGCTCGCGGCATCGACTGCGCCCGTGTGAGCCACGTCATCAACTTCGACCTGCCGGATACCGCCGAAACCTATACGCACCGCATCGGCCGCACCGGCCGTGCCGAGCGTACGGGCGCGGCGCTGACCCTGCTGGCTCCTGATGACGACAAACGTCTCGTCGGACAGATCGAAAAGATCGTCAATCAGCGCATCGAGCGTCACAAGCTCGAAGGGTTCGATTATGACCGCGCAGATACCAGGAAATCCGCTCCGCGCCGTGGAAGGCCCGGTGGAGGTTCCGGAAAACGTCCCGGCCGCCCCGGTGGCGCCAATGGGTCGCGCGGAGGAAAACGCGCTCCCCAGTCCGCAGGACGACGCTAAAAAAACAGGACGCCCCGCAATTGCGGGGCGTCTTTTTTTGCCGTACCAATAATAAATGCTTCGTACTGCTTTTCTTATAAAAGCATTTTGACAGATTTTTGTTTAGGAACCGACTCATGGTCCTTAGAGGATGTGAACTGTCTGTTCGTGGTTTGCCGGGGCTTTTGGACTTCATCTCAACTCAAGCATATCTGCCATGGATACTCTGGAATTTTTGAAGGATAGCCTTGCTCTAGACCGACCTGCCGCTCCCGAAGCCGTCTCATCGCAGGATATCCACCTCAGTATGGCCCCTGCACTGAATGAGCGGATGGAGAAGGAGCCTGATCTTGATTTGATCGTTCCCTTTGAAAAACGGGGAATGATGCGAGAGAATCATATCAATCATTTCCGTTACATGCATTCTGTGGCCCGAGTATTCAGCCATGGGGATTTCGTAGAGACCGTGGCATGGGCCATGCGCACGTATCGGGGGCACGGCTTTGCCCTTGAATACTGGCGACGTATGCTGCCGCACTGCATCGAGCTTTGCCAAAGTCGTCTTCCTTTGCAGGAATCGAGATTTCTGGTCGGGCTTTACGAATGGATTCTCGGTAACATTCAGGAGCTGGACCCGCTCACCGCGCCAGAACAAATGCAGGCAGGCGAACAATGAGCGGTTTCAGCCATGATCGCACAATGAAACTTGCGGATGACTATCAGCAGGCTCTTCTCGACGGTCAGCGGGACAAGGCAAGCGCCCTGATTATCGATGCGCTTGATGACGGGCTCGCTATCCCTTCGTTGTATCTCGACGTTTTCCAGCTCACCCAGCATCGCATCGGTCGTCTCTGGCAGCAAAACAAGGTGAGCGTGGCCGTGGAGCATTACAGTACGGCCGTCACGCAGTTGATCATGTCCAATCTGTTTCCACGCATTGTGGGCGACGGTTCTGCCGGAAAAACGGTGGTGGGATGCTGCGTCAGCTCCGAACTGCACGAGATGGGCATGCGCATGGTCTGCGACTTTTTCGAGATGAACAACTGGACCACGCACTTTCTCGGATCGGGTATGCCCGACGCTGATCTGGTCGGTTTCGTTCGCGATAAACAGGCCGATCTGGTCTGCATTTCATGCACCACATCCTACAATGTGCAGGCGGTCAAATCGCTTGTTGCAGCTCTCAGGGACGATGCCGGGATCATGCCGGCGATAATGGTCGGCGGGGCGCCTTTTGCCGCGAATCCTGATCTGGTGGCTCTGGTAGGAGCGAACGCCACGGCGGCGGATGCCCGTGAAGCAGTCCGCAAAGGCTGGGAGTTGGTGTCATGACAGAGAAAGCTGAAGGCTCGCATCCGTCTGGCACCGCGGTGGTCTGCGACCAAGCCTCTCGTGTTTTGCGCGTGGTGTCCGACGGGCTCGGCATATTTCAATCCGGTGAACGTGAGGATCTTGTATCCATCGTGGATGACGGCTCGCTGCATAAGCTTACCGATTTTCTGGAGAGGGTGCAGAAGCAGAAATCCTCCATGGGATGGGAACTCAACACAATCACCTCCGAAGGCGTCAAAGCCCTTTACTATTTCGGCGTGCGTCACGATGACGGCTTGCTGGTGGTGATCTCCCCCATGCCGGAGAATCTGGTTCATCTTTATGATCAGATGGTCTCCATCGTGAATGAGCAGAGCGTTCGGCTTCGGGAATGCCAGCAGCAGCTTTCCCGAGAGCGCGATGCTCCGGATGACCCTGCACAGCTCGACAGTATGATGCAGCTCAACAACGAACTCGTGAACGCCCAGCGGGAACTCAGTATCCGCAACCGGCTGCTGAAGCGACAGAAGGAGAGGGCCGCCAAACTTTTCGAGATGAACCCCGATGCCTTGCTGGTCATTGATGCGACCGGGACCGTCATCACGGGCAACAGTGCCGCCATGACGCTGTTTGAGACGGATGCCGAGGGCCTGTCCGGGATGCGGATGAAGTTTTCGCTGGAGCAGGATGAAGGGGTCGAAACCTGCGTGCGGACCGCCGAGGGCACCAGAGTGATGGAAATCCGTTCCACGGAAACCGAATGGGACGCGAAGCCCGCCACACTTGTTTCCCTGAGGGATGTGACCCAGCGCAAGGAGCTGGATGAACTCAAGGAGGACGTGGCCCGCATCTCGCAGCACGACCTCAAAAGTCCCCTTGGCGGGATGGTGTCAATGTCCCAATTGCTTCAGATGCATGAAGACTCTGAGGTGCGGGAGCAGGGCGCTCTCATGGAGGCGGCAGGGCATCGCGTTCTGGGTATGATCAACGATTCCCTGGACCTGCACCGAATGGAACGCGGCGAATATATACCGGATATCTGTGACGTGAAGCTCGAACCCGTCGTGCAGCAGGTCGTGGGGGAAAATGGCGCATTGCAGCAGTACAAACAGTTGGATGTGCATGTGGATGCGCGTTGCGAGTCGATCCCCGGCGAAGAATCGCTTTATCGTACCATGCTCACGAACCTGCTGAAAAATGCGTTCGAAGCCGCGCCTGCGGGCTCTACGGTTTCGGTGAAGTGGCAGCGGTGCGATGACGGTTTTCGCCTCGAGGTTCATAACCTCGGGGTTGTTCCGAAAGCAGTCAGGCACAGTTTCTTTGACAAGTACGCCACCGCTGAAAAAAAGGGTGGCAGCGGCCTCGGTACATACTCCGCCAGACTCATCGCCAAGGCGCTTGGCGGTGCTCTGGACATGCACACTTCGCAAAACGAGGGAACCACCCTCACCTTCTCGCTGCAAGCCTAACCGATCCAGTCCCTGCTTTTTCCTGCCTGCCCGAAATGAAATACATGGCTTCGTGTATCTTATAATCAGAATAATACACGATTCGTGTATGCTTGACCTCGATTGCTCAACTACTCACCAAACGGAGGAAGCATGTTCCGAAAGGTCCTGTTTTCCGTGGCGGCTTCGCTGGCGATGGCCGTCATAGTGACCACGGCGGTCGCCTATAAGGTTCCCGACGAAATCGTTCTGGAACGTCCCAAGGGCAACGAGCCGCTGGCCACATGGGTCAAGGAGGTCAAGTTTGCGCACGGATTCCACGCCATCAGGGTGCCGTGCCAGAAGTGTCATCACAAGGAGTCGGACAAGACGCTGGGAGAATTCGTGGCCTGCCGACAGTGCCACAGTGCGGACAATCCCAAGGACAAGACCGGCTTTTACAGGGCGTGGCATTCCGAGGGAGCGCCGAGCTGTCTCGGCTGTCATACGCAGAGGCGAGCCGCGGGCGGCGATAACCCCGTCGGCTGCACCACAGCCTGCCACAAGCCCGGTTAGCCAAGGAGGATCGCATGCCGAACTCGAACAGGTTCGATACACTCAAGATGATGGCAGGCACCGAGAAGCCCAGCCGTCGCGACTTCATGAAATTCTGCGGGACCATGGCCGCCTTTATCGGAATGGGACCGGCATTCGCGCCCAAGGTGGCCCATGCGTTGGCCGGAAAAAAACGTCCCTCCGTCATCTACATGCACGGCGCCGAATGCACCGGCTGCACCGAAGCGCTTCTCAGGGCCTACCAGCCGTATTTCGACGAAATCATCATGAATACCATCTCGCTGGACTACTGCGAGACCGTCATGGCCTCAGCCGGACAGGCGGCCCACGCCGCACTTGAGAAGGCCATGAAGAATCCCGAAGGGTACGTCTGCGTCATCGAAGGCGGCATCCCCACGTATCACGGCGGGGAGTACGGCAAGGTGGGCGGCGAGACCATGTTCCAGCTCTTTGCGCGGGTGGCGGCCAAGGCCAATGCGACCATCGCCATGGGTTCATGCGCCTGCTTCGGCGGCATTCAGGCGGCCGCCCCAAACCCCTCCGGCGCCAAGGGTACCAACGACGCGCTCAAGGCGGTCGGGGTCAACGCCATCAATATCGCGGGTTGTCCGCCGAATCCCATGAACTTCGTGGGAACCGTGGTCCATCTGCTGACCAAGGGTATGCCCGAGCTTGATGCGTGGAACCGGCCCAAGATGTTCTACGGCGACACTGTGCACGACCATTGCCCGAGGCAGGAGCACTTTAATCGCGGCGAGTTCGCTCCGGATTTCGAGAGCGACGAGGCGAAGAAAGGCTGGTGCCTGTATCAGCTGGGCTGCAAGGGGCCGTACACTTACAACAACTGTCCTACCTCCCTGTTCAACGAGGTCAACTGGCCGGTTCAGGCGGGCGCGCCCTGCATCGGATGCAGCGAGCCGAACTTCTGGGACGACTATTCGCCGTTCTTCCATCCCATCGAAGACGGACCGGAAACCTAACCCGCGCCATCAGGAAGGAGGAATTACCGCATGAGTCAAAGCAATGCCATGAACGGCACCGGCAACCGCCTGATCGTGGACCCGGTGACCCGCATAGAAGGCCATCTCAAGGTCGAGGTGGAACTTGAAAACGATCACGTGAAAAACGCGTGGGTCAGCACGCAGCTCTACCGGGGCATCGAGCAGATCCTCAAGGGCAGGCCGCCCGAGGACGCGCCCCTGTTCACCCAGCGCGCCTGCGGCGTGTGCACCAACACCCACGCTCTGACGAGCATCCGCGCCATCGAGAACGCGCTCGACATCGAAGTGCCGCCGCTGGCGGGGCTGATGCGCAACCTGATCCTGTCCGCTCTGGTGGTGCATGACCATCTGGTGCATTACTATCACCTGCACGGTCTGGACTGGATAGACATGGCCGCCGCCACAAAAGCCGATCCCGGCAAGGCTGCGGCGATAGTGGACAAGACCAGCAACCGCGGGGGCGACCCGGCGGACCTGTACATCGTGCGCAAACGGCTCAATGATTTCGTGGGCACCGGACAGCTCGGCTTTCTGGAAAACGCCTATTTCCTCGGCGGCAACGAGGCCTACCGCTTCTCGCCCGAGGAAAACCTCATCATGTCCGCACACTATCTGGAAGGATTGCGCGTTCAGCTCAAGCTCGCACGGGCCATGGCCCTGTTCGCGGGCAAGAATCCGCACGCGCAGTCCATGGTCGTGGGCGGCATGACCTGCTACGACAGCCTCAAGCCCGAGGTGGTCACGCATTTCCGCAGCCTGTGGGAGGAAACCAAGGAATTTGTGGAAAACGCCATGATGCCGGACATCGTTATGATGGCCAAGCGCTTCCCCGAATCGTGGAAGTACGGCAGGACCGAGAACTTCTTCGACTTCAGCGATTTCTACGATCCCAGCACCGGCAAGGACCCGTACTTCCGCTCCGGCGTGCTCTGGGGCAACGATCTCGACAGCGCCGAAAAGCTCGACATCGACAAGATCGACGAGCACGTGGCCCGCAGCTGGTACAAGGGCGACGACGTGCTCAAGCCGTACGACGGCGTCACTGATCCGAAGTACACCAACTACGAGGACAAGGAAAAATACTCGTGGTCCAAGGCCCCGCGCTACAAGACCGAGGCCATGGAGACTGGACCGCTCGCCCGCCGGGCCATTGCCTACGCGCGCGGCGAGTCCGAGACAAAGAAGATGCTTGACGAGGTGTTCGCTAAGACCGGCATGAAGTCGGAGCACCTGTTCTCCACCATGGGCCGCACCGTGTCCCGCGTGGTGGAGACAGCCATGCTCACCCGCCGAATGAAAGGGTGGATCGACGAAGTGGACGAGCGGGTGAAATCCGGCGACGACAAGATCTATCGCAAATGGACCATGCCGGACGAGGCCAAGGGCGTCGGCATGTGCTGCGTCACCCGTGGCGGCCTCTCGCACTGGATCCGCATCAAGGACAAGAAGATCGAGAACTTCCAGATGGTGGTGCCGTCCACGTGGAACCTCGGTCCGCGCTGCAAGGAAGGCAAGCTGAGTCCCGCGGAACAGTCGCTCATCGGCTGCCCGTGTCCGGATCCGGATCGTCCGGTGGAGATTCTCAGGACCATCCACTCCTTTGACCCATGCATCGCCTGCTCGGTGCATCTGGTGGACAACCGCAAGGGCACCCGCCAGAAGTTCCGCGTGCTGTAGCGGTCTCGTATAATGAAAGAATAAAGCCGGGCGTCCCATGGGGCGTCCGGCTTTTTGATGTGTGATTCGCTTTGGATCAGGCTTCGCGTCGTGTCCAGCGCCGCAGGAATTCCTTGGGAACCGTGATGAGGACGACGCCCGCAAGGGATACCAGACCGCCCGCAAGCGCCAGCGGGGCGGGGAATTCACCCAGCCAGATCAGGCCGATGACGATGGTCAGCAGCGGCAGGGAGTACTGTGTCACCACGATTTTGGACACGTTGCCCTTGGACAGCGCGTAGGACCAGAACGCATAGGCCACCGCGCCCGGGCATACGCCGAGGTAGGCTACGGCGAGGATGCTTTCCATGGATGCCCCGGCCACGGCCTCTGGCAGTCCGGGCAGGAAGCGGCCCATGAAGATTGTCCCGGCGATGAGCGTGTAGGTGACGTACTCGAATGGCGTGTAGCGTTCGAGATAGGGCTTCTGGAGAACGATGTAGAGGCTCTCGGACACGGCGGCCAGCAGGATGAGCAGGGCGCCGAAGTCGAAGCTCATGCCGCCGCCCTCGCCAAAGGCTATGAGCGCGATGCCTGCCATGCTGATGCCAATGCCCACGAGGGTTCGTTTGACGATGCGCTCGCCCAGCAGCACCACGGCGAACAGGGTGGAGAATACCGGGATGGAGCTGATGATGAAGCTCGCGGACCCGGCGCTGACCGTGGTTTCCCCGTAGTTCAGGGCCACGTGGTAGACGGTGTAGCCGAGGAAGCCGTGCAGCAGGATGATGGGCAGGTCGCGCAGTCTCGGCAGTCGGATTTTGGCGATGAAGGCGTAGACCAGCATGGCGGCCGAGGCGAAGAGGAAGCGCAGCAGGGCGAGGTGGCCGGGATCGAAGTCAGGCAGGGCCGCTCGAATGCCGACAAAGGCCGAGGCCCAGAAGGTGAGGGTGGCGCACAGTGCGAGGACGACGCGGAGTTGCATTACGCGTCCTTGTCGTTCTTGCGCTTCTCGTCCCTGCGCTGCTTGAAGTTGATGGCCGCCAGACATCCGGCCAGCCCGCCGAGCGCCACGCCGCGGGCCATGGGCAGGAGGTCGAACCATCCCGCGATGACGCCGAGGGAGCCTCCTGCGAGGATGCCCTTGGCGAGAACGTCGATCCATTCAAGGAACCGCTTGGTGCTTTCGTCAGCCATGACCGTTGCCCCTTTCAAGCTGTTTTCGATGCATTTTTCCGTTTCGGGAGATTTGACACAAAAGGGTCGTGGTTTCAAGAAAAACGCACCTATCGCCGGAACCTGTTGCGCAGCGCGAAACCGAACAGCGCCGCCTGGAGGGTGATGGCGACCTGAGAGCAGAGCATGAGCGCCCTCGGCAGCCAGTCGAATTCGGCCGCCTTTGGCAATTTCACCAGCGGAATAAAATGCAACCAGCTCGCGCCGAGGTCCAGATTCTCCAATGAATTTGGTATGTGGGGAAGAAACCACAAAGAGGCTGCCCCAAGCCAAAACGGGAGAAAAAAGCCCTTCGGAAAGGCCATCAAACCGATAATGGCAAGCCACAGCGGCAAATGAACAGGCAGGGGGTGCATGAGCGCGCCGGGGAGCAGGACTAGCAACATAAGTGCCCCAAAGGCGCGCAGAGGCGACTCGCCGTAACCGCTGATGAAGCGGTACAGGGATAGAACAAGCCAGAGTCCGAGCCCTCTCGCCCGGTCGCGAAGACAGAAGCCGTGGTTGTTTTCCCGGGTGCGTTCGCAGTTGGTCAGCATGTCCCAGCCTCGGTGGCGTTGCATCTCCTTTTCCGCATAATGGAAATCCGAGGCCAGCGTCTCGTCATACTCCCGGCGGGCGACTTTTTTCAGGCGGCGGTAGAGGTCTTCAAGGTGCCCCGGCGGCGGAGTTTCTTCTAGGGTGCTAACTGTGTTCACGTTGTCCAGCGGAAAATAGCCAATTCCGTTCACCTTGCGCGCATCATAGGTTATGCGCCTGCCGCGTCGCGTGGGCAGCTTGCAGGCCATGAGCCGAAAGTCTTCTACAGGTGCACCAAGCAGCTCGGCCATGCGAAGGTCAGCCCGGTCAAAGACGGGCTCCTCGTAAAACCGGGACAAAGGGAAGGACACTTCCTTGAATGTGGTCTGGGAAAAAGAGGCGTTTTTTTGAAACGTGGCTTTTTCAAACAAGGTTTTATCTTCAAAGGCCGTTTTGTCAGCGATCATGAAAGAAGAAAAGGTGGATAAAAGAAATTGAGCTTCGCTCTCGAACTTGGCGTACCTGAAGTTGGCTTCCCCCCCGAACGTGGCGTTCGTGAAGTAGGCTTCCCCCCTGAACTTGGCGTACCAGAAGTTGGCTTTCTCCCCGAACGTGGCGTTCCCGAAGTAGGTTTTCCCCCCGAACTCGGCGTTCCTGAAGGAGGTTTCCCCCCCGAACGTGGCGTTCCTGAAGTAGGCTTTCCTCCCGAACTCGGGGTACCAGAAGTTGGCTTCCCCCTCAAACGTGGCGTTCATGAAGTAGGCTTTCCCCCCGAACTTGGTGTTCCAGAAGTAGGCTTCCCCCCCGAACTTGGCGTTCCTGAAGTAGGCTTTCCCCCCGAACTTGGCGTTCCAGAAGTAGGCTTTCCCCCCGAACTTGGCGCACCTGAAGTTGGCCTCCCCCCCGAACTTGGCGTACCATAAGTCGGCTTTCCCCCCGAACGTGGCGTTCCTGAAGTTGGCTTTCCCCCCGAACGTGGCGTTCATGAAGTCGGCTTCCCCCCCGAACTTGGCATCCCTGAAGTCGCTTGTAGAAAAGACCATTCCGCCAAAATCCACGTCTTCACCAAAGGCCGTACCGCTTAAATCACATGAAATCTGATCATTTTCCCCCCGGCCGACGTTGGCTTCCAGCACACAGTTCACCCGCTCCCAGGCGGCATCCATAAGCGCTTCATGATCCTTCAAATCGCCCGGTGCATGGAAAAGACAGTATTCCTTGCGGTCCTCAAGCAGACACAGGATCGGCTCCTGCGGGTCATCCCATTTATATTCTTCACACATGCAGCAGCCCACGGAGCGCTCCTTGGTTCGGTTTCGGCGTGGACTATATAGAATCATCCTGTACCGCACAAGTTGACGGATTTTCAGGCAGGGGGATTTCCCCAGATCACAAGATACTTTCAGCAGGATGCCCGTACTCCACCCCTCGCAACAAGAATCCGAACTTTCTCCGCCAAAGTCATTGACAATGATTTTCAACGTCACTACAAGCTAGTTGACGGACGCGGCGGATGCGTCCAAAACCACTGGGGGAAATATGACAGATATTATCATCGTCGGCGTGATCGTTGCGGCAGCGGCGTTCTTCGTCATCAGGCGCTTCGTCAAGAGCGCTACCTCTTCCGGATCCTGCGGATGCTCCGGCTGCGGCTCAAGCTGCACGCCCCAGCAGAAGCAGGACTGCGGCGGGGATTAATTTTTTTTTGTCAAACCGTTGAAAACGATTTTCATTTGAATCGAGAGGAGTGATCCAGATGGGCAAGGCATTTTGTCTGCGAGAGGCAGGCGTCAACCAGAAGCTCAAGATCGTGACCGTTTCCGCACAAGGCGAGCTCGGGCGAAGAATCCGTGACATGGGCCTCATTCCCGGCACCGAGGTAAAGGTCATAGGAAAGGCGCCGCTCAAGGACCCCGTGGCACTGAGACTCAAGGACTTCACCCTCACTCTTCGAAACAGCGAAGCGGACCACATCACCGTCGAGCCGCTGGAGGACTAGCATGCAGAAGATAACTGCAGCCATCGCAGGCAACCCGAACTGCGGAAAAACGACCCTGTTCAACGCCATCACCGGAGCCCGGCATCACGTGGGCAACTGGCCGGGCGTCACCGTGGAAAAGAAAACCGGCATCGTGAAACATCAGGGGACCGATGTCGAACTCGTGGACCTGCCGGGAACCTACTCGCTTACCGCATACACGCAGGAAGAGCTCGTGGCCCGCAACTTTCTGGCCGAAGAGCGGCCGGAAGTGGTGGTGGACGTGCTCAACGCTGGGGCGCTGGAGCGCAACCTGTACCTCGCCGTTCAGATAAAGGAAATGGGCGTGCCGTTGGTGCTGGCCCTGAACATGATGGACGAGGTCAGAAGAAGCGGCAAGGAGATCGACACCGAGCGGCTCTCCGAACTGACCGGCTGCCCTGTGGTGGAAACCGTGGGCCGCACCGGTGAAGGCAAAGGCGACCTGCTTGCCGCAGCCGCGCGTCACGCCAACGAGAATCAGGGCGACTGGGAGTCGCTTCGCATCTCCTACGGCCCGGACCTTGATCCCGTGCTGGAGGAAATGGAATCCATGATCGCCGAGGC
Source organism: Desulfovibrio oxyclinae DSM 11498 (assembly GCF_000375485.1). NCBI lineage: Bacteria > Pseudomonadati > Thermodesulfobacteriota > Desulfovibrionia > Desulfovibrionales > Desulfovibrionaceae > Desulfovibrio > Desulfovibrio oxyclinae. The sequence goes on along the minus strand of NZ_AQXE01000011.1, from coordinate 51,945 downwards.
CGGTCTGCTCACCGATCTGGTTCCCGCGCGTTGGACCGGCATCAAATACCTTGAACACGACGAGGACGTGGTGCTCAAGGGTCGTATGGCCGACTCCGAACTTTCCCAGCGTCTGGAAAAGATGGCCGCCAAGGTCGCCGAACACACCAAGAAGACCCTCAATGCCGAGCCCGACGCCATCATCGCGGACTACCGCTACGGATTCATCGCCGGCATCGTCAAACACGTCGTACGCTACCCGGTTCTGGACGAGGACCGCATCAGCATGTCCGACAACATCGACCGTTTCCTGACTCACAAGTTCCTCGGCCCGATCATCATGCTGGGCGTCATCTACATGATCTACAAGGTGACCTTCACCGTGGGCGAAATACCCATGGGCTGGCTCGAAACATTCTTCGGATGGCTGGGTGATACGGTTTCCGGCATCATGCCCGAGGGGCTGCTGAAATCGCTGATCGTGTCCGGCATCATCGACGGCGTCGGCGGCGTGCTCGGCTTCGTCCCGCTGATCATGTTCATGTTCCTCATGATCTCCGCGCTGGAGGACTCCGGCTACGTGGCGCGCATGGCCTACATGCTCGACCGCGTGTTCCGCACCTTTGGCCTGCACGGCACCTCCGTGCTGCCGTTCATCGTCTCCGGCGGCATAGCAGGCGGTTGCGCGGTGCCGGGCGTCATGTCCGCCCGTGCGCTCAGAAGCCCGCGCGAGAAGCTGGCGACTCTGTTCGTGGCCCCGTACATGACCTGCGGCGCGAAAGTGCCCGTCTTCCTGATGCTTGCGGCCGCATTCTTCCCCAAAGAGGGCGCGGGCGTCATGCTGACTATCACCCTCACCGCGTGGGCCATGGCCCTGATCGTGGCGCGCATCCTGCGCTGGACGGTCATCAAGGGCGAGTCCACCCCGTTCGTCATGGAGCTGCCGCCGTACCGCATCCCCACACTGCGCGGCGTGCTGATCCACACCTGGGAGCGCACCTGGGAATACGCCCGCAAGGCCGGTACCGTCATCCTCGGCATCTCCATCCTGCTCTGGGCGCTTATGACCTTCCCCCAGATGCCGCAGGATCGCGTGGAAGCCTATGAAGCACAGCGCGCCGAAATCGCGCAGAAGATTGAAACCGTCGAGGCCTCCGGTGCGCAGAATCAGGTCGCCGAACTGGAAAGCCGTATCGAAACGCTCGAAAACGAGCAGGCCGAAGAAGCCCTTCGCGGCACCTTCGCCGGACAGATCGGCACCGCGCTCGAAGGCGTGACCAAGTGGGCTGGTTTCAACTGGCGCGTGAACATCGCTCTGGTGGGCGGATTCGCGGCTAAGGAAGTCATCGTGTCCACCATGGGCACCGCCTACTCCCTCGGCGAAGTGGACCCCGAAGAAGCGCGCCCGCTGGCCGAGCGTCTGTCCACGGACCCCGGCTTCAGCAAGGCCGCGGGGCTGGCCATGATCATCTTCGTGCTCCTCTACGCACCGTGCTTCGTTACCGTGGTGACCATGGCCCGGGAGTCGAGCTGGAGCTGGGCGATGTTCAGCGTGATCGGCTCCACAACACTGGCCTACGGGCTGGCGGTGATTGTCTATCAGGTAGCCAGAAACTTCGTCTGATAGAGCGGATGACACAGCAAACAAAAAAGGCAGGGCCGAACGGCCCTGCCTTTTTTTGTGTCGTTTGGAAGCGGCTATTTCTTTTTAGCCAGATCCCTTCCGAACTCTTCGACGCTGCTCCAGCGTCTGTCGAACTCTTCGGAAAGGGAAGTCATCAGCTCCTGGACGGTGACGATCTTGTCCACGAGGTAGGCGTTGGCGCCCGCAAAGGCGAAGCCGTGTTTCAGCTTGCCCTTGTATGCGTTCACCAGAGCCTGCGCGATGCAGTAGGGCGAGTTTTCCTCGGCGCAGGAGTGCAGGCACTTGTGCACGCACTTCTTGGGCTTTCTCAGGCCGTCGGAAACCGAGTTGAGGAAGTTGTTCATGATGGCGCGTCCGGGCAGGCCGACCGGGCTTTTGATGATGCCCACGTCCTCCTGCTTCGCGTTGACGTACGCCTGCTTGAACTCGATGTCCGCGTCGCATTCCTCGGTGGCCACGAAGCGGGTTCCCATCTGCACGCCGGAAGCGCCCAGAGCCAGATATTTTCCGATGTCTTCGCCGCTGTACACGCCGCCCGCCGCGATGACGGGGATGGCGCGACCGTGCTGGTCCTCGAAAGGCTTCACGGTCTCGACAACGTCGGAGACGATCTTTTCGAGCTGGTAGTCCGGATTGTCGATTTCCTCGGGCTTGAAGCCGAGGTGGCCGCCCGCCTTGGGGCCTTCCACCACGAAGCCGTCGGGAAGGTAGCCGTACTTGGACAGCCACTTCTTGGAGATAATCTTGGCGGCGCGTCCGGAGGACACGATGGGCACCAGCTTGGTGCGCACTTCCTGCTTCAGATTATCCGATGCCTCGCGGGCGTATTTCGGCAGGTCGAGCGGGAGCCCGGCGCCGGAAAAGACGATATCCACGTTCTCCTTGATGGAGGTGGAGACCATGTCCGCGAAGTTGGTCAGCGCGCACATGATGTTCACGCCGAGCAGTCCGTCGTTCATTTTTTCACGGGCCGTGCGGATTTCCTCGGTGAGTGCGCGAATATCCGCGGCGTGCGGATCCTTGGCTCGCTGCGGGTCACGCATGCCGATCATTGATGTTGCGATGACGCCCACACCGCCCTGATTGGCTACTGCGGACGCAAGACCTGAAAGGGAGATGCCGACACCCATGCCACCCTGAATGATGGGCATTTTGGCGGCGAGATCTCCAAACTTCAAAGTAGGGAGTTTCATTATGTCAACCTCGCTGTAAGAGAGTTGCGCGAAGCATACACCCGCCAAGCGGCAAGTCAAGGAGAGAGGAAAGGAAAAAACGGTTCAAACATTTGTTTTACTTGTCGATGTATTCCACTGTTACCATTCGGGAAAAGCTCATTGCACTGGTGAAGGCCGGAGAAATCGAATTGAGCACATGCACGGAATTGCCCACTTTTTCCACCATGAAATCCATAACGAGTTCATGCGTTCGCAGGTTCACGAGCTGGGGACGGATGCCCGCCTTGGGGCTGTCTTTCACGTCCTCAGGCCTAAGCTCCTTTACCAAGTCGCAGGCATCGCTGAAGAAGCAGGATGACAAATACTTACGGGGTTCTTCCAGTGCAACGCTGCGAAATTTGCGGTTGTTGAGGAACATGAGCGCGTCGCGCCACAGAATGGCCGGGGCTTCGGCGTCGATGCCGCGCAGCAGGCCGTAGTTCTCGCGGCCGAATGCGGGAATGGCGGTGGGGCCGAGGTAGACTTCGCCATGGACGTTGCGGGTGAAATGCACTCCCAGAAACGGATTATTGATGTTCGGCACGGGGTAGATACTGCCCCGTATCTGGTCGGCGGCAGGGCGACGAAGGGTCTTGTAGATGCCCTTGAACGGTATCAGCCGGTAGTCCATGCCCGCGCCGAAGGAGTGGGCCACCTTGTCTGAGTAGGCCCCGGCGGCGTTGATGAACAGGCCGTACGCCAGATCATCAGTGTCGGTGGTGATGAAATTGCGTCCGGCTTTCACGAAACGGCTTCCCCACTGGAACCGGACTTTGCCGGAACGTTCAAGGTCGCGCACGAGGCTCTTGAGGATGCTTTTCGGGTCCACCACGGCGGTGAGGGGGGAGTGCAGGGCTTTCCCCGCGGTGCGGGCGTTAGGCTCCAATTCTTCGAGTTGTCGTTCGTCGATGATCTCCACGTTGCCGCCGTTGGCCGTGGCGCGCCGTTCCAGTTCGAACAGCGTGTGGACTTCCGAGCTGTTGCGGGCCACGATGACCTTGCCGGACTCGAAAAGCGGCAGGGAGTTCTCGCGACAATATTCGCGCATCAGTCGGTTGCCTTCAAGGCACATGCGCGCCTTGAGCGTACCGGGATCATAGTAGATGCCCGCGTGCAACACTCCGGAGTTTCGCCCGGAGGCGTGCATTCCGGGATGGGATTCCTTGTCCATGACCAGAATGTCCCGGTATCCGCGAGCGACCAGTTCCCGCGCTATGCACAGGCCGATGATTCCGGCACCGCAGATGATGACGTCGTGTTTTTTCATGGTGGCGAATCCTATGGGGCTAGCTGCCGCAGGAACGGCGGAAGGCGCACCAGTCGCAGTGGCGTCCGGTGACCGCCTCGAAACTTTGCGCCGCGGTCATGTGCCTGAGGGCGAACCCGAGCAGGCGGGGAATCATGTCGTCGATGATTTCGGCGCGGTCGGCCTCTTCCCATTTTTTGGGAAACAACGGTTTTTCCTCGCCCTTGTCCTTGAGTTCCACCAGCGCGGCATCCCAAGGCGTCTCGCCCGTGTCATTCTTGTAGATGTGCAGATATGCCGGGAGCTGGACACTGCCGAGTGACTTGTACAGGTCGGGCAGCAGCAATGGGTCCGGGGCGTCGGGATCGTGGCTTGCCATGCGGTCCCAGAGCTCGCCCTCCCAGAATTTGGCGGCGGGCTTCTTGATGGTCCCGGTCTTGTAGTCGAGGATGACGATGCCGCCCTGCCTGCGGTCAACGCGGTCGAGCTTGCCGAAAAAGGGAATGCTCCTGCCGTCGAATTCGATGCTCCCCTCATAGCCCTTTTCAAGTGCCAGCGGTGTGGCGGTCCCTTGACTGTGCAGGAAGGAAAGCAGCCGTTCGCGCCCGGTGCGACGAATCGTTTCAAAGACATCGAAGGGGAGATGTCGGAAAACCGAGTTTTCGGCGAGTTGTTCCTCGAACGTGCTGGTCAGAATGTCCGCACCGAGCCCGCTTACATCCACGGAACGGCCGAGGTGTGGTGTCAGGAATGATTCCAGCGTGTCATGGATCGCGTTGCCCACGTGGCTGGAGAGTTCGTCCTCGGGACGGCTGTCCTCGCGGATGCCCGCCATGTATTCGAAGAAGAACAGCTTCGGGCAACGCAGGTAGGTGTCCAGCCGGGACGGTGAGAGGGGTTTCTTCTCCAATCGTTTCAGCAGTTCGGCGCGGATTTCCTCGGTGACGGGTATTCCGGGCACGTCCGTCGGTACGGCGCTGGAGCGCATGGTCACGGGCCTGAGCAGGTCGGACTTGCCGACCTCCACAACGTGTCCGAGTTTTTTCTCCTCCTCCCAGAGCAGTTGTTCCACGAAGCGGCTCCGGATGCTCTTGGAGTCGAGCAGCCCCGGATTCTCTCCGGATTGGTACAGGATGACCGCCTCGTCCGCGCCCTTGATGAGCCGATGAAAGTTGTAGGCGGCCACATAGTCCCGGCGGCGTACCCCGGGGAGTCCCAGTTCAAGCCGCAGGGTGTCGGGAAGCAGCGGGTCGTGCGGGTTGGTGCCGGGGATGCGTTCCTCCACCGCGTCCAACAGGATGAGCTTGCGAAAATGCAGCAGGCGCGTTTCCAGCACGCCGAGCACCTGCATTCCGGACAGCGGTTCCGGTTCGAAGGAGACACGCTCTGCCGAAAGCTCCTGCCGCAGCATGGCGAACAGCACGGGCTGCTTGAACGGCTCGTGCGAGGCCAGCGTGTCACGCAGCGCGGGGGCGGTTCCCTGCAACAGGCGGTACAGGCATTCCGCGTCGATGAGGTGGGCGTTCAGTACGTCCTTGCCTTGTTCGTGCAGCAGGCGGCCGAGGCCTTCCAGTGCGTCCGCGAGGGCGGCGAGTGTCTCCACGGTTGCGAAGCCGGAGAGGCAGGTGCCGAGCATTTCCCGGCGCACCGGCTCCACTGCGTGCGGAAGCACGTCGTCCAACGGTGCTTCCCCGAACGGCGGCTCCCAATGGCGGGGATCCACGCGGGCCGGGCCCAAGCGCAATTCTCCCTCGTGCAGGTGCAGGGTGCGGCGATATTCGTCGCCGCCGAGCATCCGGATGAAGGGGTGTCGCAACAGGGCCACGCAATCCTTCCAGAGGTACAGTCCGTTTTCGTCCCGGTTTTCCTGAAGGCGTATGAGGATGTCCAGCAGCCGGGCCAACGGCGTGCGGTCCAGCGGGTAGCCCATGGAGATGTTTACGTCCTCCTCGGGCAGATGATGCAGTACGGGCATGAGGGCGCCGGGATCGGGCAGCACCACGGCGGTGTCGTCGTGTTCCGGGTGTGCCCGCAATTCTTCGCCGAGCGCCTTGAGCTGCGAGTGGCGGTCGAATCCTTCCACGAAACGCAGGTCCGGGGTTCGTTCGGTTGCGTTGCCGTACACTTCCACCGGGGCGCGCCAGAGGCGTTGCCAGTCGCGATGCTCGAAGACCGCCCAGTGCCCCTTGCGATGTTCGGCCAGTTCGGGATCGGAATGCCACCAGACCTCAAGCAGTCCGCGCTGCCAGAGGGACTTCATCAGCATGTCCTCGGAACGCGACAGGGCGTAAAATCCGGCAGCCACGATGCGTCGGTCCCGGAACAGTTCGGCCGCGGCGTCGGTATTGGCGGCGGCGAAGCGAAGGTCCAATCCTGGTGTGGTCCAGCCAAGCCGGTCGAGTTTGTCAAGATAGCTTTCATGAACGGCGGACAGCTGTTCAAGCAGGGCGGATGCGTAGTCGGCCACTTCGCCACCAGCCAGACGGATGTCCACAGGGTCGGCGTCCTGACGGAACAGGTCTTCCATGAGGTCCGCAAGCCGCGCCCCCCAGGGCAAAAACTGTTCGCGCTCCAACTCGGGCAGCTGTCCGAGCAACCCGCGCCCTTCGCGTCGCAGGTCGTGTACGGTGCGGTAGAGCAACTCGATGCGGTCCAGCCGGTTTGCCTGCCGCATGGGGCCGGAAAGTTCGTCGCGAATCCCCTGTACGAAGCATCCCATGTGCGAGATTTCGGGCATTCGGCAGGGGCGCGGCAGGTCAGGGCACTGCTTGAAATATTCACGCAGATAACGACGTGGACGATCGTGGGTGAAGACCACGGTGTGCCTGTGCAGATCGGGCCGAGTCGCCAGTTCCGCGCCGAGGCCTTCGACGAAACGGTCTGTCCATGGGATGATGCGTATGGGTTCCATTTACCGCTCCCTCACTTCGCGCAGTTCCCGGCGGTCCAGATAGGCCAGCAGCCCCCGGCGATTCTGCGGGGCCTCCGGCATGGCGTCGAAGAGTCTGAGATAATCGCGCACCTGCTTTTCATGTTTGATGTCCGGCTCCGGGCCGGTCTTGAAGTCGAGTACGGTCAGCATGTTTTCTGTCTGGTGCAGCAGGTCGAGCCGTTTGAATTCGCCATCATCTCCGAGGATTTCCACCTCGCATTCACCCTCGCGAAGCAGCTGTGCCAGTTCCGGTGTCTCCATGGCCCACAGCAGCATGGCTTTGACTTCCGCATGAGCGCGGTCTCGCAGTTCGCCCCCGATGGCGGGGAATCCGCGCAGGGCCAGAAGCACTGCCCGCTCAGCGTCAGCATCCGAATTCCCGGTCATGCGCAAGTGCTCGAAGGCCAGATGCGCCAGATCGCCGCGGGTTCGCTCGTTGTAGAAGAACTCGTCGCGGGTATGGCGGTGGACACGCATCCTCGGCAGCCATGCACCGATCTCGGGTGGCTCGTTTCTCGGGCCGATGTCCTGTCCCGGTGTTTCCGGCTCTTTCTCGCCGACGGTTTCCGGTACGGGACGTTCGCCGCGTTCCACGACCGCCTCGCCGTCGCCGAAGGCATGACGCACCACCTCCAGAGCGGGATACGGACCGCCCTTGGGCGGGGTCTCCACCCAGAGGCCGTAGAGTTCCTCGGCGGCTCGGGTCCATGCCACATAGAGCAGATTGAGCTGCTCACGGCAGTTCTTGGCGGTCTGCCGCCAGTAGGGGCGGCCCAGGCCTTTGCGCAGCGGCGTCAGAAGGTGCATCCCGCCCTCGGAAACCACGGTGAACTCGCCGCGCGGGGCCGCGTCCCAGTCGTGGAAGGGGACGATGACCACAGGAAATTCCAGTCCTTTGGATTTGTGCATGGTCATGACGCGCACCGCCTCGATGTTGCCCGGAAGCGGAACCTTTTCCTCCTCCGAGTTTTCGCGCCAGTAGTCCAGAAATTCCGTGAGCGAACCGAAGCCGCGTTCCTCGGCCAGATGAATGACCTCAAGAAAACGACGAACGTAAAGCTCGGCATCGGGATGGCGTTCCAGCACCCGGAACGCGCTCACCGCCTCCTGTGTCAGGTCGTAGGGCGTCATGAGTCCGGCGCGATTGAGAAACGGGGCCACGCAGTTGGCCCATGCGTCCGGAAATTCCTTGCGGAATCGTGCTGCGAGCGGGCCTTTGCCGCGCTCCGCCATGAGGCGGAACACGTCCCCGGCGTCGAGCCCGGACTCTGGCAGGAAGAGCCATGTCCCGGTGACGAAGGAGGCGAACGCCGCATCGTTGCGCGGAGCGTCCAGATACTCCAGAAGCGCGGCCAGTTCCCGGATCACCGGGTGCCGGTCCAACCTCAGGCTGGATTCCGTGATGAACGGGATGTTCTTTTGCAAAAGCATGTCGCAGACCGGATCGGCGTGCTTGCGGCTGCGTACGAGTATGGCGATGTCGGAGAGGGCGCGGCGACCCGACAGTTCATCCATCAGTTCTGAAAGCCGTTCCACGGACTGCGATTCCACCTCGGACTTGTCGCCGCCCACCAGCCGTTCCATACGCACGTAGCCGCCGGTGTCTCGGTTTTTGGGCGCAATACCCTGTGCGCACTCGGAAAAATCGGAGCGGATGGTGTCCGCGAAGTCGGTCATGAAACCGATATCGGAGTCGGAGAAGAGGGTATTCGCCAAATCATTGGCGGCATCACCAAGCTCCAGTCGTTTGAAAAAGTCGTTGTTGAATTCCACCACTTCGCGGAAGCTGCGCCAGTTGTCCGGCAGGGTGGAGCGGTCGCTCCCGGCCATTTCAGCGAGCCCCTGCTGTTCGGCCACCTCGTCGAAAAGGTCTGCGTCGCCGCCGCGCCATCCGTAGATGGCCTGCTTCACGTCACCCACGTAATAGAGCGAGCCGCCCTTGGACAGGCATTCCTCGGCCAGCGGGGTGATGGCCGCCCACTGGTCGCGGCTGGTGTCCTGAAATTCGTCAACCAACAGGTGGTGCAGGCGGGAACCCAGACGGCAGAATGCCTCCGGCACCGCCGGGTGCTGAAGGAGATAAGCCACGTATCCGGCGATGGCGCTGCCGGTTATCGTGCCCTGCCTGCGTTCGACGTCGGCGAGGCCGGTCAGCAGCCCGACAGCCACTTCCACGGCGGGGGCGAGGCTGATGGCGCTGCGGTAGAGCGTCTGGAGTCGTTTCCATTCCGCCCACTGCGCCTTGAGATTCGCGTAGGTCCGTTCTCCCGCGTCGTCCACCATGAGGACGCCTTTCTTGTTGCAGCAGTCTGTGAGGAAATCCTTGGAAAGAAAGGTGGATTCGCTTTTCAGTTCTTCGTAGATGCCAAGAGGTTCGAGTTTTGCGAGCGCCTTGGGAAAGTTGGCGTTGACCGCAAGGCCGGTGTCGTCGATGTATTTTCGCATGGCCGCCACAGCGTTCTTCATGCGGACGTTGGCCTTCTTGAGCTCGGCTTCCATGGCCTCTGTGTCGGTATCCACCTGCTTGACGGTGCGCAGGAACTGCACGAGAGAGAGCACCCGGTCACGTATGCCTTCATGCAGCAGAAATCCCTTCTTCGACTCCACGCGCAGCATGGCACCGAGCATCTCGGCGAACTGGTCGCGTTCAACTTCGTCCCTACTGCATTTGGTGATGAAGTCGGCCCAGACTTCCTCGAACAGGTCCCCTTCATCGAATACCACGTCGAAAGCGGGATCAAGGCGAAGCTCCAGCGCGAAAAGGCGTAGCACGAGTGCCAACAGGGAGTCGATGGTCCGGATATTCAACCGGTGATAACGGCGCAGGATGTCGCGCAGGGCAGCTTCGTCGCGGGCTGGATCGTGCCCAGGCAGCAGGGCGCGGTCGCCCTTGCCGAGGGCCCCTTGCTTCAGGGCTTCGACTACGCGTTCCTTCATCTCCGCGGCGGCCTTGTTCGTGAACGTCACCGCGAGAATCTCGGGCCACGAATAGCCCTCGCGCGGTCCTCGGGTGCAGACCCGGACCTGTTCCTCTGCGTCCGCGCCGTCGATGAGGGAGAGAAAGCGGCGCGTGAGCTGGAAGGTCTTCCCGGAGCCAGCGGCCGCCTTTACCTGTCTGAGTTCGGACATTCTTTGTTCCGTCGTGTTTTTTGATCAATTACGACCATGAGCAGGGCGGCCATGATGAGGGCGCTGCCCGCGTAGCCGAAGATGCCAAACTGCTCGCCGAAGAGAACAAAGGCGAGCACGGCGGCCAGCACGGGTTCGAACGTGGCGATGACTGCCGCATTGGTCGCCTCCATGCGTCGCAGTCCGGCATAATAGGCGGAGAATGCGCCGTAGGAGCAAATCATGCCGATGCCGACGAGCAGGAGCCATGCTGTAGACGATTTCGGTGCGAAGTCAACGAAAGGCAACAGGATGAGCGAGCCGAAGGGCAGAGCGTAAGTGAATATTGTGGGGGTGGAGTAGCGGTGCAGCCACTTTTTCCCGAAGATGTAATAGAGCGCATAGGTCAGCCCGGCGGTGAGTCCGGCGGCCAGCCCGAAGAGATCCAGCGGAATGGTGGAGCCCCCGAGCAGTTTGGGGCCGAGGCTGATGCAGGCCACGCCCGCGATGGTCATCACGACGCAGGTCAGCTTGATGGCGCCGAGCGGTTCCTTGAGTATCACACGGGAAAGGAACGCCACCCACGCCGGGGCCGTGTAGAGCAGCACCGCGGCGAGCGCCATGCCCACGTCGCGTATTGCCAGCTGGTATGACACGTAGAACATGGTCACGCAGACAAAACCAAAGCTCAGCAACACGGGAAGGTCTCTGTAGCTGACCCGGACTATGCGTCTGTACTTGGCATGGGCCAGAAAACACAGCCAACCGAAGTTGGCGCGCCAGAACGCGATCTCCATGGCCGAGATGTCTTCTGCGAGCAGGAACTTGGTAAAGACACCGATGAGGCCCCACATGGAGGCCGCCGCAAGGATGTAGAAACAGCCGCGGATATCCACTAGAGTTTCACCGTTGTACCGAGTCCTTTGTCGGTAGCTCTGTCGTAAATCAGCGATGCGGTCATGACGTCGTGACTGGCGATGCCCATGAGTACCGCCCCCCGCAGGCCGTCGCGTACCGGAGCCATCAGTCCTGCGCAGATTTCGCCCATGTCGGAGTGGATTTCCTCGGCCACGGGGTAGCCGTTCTGAAAATAGACGCCCTGTTCCTGCGTCCAGAGATACTGCCCCCGGTTGTCCACGGTGAACACGCCGCGGCGCATGATCTCGTCGCTGAACGCGGCGTCGTAGTCCACGGAGATGCACAGTGCGTCAGGCTTGATCCAGTCCATGGCGATGGGGCGCTCGGGAGCCTCGACGATGGGTGTACAGGTGATGATGACGTCGGCATCGGCGCAGGCCTCCCTGAGTGTCCGACAGACGCGGAATCCGGCCTCGGGCAGCTCCGGTTGCATGTCGAACAGGAAGTTGCCGATCTGTTCTTCGGAGACATCATACAGGTTCACATGGTTCAGCCCCGGGAACACGTCGCGCATGGCCATGAGGTTCACCCGTCCCTGCACGCCGGTGCCGACGATGGCGGCGGTGCGCGTGTCCGGATTGCCGAAATGCTTGGCGTAGACCCCGGAAGCTGCGCCGGTGCGCCATGCCGTGATCCATCCCGCGTCCATGACCGCTCTGGGCAGTCCCGTCTCCGGGTCGTTCAGCACCATGACACCGCTGATGTAAGGCAGGCCCTTCGACGTATTCGGCGGGTAGCCGGAAACGCATTTCACCCCGCAGCGGTCCACGGCGCCGCCTACATGGCAAGGCATGGCGTGAATGAAGCAGTCCTCGCGTGGATGTACCCCGATCTTCGCCGGCATCTCCGCATCTCCGCCTCCGACGGCGGAAAACCCCCTTTCCACGGCGTCCATGACCATGGGCATGGTGATGTTCAGGGATTCTATCTCTTCGCGTGAAATCCAGAGAACGTCGAAACTCACAGGAGCCTCCTTTGCAGCGGATGGGAAACAGAGCGCCTTTGCCGACCTGATGCAAAGATGTAAGCCATGATGACCCTTTGCGTCAAAGGAGATTCCATCTTGCCCGGTTGCTTGCTCCGCTGTATTCTGCCCCGGCCATGAGTGAAAAACACATGATAGTCCCATCAGCCCTATCCGGAATCCGGCTGGACCGCGCTCTCGCGGAGTTGCTGCCGGAAACCGGCCTGCGCCATCGTCGCCGTCTGTGCGAAGAGGGCCGTGTCACGGTCAACGCCCGCAGGGCAAAGCCGTCACTCAAGCTCATGGAGGGGATGGAAGTCAGGGTTTCCGAAAATTCATGCGAACCGGCACGACCGGAAGATCTCGGGGTTTACGTTCTGGGTGCCGAAGACGGCTTCGCCGCCGTTTACAAGCCGGAAGGCGTTCACTCCGCAGTTATCGATGGGCGTACCAATTGTTCGGTTGAAGCCATGCTTCCCGCGCTGTTCCCGGAATATGCCCCCGTTCTCCTGAACCGTCTGGACAATCCGACCTCCGGCATTCTGCTCGTGGCGCTCAATGCCGGTGCCGCGCAACGTTATCAGCACATCGAGGATCGGGGCGGCATCCGCAAGGAGTATCTGGCGGAGGTCTCCGGAAGCGTTGTGGCCCCGGTTACAATCCGCAGGGCTCTCGATGTGGCCGATCGCCGCGTTGTGCGCGTTCTGGATGAGGATTCCTCCGACCCGCTCCGGCAAACCGCTGTCGAGCCCATTCGGCATGAGGCGAGCAGCGCATCAACCCTCGTTCGTTGTCGAATAGCAAAGGGCGCACGTCATCAGATTCGCGTGCACCTCGCGTCCATCGGGCATCCCATCCTTGGTGACACCCTGTACGCAGGCCCCGAAGCCGAACGGCTGCACCTGCACCACTATCGCCTCGAAATCGGGCAGGCCGTATTTCAAGCGCCCTGTCCGTTTGCCGAAGAAGATTCCGCCCAGCCCTAAAGCGATTCGCTCCGACTGCCGATAGCACGAGCAGAACGGAGAATCGTATCATGACGGCAATAGGCGGATATAACGGACCACAAGGCATCGGCGCCATGCAGCAGCGCGCGGTGAGCATTTCCCGCTACTCGGAGAACACCTCCAGCGGGATATCCTCCCTGTCGTCCGGTACCGCAGCCACCGCTGCCTATTCGCGCGACGTCGAGCTTCAGCAGGTCGCTTGGGACGACATTCGTCAAGGCATCGAAAAGGCCGAGCAGCGGGCTTCCGTTAACATGGTGGAGAGCCTTGATGCCTATCTCGGAGAAAACGCCGAGGCCCGTGCCGCCGGACGTACCACCGACGAATACAATGCCTTCCGCGAGACGCTCGACACCGCCGTGGACAATGGCAACTACCGTCACGCAAGAGAACTCGTCCAGCGTTTCTACGATGACGGCTCCGGTTCATTCGGCCGGCAGATGGACAAGATCATGGCCGAAGCCGACCGGACCTTCGCCGAAGAAGTCCGCCAGTCCTTTGCCGGATATCGCCTCGATGGAAACGGCAACGGCACCCAGGGCGGTCTGCACGGCCTGATCCAGTCTTCCCTCAACGCCGCATTCCGCAAGAATGACCGGCCTCACGGCATGGAGCAGTGGGCCGAGAAGCTTGAAGGAATGCGCGAAAAGGCTCTTGATCACGGCCTAGACAAGCTCGGTAACGCAGGGCGAAACCTCTACACCGAAAACGCGGAATCCGTCCTCGCTGCAACGTCCGACCATCTCCGCAGACAGCTCGCCGGTGACCAATCCGTCGTAGCCGAACTCGATCAACAACAGGACGAAGGCCAGACCGGCCTGAACTACGGCGACACCATCGGCGGCCTCGCAGCTCGCTATGACGATCTGCGAAACGACTTCCTCTCCGAGCTGCAACACCGCCTCGGCGGCAGAACCATCGTCGAGGTAGTCGAAGTCGAAAACCCCGAAGCCCCCAAGGCAGACGGCGGTGTCACCCTCGAAGTGATCAAGCCAAATGCCCTCCAGCGGCAGACCGAACTGCTCGAAAAGAAGCTGGAATCCAAGCGTGACAGCAAGCAGGTCGCCGACACTTACGCAGAGAACGCCGAAACGGATGAATCTCCAGCACCCGGCACCGCACTGGATATCGCAGTTTAACCGAATTTTTGGGAAGGGAAGTCCTTCGGCGGGTCTCCGACGGGCCCTTCAGGCGGACCAAAGGGGCGGGCCCCCTTTGGAAACCCTGTGTTGTTTTCCGGTGTGTTGCGGCTGAGACGATCCCTGCGGGTATCGCCCCACCCGCAACACACCGGGAAACGGGGGATTCCGGGGGGAGACTCGTGGCTTAGCCGAAGTAGCGAATTGCTCTGAATTCTTTGCGTCTACTAATAACATTGCCCAACCCGCCATATCCCAACGAGAACGGCCCGCTGTCACGAAGTGCAGCGGGCCGTTCTCGTTGGGATATGGCAAGCCGGGGATTCCAAAGGGCCCTCGGCCCTTTGGCGGGGTGCAGGGGCAGCGCCCCTGCCCGCCGGAGGCTTCATTATTTCTTGTTCTTCATCGCTTCCTGAAGTTTTTCGCCCAGCAGTCCGAGTCCGCCGCCGGAGTTTCCTGCGGAGGGTTTGGCTTTTTTCTTGGGGGCGTATTCCTTCCAGTCTTCGGCGTCTTTTTCGTCGCCGACGCGCAGGCTGATCTTACGTTCGCCGGATTTGACATCGCCGATGACCACGGTGGCTTCATCGCCGGCATGCAGTTTCTCGAACTCGGAAGCTTTTTCGGAGCGGGAGAGGACCGACTTGGGCAGCAGTCCGGTGATGCCGGGTTCGAGGTTGATGAAGATGCCGAACTGTTCGTGTTTTTCCACGGTGCCCTTGACGGTCTGGCCTTCCTGGTATTTTTCGGCCACGTCGAGCCACGGGTCGCCTTCTGCGTCCTTAATGGACAGGGACAGGCGGCGGTTGTCGGCGTCGATGCTTTTGATTTTGACGGAGACGGTCTGTCCTTCGGAGAGCACGTCGCCGGGCTTGTGGACGCGCTGGGTGTAGCTGATCTCGGAAACGTGCACGAGTCCGTCGAGGCCCGGAGCGATCTCGACGAATGCGCCGAAGTCCGCGAGCCGCACGACTTTGCCGGTGACCTTGTCCCCTTCGGCGAACTGGGTGACCACGGAGTCCCACGGGTCCTGCGCGAGTTCCTTCATGGAGAGGGAGATGCGCTGGCGGCCCTTGTCGTCGGTGTCGAGCTTGATGATCTTGGCTTTGACCTTCTGGCCGACGGCCACGGCTTCTTCGGGGTGCTGCACGCGTCCGTAGCCGAGTTCGGAGATGTGGACCATGCCTTCGAGGCCGGTGGCAATCTCGACGAATGCGCCGAAGGGGGCGAGGCGGGTGATGGTGCCTTCCACTTCGTCGCCTTCCTTGGTCTCGGCGAGGAACTGTTCGGTGGCGGCTTCGGCTTCGCGCATGAGCAGCGCGCGGCGGGAGACGACCACGTTGCGGCCCTTGTTGTCGAGTTTGGAGATGAGGAACTCGTAGGTGTTGCCGACGTACTCCTCGGGATTTTCCACGAAGCGGCTGTCGATCTGGGAGACGGGGCAGAAGGCGCGGCGTTTGAGAATCTCGACGTCGAAGCCGCCCTTGTTGGTGCCGGTGACCTTGCCTTCGACGGGCAGGTTTCCTTCCTTGGCCTCTTCCAGCATCTTCAGACCGCCGATACCGGCCAGCGCCTTGGACAGGCGGATGCCGCCGGAGTCCTTGCCGACCACGTAAAGCTCCACTTCGTCACCCTCGGCCACGGTTAGGTTGCCTTCCTCATCGAGCAGTTCCTCACGCTCGACGATGCCGTCCAGTTTGCTGCCGGTGTCGACGAACACCGCAGAGCCATCGATGGCGATGACTTTTCCGGCAACCTTGTCGCCGACGTTCAGGTCGTCCGTGCCGCTTTCGCTGTATTGCTCGAAAAGTTCGGCAAAAGATTCTTCGCCCTGGCCGTTGCTCTTGATTTCCTCGGACATCAAAGGGTTCCTGTAGAAAAGGGTTGGAAGTTAGGTGAGAAGCGCCTTGGCGAAGTCCTTGCCGTCGAACGGGCGCAGGTCTTCCATCTTCTCACCGAGGCCGACAAAGCTGATGGGCAGCCCGAACTGCTGGGCCACCGCCACGACGACGCCGCCTTTCGCGGTGCCGTCGAGTTTGGTCAGAATAAGTTCGTCCACGCCTACCGCCTCGTGGAACAGTTTGGTCTGGGACAGGGCGTTCTGTCCGGTGGTGGCATCGATGACGAGCAGGCTCTTGTGCGGTGCGCCTTCGTGCTTCTTGCCCACGACGCGTTTGATCTTCTTGAGCTCGTCCATGAGGTTGACCTTGGTGTGCAGCCGCCCGGCGGTATCGAGCAGCAGCAGATCATACCCTTCTTCGATGCATTTTTCCATGGCTTCATAAGCCACGGCGGCCGGGTCGGATCCGGCTTCCTTGGCGAAGAATCCGGCTCCCACGCGCTCGGCCCAGACTTCGAGCTGCTCGATGGCGGCGGCGCGGAAGGTGTCGCCTGCGGCGATGAGCACCTTGCGGCCCTGCATCTGGGCGCGGTGGGCGAGCTTGGCGATGGTGGTGGTCTTGCCCACGCCGTTGACGCCGACCATCATGACCACCTCGGGCGGGTTGACGGCGGTGATGCGCGGCGGGGTGCGGAAAATTTCTTCGAGTTCCTCGCGCAGGATGTCCTTGAAGTGCGCGGGGTCGGTAGTTCCGGCCTTTCTGGCGCGGGACTTGAGGCTTTCCATGAGCTGGTTGGCGGCCTCCATGCCCACGTCGGCCATGATCAGGATTTCCTCGAACTCCTCCCAGAAATCATCGTCCATGCTGTCGTGGCTGGCCAGCATGCTGTCGATGTGCTTGGTGAGGGTCTCCTTGGTCTTGGTGATGCCTTCGGAGAGCTTGAGGAACAACCTGTCGCGCTCGTCTTCCTCGTCTTCGAGGTCCAGAGCGAGGGCGAGGCGGTACTGAAGTTCGGAGCGGAATTCGTCAACGGACTCGTAGCCCATGTCGTCCAGCCACTGGCGGAAGCGGGCGATGAAGTCCTGCGCTTCGTCGGCCGGGGCCCCGAGGCTTTCGAAAAGAAAGGCGAGACGCTGCCAGAGGCGGTCACCGGCTTCGTCGATGTCTTCAAGGATGACGGAGAGCCATTCGGAAAGGCGCGGTTCGGCCTGACGCAGGGAAAGGGTCAGCTCTTTCTGCCAGTCCTGTGCTTCGACGGGTGCGGCTTCGTGAGCGGGGGCGGCGGCCTCGGGCTGCGGTTCGGGCTGTGCTTCGGCCTGTAGTTCGGCGCTGGGGGCTTCGGGTTCCGGAGCCTTCTCCGGCGCGGCTTCGGGCAGGTCTACTTCGATGCCCTTGTCCTGAACGTAGTCCTCGACGGCTTGCCGGGCGACTTCGTCCGGGCTTTGCCAGAGTTTCTTCAGTTTGGAAAAGAAAGCCATATCTGTACGAGTCCTTTTGATAGCATTGCGTGCATTCGGTGCAGGGGTTGTATATCACGCGCACGCGGGACGCAACAGTGGGCGTTGCCATTTGTTGGGTGAAGGGCTAGAAAGACCGAAAAAGTTTTTCCGGGGGATATGATGAAAAGAACGAAAATCAAGGCCCTTCTGAATGCTGAAAGCGCAATGCCCGAGATCGTGGTCAAGGGCTGGGTGCGTACCAAGCGCGACAGCAAGGGATTTTCCTTTCTCGAACTCAATGACGGTTCCTGTCTGAAAAACATTCAGACGGTCATCGACCACACGCCTGAAATCGAAGCCGAGCTTGCCAAGATCGGCACCGGCGCATCGGTGGCCATCGAAGGCGAGCTGGTGGAGTCGCCGGGCAAGGGACAGAAGTGGGAGGTCCGTGGCAAATCGCTCAAGCTGCTTGGCGAGGCCGATCCCGAGACCTTCCCGCTGCAGAAGAAACGCCACTCCGACGAGTTCCTGCGCGGCATCGCGCATCTGCGTCCGCGCACCAACAAGTTCGGGGCCATGTTCCGCATCCGCTCCGAGCTGGCGCAGGCCATTCACAAATTCTTTGCCGAGAAGGACTTCTTCTACGTGCACACGCCGGTGCTCACCGGCTCGGACTGCGAAGGCGCGGGCGAGATGTTCCGCGTCACCTGTCTTGAGCACGGCTGCAAGTCGTCCATTGAAGAGGACTTCTTCGGAAAACCCGCGCATCTTACGGTTTCCGGTCAGCTTGAAGCCGAAATGTTCAGCCTCGCGCTGGGCGACGTCTACACCTTCGGCCCCACGTTCCGCGCCGAGAATTCCAACACCCCGCGCCACGTGGCCGAGTTCTGGATGATCGAACCGGAAATGGCTTTTGCGGACCTCGCGGACGACATGGATCTCGGCGAAGTGATGATCAAGTATCTCGTGCGCCACATCCTCGACAACTGCGCGGATGACGTGGAGCTTTTCGCCAAGTGGGTGGACAAGAGCCTCATGCCCACGCTGGAAACCATTCTCGAAAACGAGTTCATCCGCCTTCCGTACACCGAGGCCATCAACGTCCTCAAGAAGACCAAGAAGAAGTTCGAGTACCCGGTGGAATGGGGCATGGATCTCCAGACCGAGCATGAGCGCTTTCTGTGCGAGGAAAAGTTCAAGCAGCCGCTGTACGTCTACGACTATCCCAAGACCATCAAGCCGTTCTACATGCGCATGAATGATGACAACGAGACCGTGGCGGCCATGGACTGCCTCGTGCCGCGCATCGGCGAGATCATCGGCGGTTCTCAGCGTGAGGAACGCCTCGACGTGCTCCATGCCCGCATGAAGGAAATGGATCTTTCCGAAGAAGAATACTGGTGGTATCTGGATTCCCGCCGGTTCGGCTCCGTGCCGCACGCGGGTTTCGGCCTTGGTTTCGAGCGCCTGCTGATGCTCGTGACCGGCGTGGGCAACATCCGCGACGCCATCCCGTTCCCGAGGACGCCCAATCATCTGGAATTCTAATCGGGTTCCTGCGAATGTAAAAAAGCGGGACGGCCATGGCCGTCCCGCTTTTCTTTTGTCCGGTATTCGCTGTCGTTAGCAGCCGCAGGTGAAGATGCGGTCGAAGGTGCGCAGCACTTCCAGTCCGTCTTCGCCGCTGATGGGCATGGGCTTGCCTTCCTTGATGGCACCGAGGAAGGCGTTCAGCTCGGCGCGCACGGGCTCCTTGTAGACGAGCGGCCATTCGCGCACGGAGTAGGATTTGTCGTAGGTGGAGAAGGCAGAGTATTCCTTCACTTCCTGCGTGACGAGGTTGCAGTCGATGTACTTGGACTCGAAGGCAACGTTGATCTTGCGGGATTTGTACGGCGTGACCCAGTTGGTGCTGATGTTGGCCAGCACGCCGTTTTCCATTTCACAGGTGATGAGTGCGGTGTCCTCGTGCTTGCCGAGGGAAGTGGAAGTCACGGCGTACACCGTCTTGAACTCCGAGCCGGTGAGGAAGCGCACCAGATCCAGATCATGGGAACCGAGGTCCTTGACCACTCCCACGTCCTGAATGCGCGGCGGGTAAGGGCCCACGCGCTCGATGGTGATGGAGATCATGTCGTCCCCCACCAGCTCCTTCACGCGCTGCACGGCCGGGTTGAAGCGTTCGATGTGGCCCACCATGAGCGGCACGCCGGCGGCCTTGGCGCGATCCACGAGTTCCTGACCCTGTTCGGCGGTGGCGGCCAGCGGCTTTTCCATCAGCAGGGCGATGCCCTTGTCGATGAGCTTGAGGCCGATTTCGTGGTGCAGGATCGTCGGGACGCAGACGCTGACGGCGTCGATGTCCTGTTCGAGCAGCTTGTCCACGTCGTCGAAGGTCGGCACACCGAACTGTTCGTTGACTTCGGCCAGAGCTTCGGCGTTGACGTCCATGACGCCCACCACGTTGGCTTCGGGCATCTCCGTATAATTTCTCAGGTGAACCCGGCCCATCCAGCCGAGTCCGATGACAGCTACGTTCATCATGGTCATTATTCCTATAGGTGTTTGTTTGCGGAAAACGTGGGCCCTTGGTACCCGCTTGTGAATCGGATGGCAAGCCCATCTCACACCGCTTGCGCGCACGGCGGGATCGGGCTACTGTCCGCTCATGAATTTGATGAATCCGGACGGGCCCGTATGGATAAGCGCGGGCGAGGCATCTGGCGATCTGCACGGCGCGGTTCTTTGCAGAGAGCTCAAACGGCGCGACTCATCGCTCTCCATCATGGGCATGGGCGGTCCCGCCATGGAGCGCGCGGGCTGTGATGTGCGCTATCCCATGAGTCTGATATCCCTCGTGGGGCTGACCGAAGTCTTTGCCGGACTGCCGCGCATCATCCGCCTGCTGGGGAAACTCAAACGTGATTTCCGCCGCGAGCGGCCTCGGGCCATCATCCTGCTCGACTGCCCGGATTTTCACTTCCGCGTCGCCAGGATGGCCCGCAAGATGGGGATTCCCGTCTATTACTATATAAGTCCACAGCTTTGGGCGTGGCGTTCGGGCAGGGCCAAATTCCTGCGCGAAAACGTGCGGGACGTGTTCTGCATTCTGCCTTTCGAAAAAGATTTCTACGCGCAGTACGGCATGGACGTTTCCTACATCGGCAACCCGCTGGTGGACGAGGTGCCGCTCGACCGGTTGCAGGGCATTGATCCCGAGCCGGAGCGCGTGGGCATCCTGCCCGGCAGCCGGAACAAGGAGATTTCCACGCTTCTGCCGGAGTTCACCGAGGTGGCGAAGCGGCTCCGGGAGCGCAATCCGGCGGTACGCTTCAGCCTGTTTCGAGCGCCCGGGATGCCGGTGGAGCGGCTCATGGAATTCTGGCCGGAAGAGCTGCCGGTGGACATCGTGGACCCGGATGACCGATATGAGGGCATGCGCCGCTGTTCGTTCGTCCTTGCGGCATCGGGCACCGTCTCGCTGGAGCTTGCGCTTGTGGGCACGCCCTCGATTATCGCGTATCGTCTCTCCAAGCTCACGTATCTGATCGGCAGCATGATCGTGAACGTGGACTTCATCAGCCTGCCCAACCTGATTTTTGGCCGGGAGGTGTTTCCGGAAATGGTGCAGGAGAACGCCACGGCGGACGCGCTTTTCGGGCAGGCCCTGTCGTGGATGGAGGATTCCGCCCGACTCGAAGCCGTCCGCGAGGACCTGCGGCAGCTCAGGAATATGCTGGGCGAGCCGGGAGCGGCGGGGCGCGCGGCAGATATCATTCTCAAGGATCTGAAGGAGTTGGCCCATGGCTGATCCCCTGCTGCCCGACGTCCCGGTGCCCGGCCCCGGTTTTTTCGAACTGATGCGGACGCGGTACCCCGGCTGGATTCTCGGGGTGGTGCAGAGCGATCATATTCGCGGCCTCATGCATGCGCTGGACCTGCTCGGCAACGAGTCTCCGGATGCCGCCGCCGCAGGGTGCGGAGTGGGCTGGTGGACCATCGCCCGGCAGCCGTTCGACCGGGATTTCCTGACCCGCTTTGCGTCCTTCAACGCCGCGAGGCCTTTTCTGCCGGAACAGGCTCGACGGTTTTTCGAGCATCTCTCCACGCACCTGACCGAGCTTCCGGAAGACGACGCCGAACTGTGGGAGCAGGTGATGCTCAACGGCGACCCGTCCTACGCCATTAAATTTCTCATGCCGCGGCTGGCGCGACCGGAAGGTGTCGCATGGCTCGGCCTGTGCTGGGACGGTTTGTTGCGTTTCGGCAGCGAATCGCTGCTTGAGGCCGCTTTGTCCTCCCTGTCTTTCGACGGTGAACTGGCGCCGCTGCTGCCGCGTCTGCGTGCCGAGGCCGCCTTTCACATGTCACCACCGGACGAGGCTATCAAGGCCGTGGACCGCGTGGACGCCTCGGTATGGGGCTTCTGGCCCGCCTATCATCGCGCCGAGCTGTTGATACGCTCTGGCCGTACGGAAGAGGGGACCGACCTGCTTGAACGGCTGGTGCTCAAAATGCCGTGGCACACCAATCTGCTGCTCAAGCTGGACTCGCTTCGCAACCCGTTGCCGCTTCCTGCGCCGCCCACCGCCGATGAGGTGGCTATTCTGGCCTATTCCTGGAACAAGGCCGACCTCATGCTGCGCACGCTGGAGTCGCTTCGCAAAAGCGAAATCGGACAGGCGCGGATTTTCCTTCTGGACAATGGTTCCACGGATCACATGCAGGACGTCTTTCGGACCGCCAAGGAGTGGTTTGGCGACCGGCTGCAAACCGTGACCCTGCCCATTAATATCGGTGCGCCTCCGGCGCGGAACTGGCTTTTGTCGTTGCCCGAGGTGCGAGCCTGCCGCTGGGCGGCCTTTCTGGACGATGACGTGGTGCTGCCGCCGGACTGGCTTCTGAAGTTGCTAGGCGCGTCGCGGCTTGATCCTGACGCCGGAGTGGTTGGGTGCCGCATAACTTCCGCAGACTCTCCCTATGGTCTTCAGTCCGCAGACTACAACCTGCTTCCCGTGCCGCCTTCGGCCGGAGAGCCGGGCGAGATGCCGCGAAGGATCAATCTTTTCGACTCCTGCTCCGGTGCGCTGGATGACGGACTGTTCAGCTATGATCGCCCCTGTCTTTCTGTTTCCGGCTGCTGCCATCTGGTAAGCATGAAGGCGGTGGAAAAGGCAGGAGCCTTTGACGTCCGTTTCAATCCGTCGCAGTTCGACGACCTCGAACGGGATCTGCGCAGCGCGCTGGCCGGAATGTCCGCCGTCTACTGCGGAACGCTGGCCGTGCGTCATGTCCAGCACTCCAGCCTCGCCAAGGCCACCACACCGCAGCAGATGGGGCACGTCATGGGCAACAAGTTCAAGCTGGAGACCAAGTATGACGATGCACAGGCAGTCCGACTGGCCGAGATTGACAGCCGTCTGCTTTGGACAAGTCTGGCCGAAACGTTGCAAAGACTGGACAGACACTCCGCCTGATTGTATCCCGTTTCCCTCTGGAATATAAAAAGCATGGCACCGCGTCCGGTGCCGGGAGGCGAAAGCTATGGAAGACGTACGAGTCTACGGTGACTTTCACGGCCTGACCCCGGACAAGTTTGAACGCATCCGGGATGAGATTCCATTCGAGCAGGTGGAGTACAAGGACAACGTCCTCAGGGTGGACCATGAGGGAAAGTACCTCATGGTGGAAGACTTTCTGGAACTCATGGCCGAAGTGATGGCCGATGAAGGCCGCGGCGCCGTTGAATACATTGATCAGCTGGAATGGGAAGTGACCCGTTACACTATTGAAAATGGACGCATTTGCAGCAAACTGGTCAAGGTGGACAACGTGCTCGACGCGCATATGCGCGACCACGGTCTATAGGCTGGCTTTTTTTTTGAAAACCATGTTACGGTCCGTTCTTGCGTATGGCATGAACGGACCGTTTCTTATTTACAAGGGTCCATAAAACAACGGAGTACATGTGAGCCGTGCAGAACAGATAGCGCTTTACTGGGATTTCGAGAACATTCACGCGTCACTTTGCACCCTGCGGTATGGACCGCACTGGTACAGAGACAAAATGAACCGGCACTCGCGCCAGCCTGCATTGGTGGATATCAATTCCATCATGGAGTTCATCAACTCCGTCGGCGAAGTCAATATCAACAAGGCCTATGGAAACTGGAGCTTCTTCTTCGGGTACAGTTTCGACCTGCAAAATCATGCGGTGGATCTGGTGCAGATGTTTCCCAGAGGATCCCACGGCAAGAACGGTGCGGATATCCGCATGGCCATCGACGCCATTGAGGATATCACTCTGAATCCGCACATCAGCACCGTGGTGGTCATCGGCGGAGATTCGGACTACGTCGCTCTGGCCCAGAAGGTCAGGCAGCGAGGCAAACGGATAATCGGCATCGGCGTTCGCGAGACCACCAACCAGTACTGGATGAAGTCCTGCAACCAGTTCAAGTACTATTCTTCGCTGCTGGTGAAGTCTTCGTCCATCTCCAGTCTGGAGAAGGAGGGCTACGAGGCCGGAGATCTGGAAGATGCCAAGAAGTTGCTGATCAAGGCACTGGGACGCATTGCGGCGGAGACAGGAGAGACGAAGATAGTCAAGGCGGCCATCAAGCCCATGCTCATTAGGCTCGATCCGGCCTTTGACGAGAGTAACTACGGTTTCTCGACCTTCAAGTCGTTCCTCGAATCCTGTCAGGACGTCATCAGCATCCATAACGGCGAGCACGACCACCACATCTCCCTCAAGTCGCCCGAGGACCTCGCGCGACTGGAAACCAACGCGCGCAAACTGCATCCCTACGAACTGATCCTTCAGAAACAGCATGTTCACCTGCCGGATCCGACGCTGCTGACCACCGGCATCCGCGAGACTTTCGCGCTTTTTGTGGAACACGGCGAAATTTCGGGCTATCCGCTCTTTCGCGAGAAACTCGACGAACGATTGAAGGCCAAGGGAATCGAGGCGACGGCCAAAGATCTGAACAATATCCAACAGGTGCTTTTCCGCACGTTCTGTTTCAAGCTGAATTACGAACGTCAGACCCTCAGCATCCAGCCCGACGTGGCCAGTGCGGACATGCTCTGGGTTCGGGCGGTGAGTTATCTTGTCAAGCGCATCACCGACAACCTTGAGGAGCCGCCGGATTACGAAGCCATGTCCGAGCTGCTCTTTGGCGATACGGAGAATGCCGGGCACCTGCGCGATATCCATGACAATGAGCTTTGGAAGCGCAATAGCCGCGAATAACGAAAGGATCTGCTTCACAAATACGAAGGCCGGAACCCGAGGGTTCCGGCCTTTTTTTACGACATCCCGCAAGCAGGATGGCAGATGATGACTATGCGTTTTTCAGCGCCGCTTCCGGGGTGATGGAATCGATGCCGAATGCTTCGCCGACCGCGGGGCAGGTCAGGGTGCCGTGCATGGTGTTCAGGCCCAGGGCCAGCGACGGGTCGTCCTTGAGCGCGGCCACACCCTTCTGCGCAAGGCGCATGGCGTAGGGCAGGGTCTGGTTCACCAGCGCGAAGGTGGAAGTGCGGGGCACTGCGCCGGGCATGTTTGCAACGCCGTAGTGAACGACGCCTTCCACCTCGTAGGTCGGGTTGTCGTGGGTGGTGGGCTTGATGGTTTCCACGCAGCCGCCCTGGTCCACGGCAACGTCAACGATGACGGAGCCCTGTTTCATGGTCTTGAGCAGTTCGCGGGTCACAAGCTTGGGAGCCTTGGCGCCCGGAATGAGCACTGCGCCGATGACAAGGTCGGCTTCCTTGAGAGCTTCACGGATGTTGGGCTCGGTGGAGCTGACGGTCATCAGGCGGCCGTCAAAGGCTTCGTCGAGGTACTGGAGACGGCGGTGGGAGAGGTCGAGCACTTTCACGGAAGCGCCCATGCCCATTGCCATGCGTGCGGCGTTGGTGCCCACGATGCCGCCGCCGATGACGGCGACCTTTGCCGGCGGAACACCCGGAACGCCGCCGAGCAGCATGCCGCGACCACCCTGATTCTTTTCAAGATGATGCGCGCCCACCTGAGTAGCCATGCGGCCCGCCACTTCGGACATGGGGGTCAGCAGGGGCAGGGAGCCGTCAGGCATCTGCACGGTTTCATAGGCAACGCCCACGGTTCCGGCCTCAAGCAGCGCGTTGGTCAGGGGCTCGGCGGCTGCAAGGTGCAGGTAGGTGAACAGGAGCTGGTCCTTGCGCAGGAACTTGTATTCGCTTTCCAGCGGTTCCTTGACCTTGATGACCATTTCGGCACCCCAGGCTTCCTCTGCGGAAACCATCTTGGCGCCTGCGGCGGAGAATTCCTCGTCGCTTAGCCCGCTGCCCACTCCGGCTCCGGCTTCCACCAGCACTTCATTGCCCTGACGGACAAGGCTTTCCACGCCACCGGGGGTCATGGCAACGCGATTTTCGAGGGTTTTGATTTCCTTGGGGATACCAATGATCATTGTCCTGTCTCCTTACGCTTGAGGGATACTAGTTCATGGCAACTACACGATTATTCTGCGCTGAAAAGCCGGGTTACGGCCTCAGGGAGAAGCAGCCATTTGCGGCGCGACTTCATGACCATGAAGGATTCGCTCGATCCCACGCCGCCGATCTGTGAAAGATCTTTGTCAAGGAAGTCATAGAGATCGCTGGTATTTTCCGTACAAACGATTTCCACGATCAGGTCGTATCTGCCAGTGACCACGGCACACCAGTTGACGCGGTCGAGGTTGGCGATCTGCTCAAGTTTTTCATCAAGCAGCTTATGGCTCTGGAGGGTGATCCCCACGAGAGCGACGGTAAGGCCTTTGGTGCGCATGGGGTCCACGAGGCCCGCCACCTTGAGCGCGCCTGCGGAAATAAGGTTCTTCATGCGCGAGCGGACGGTAGGAGGAGTAACTCCCAAACGCTCGGTCAGCTTTCCCACCTGAGACTGTCCATCTTCGGTAAGAGCTGCCACGAGTCTTTTATCAAGGTTGTCGAGAACTTTTTTCATCAAAGTGTCCCTGTTGTGTTTAAGACTTGCCTAAAGCAAATTTAGAGTGGGTCATTTCTATCAAAAGGAAAATGCAAGTGTCAATTGTCGTGCTTTGAAAATGGACCTCCTGTGCGATTTGGTACATTGCGTCAAGCGTAAAAAAAGACCGGGACGATTACCGTCCCGGTCGATTTGTTGTCTTATTTCGAGGGGTCGGAGCTAGGCTTTCGAGCAGAAAGGCTGTCCATCCTTGCCAGGGAAGCGATTCAGTCCTCGCTGAATAAATTTCACTTCACCTTCGGGAACCGTGAAACTCGTACGGTTGCCCTGCACCTTCACGTTCTGGATCTTGAACGGTCTGGTTTTGGTGCGGTTTACAAGGAAGTCCACGAATTTCTTGGGGTTCATGCCCTGATTCTTGCCGATGTTGGCGATCATGCGAACCCGGCCGCCCTTGTCGTTGCGCTGGGCTTCGCGGATTTCGCGGTAGGCGTCGTGCTCCAGTTCTTCACCGAAGGCATAGCGAAGCAGCGCTGCCATGGCTTCTTCGGGATCCCGCTCCTGCATGAACTCTCGTGCCAGCGGCAGGTAGGTCTCGAAGTTTTCGGTGGCCAGTATTTCGTCCAGCTCGGAGGCGATGCGCTTCTTCTTGGAGTAAATGACATCCTCGACCTTGGGCAGCGGCTGCTTGGTAATCTCAATGCCCGAGGTGCGGCAGATGAACATGAGCTTGCGGAACTCACGCGGTGTGATGAGCGTGATGGCCGCGCCCTTTTTGCCGGCACGTCCGGTGCGTCCCACGCGGTGCACGAAGGTCTTGGGATCCTGCGGCAGGGCGAAGTTCACCACGTGGCTCAGGTCCGGAACGTCGATGCCGCGGGCAGCCACGTCGGTGGCAACGAGAATGTCGCTGGCCCCGCTGCGGAACTTGCCGAGAATCTGTTCGCGGCGAGACTGGTTCAGGTCGCCGTGGATGGGTTCGGCCGGGTAACCGCGTTCGGCGAGCTTGCGGGCCACTTCGTCCGTATCGGCACGAGTGCGGCAGAAAATGAGGCCGCGGAAGTCGGGTTCCACATCGATGACGCGGCAAAGCGCTTCGAAACGGTCGGACTCCGAAACTTCATGGAAAATCTGTTTGGTCAGGGGGACTTCGTTCTTCTTGGCCTTAACCGCAACGGTCTTGTAGTCGCCCATGAATTCGGAGGCGATGCGCATGACCTGATCCGGCATGGTGGCGGAGAAGAGCAGCGTGCGACGTTCCGCGTTGCTGCGGGAGAGAATTTCCCGGATGTCTTCGATGAAGCCCATATCACACATCTCGTCGGCCTCATCGAGCACGGCCATGCCGATGCGGGAAAGGTCGAGTGAGCCGCGGTTCAGGTGGTCGAGTATACGACCGGGAGTGCCCACGACAACGTCGGCTCCCTGCTTGAGGCTTTTGAGCTGAAGGCCGATGTACTGGCCGCCGTAGACGGGGAGCACGCGGAGTTTCTTGTTTCCCTTGAGGGAGTTGATCTCGTCGGCAACCTGAATGGCGAGTTCACGCGTGGGGGCCAGAACGAGGGACTGGACATGCCGTTCGCCTTCCACGACATGTTCGATGATGGGCAGTCCGAAAGCGGCAGTCTTGCCGGTTCCGGTGGACGCCTGACCCACGATGTCCGCCTCTTCGGCGAGGAGCATGGGAATGGTGCGTTCCTGAATGGGGGTCGGGGCGGTGAAGCCCTTTTTTTCGAGAGCGTCGACTACGTTGTCGGAAAGGCCAAGTTTCTTGAATGGATTCATTTTTTCCTGATTGTTTTTCGTGCGAATAATCGCCGCCGCAGAGCGCACGATGCCGCGGCGGTCGGGCCGCCTTTCCATCCGATGCAGAGGTGAAGCTGTGTCAGCGGGGGACGTGAAAGGTGTGGCGAAACCCGTTTATGAGAACGGGACGTGCCCCGGCGTATGCCATGGCGCGCCTGCCGTCAAGACAAAAAGGCAAAGCGTTGCGGGTCATTTGCGTTTAAGTTTGATCAAAACGATCTCCGGAGGTGCGCCGAGGCGCATGGGAGGTCCCCAGTATCCGGCGCCGCGTGAAACGAAAAGCGCGGTGTCGCCATGGTGGTGCAGCCCGTACACGTACGGGTTGAAGCAGCCCACGATGAAGGTCCACGGGAAGAACTGTCCACCGTGCGTGTGACCGGAAAGCTGCAAATCGTAGTCCGCCTCGTCGGCCGCGTCTATCATGTCCGGCCGGTGGGCCAGCAGAAGGGAAAAATCGTGCTCCCCGGCCTGGTCCATCACTTTTCCGGGCTTTGGAGTGTGTTCGTCGTAGAAGCGTCCGGCCTTGCTGTCCGGAACGCCGGCCACGAGAATCCGTGCTCCATTCACTTCAACCACCTCGCTCTCATTGACGAGCGTCGTGAATCCCAGCGATCGGGCTTCTTCGATCCATTCGAGCGCATGGGAATAGTATTCATGGTTGCCGGTGATGAAGAACTTGTGCGGGGCTTCAAGCTCCTCGAAGTGCTTCACGTCCGGGCGCAGCCACCAAGCGCGGCCATCCACCATGTCGCCGGTATGGACGATCATGTCCGGGTTCTGAGCGTTTATCAGATCCACAAGCTGATCCACCCACGGCCCCTTGAGTGTGGGGCCCACATGGGTATCGGTGACCTGCGCGATGGTGTAGCCGTCGAGCTGTTTCGGCAGGTCCGACACGGCGATATCCACTTCGGTGACCCCGGGCAGGCCGCGGGCTATGTGAGTCGAATACGCCGTGAGAGGAATGGCCACGGCCAGAATCAGGGCGTTGGTCGCATTGAGCCATGCGCGACGGGTGTTGCGCTGTTTCTCCTTGAAGAAGATGCGCCGGGTGTCCTTGGGGCGAAGGTAGTTGATGATGCGCAGCACGATGAACAACAGGTCGCGCGCTAGAAGCATCATCATGAACGACGAGACAAAGCCGAGGAAAGTGTACCCGGCGAGGTCAAGGCCGTCGATAAGCTCATGGTGGTAGCCGTTGAAGCGGAAAACCCATGTAAAGCGCTGGCCTATGACCAGAAGGGCCACCAGCAGGAACAGCAGGCGCTTGGTCCACGCCGAAAAGGGCAGCGGTCGAATGACGCGCAACCCGAGGTAGGCGGTTATGAATACCGCCACACTGACTACTGTGACCAACCAGCCCATGAACATGCTCCAAAGTTTAGCGCACCATAGCGCAAGTGTTGGTTTCTGCCAACCGTTGCGCGATGGTTGAGGAAAACAGCTGTTTTACCAATGTGGGTCGCGGGGTGTTGAAAACACTGCCCTGCCGCCTGGTAGAGGCTTCGATTATGACTGCGGAGAGCGGGGGGTGCCGAGTTTTCTGAACCAGAAGAAGACGAGCAGCGACGCGACAAGCCAGCAGATGATTCCCGTCAGGCCGGTGTCGCCGCCCAGCACCGGGTTGTTGTCCGGAAAAATGTATTTCCAGACGCCGTAGGCCTGAGCGTTGATGGCGGCATGAATGAATGCGGCAAGAAGGGTGCTGCGGTAGGCCAGCGCAAATTCGTTGATGAACGTGCCGATGGCGATGGTGCCAAAACACATCAGCAGGGCCCCGACAAAGGGGTGGCCGGGGTAGTTGAAGCCGACGAGAATCAGCGGCAAATGCCAGATGCCCCAGATGAGCCCGAGCAGCAGGTAGGCTCGCAGCTTGCCCAGCTGCATGAACGAGGGCAGCAGCAGGCCGCGCCAGCCAAGCTCTTCCCCGAGCGCTGCCAGAAAGTTGAAGATGGGGCCGAGCAACGCGCTCGCAGGGAGCATGATGAGCAGCGCATGGTAGGCGGGCGCTTCCGCGCCGGGCGACATGCGCATGGATTGCAGCAGGGTTTTCATGGTCCAGTCCGGCTCGGAAATGCCCAGAAGCCAGGTCAGCCCGTAGGATGCCATGAATATCAGAGGCACAAGGAAAACGGTGGCGGCATACGGTTTCCATGAGCCGAAACGCAGGCCGAGCGCGGAGAGCGGTCTGCCCGCCAGCATATTGACCATCAGGGCGCATACGCCCGGCACCCACATGACGGCCACGAGCAACAGCATGGCGCCGGGTTCGAGAAGTCGTTCGGCGCTGAAGCCGTTGACGATCATCACCGCTTCCACGATCCAGGTGATGCCGAGGGTCAGGCCGGTGAAGAGTGAAGCGTGTTTGAGACTGACAGGTTTCATTATTTCGTCGGGCATGTCCGGGCCTTATCAGTATTCTTCAGTGTGCACAATGTGCGGCTGGCTTGCGGTTATTCTGCGGAAATATTCATCGTGGCAGCGTTTTTCGGTTGCCAGCAGCAACCGAAAGGCTTTGTTGAAATCTGCGTCCGATGCCGCGAAGACGCCGTGGCCGTGTACGATGGCGGCGGGAGAATGTGCCATGGCAGGTGGCAGGGTGTTGCAGAGTCCGGTGGGGCCGGTGCCCACCTCCCCCGGAACCACGGGCGCGCCTCCGACCGTGCGCGGCTCCCGGCAACGGATGTGGCAGTGCGAAGCGTTCTCGCATTCCTCCGCTTCGTCGCAGACCATGGACATGATCACACTGAATTTCGGGTGACCGTGCAGGATGCAGCGGGCGTTCGTTCTGTCATAGATTCCCTCATGGGCGGACAGCTCGCTGGATGCCGTGAGTCCGGCGCAGGATGAGCCGTCGCGCGGGCACGGGTCGATGCAGCCTTCCAGTTCGTCAAGGGAGCTTCCGGTCTGGCTGATGAGCACCGTATTGTCGATCAGGCAGGAGAGATTGCCGAAAAACGAATCTACCAAGCCGTAATCCACCACGGCCCGCCCGGCCTCCGCCATGGCGGCAAGCGCTGTCTCGCGATCCGCGAACGGTCCGTTCGCCAGTTTTGGGTCGGCGCTCGGTGGGACAGGAAGTCGGGATGTGACCTTCTCGAATACGGCTTGAAATTCCGGGTCGGGCCCGCCGGATTCACAGGCCGCCAGGTAGTCGGAAAAGAAAAGGACAAAACAGGCGAAGCAGACCGAGGAATAGAAGACGAATCCCTGTTCAGGGCTGACAGTGCCGAAGCTGACCACCCCTTTGCCCGGAATTACTGCGGCCTTGCGCCGGAAAAGAGCGTCTGCCACGGCCTGCGGCTCGAAAGACTCAGTCACCGGGATGTCGTGCAGGAAGGTGCGCGTCTCGCAGTCCCTCGGGCGGATGGATGAGCCGTGCCGGGAGGCGAGGAAATCTATAATGTCGGTATACGGCTCGGCGGGCCGGGCGAAAACCAGTGAGCCGACATCCATGAGTTCGAAGACCTGTTCGAACACCTTGCGGTTCGCATCCTCTCGGTTCCATTGTGTAAGGGCGTCCCGGCCGCCCAGCAGCGGGGTGTTTGCCTCGGCCAGTCCGTGCCGCACCATCTTGTCGGCATATTTGTTCAGCAGTTCCTTCATGCTGAGTCACCGTCCTGCATTGGTTCCATGCCGAGTTCATGGGCCTTTTCCTTCAGCGGCAACCCTTTCTCGTCGAGCCCACGGATATGGTAATATGCGGCGCGGGCTTGCAGGAACTGCTCCCGGTTCAAAGGGCTGATGCGGATTCCATCACCGGAGGAACCTTCCTCAGTAAAGAAACGCGGCGGCAGGTCATCATGGGTTGCGTCGAAACCGTTGAGCGCGTTCATGGTGCGCTCGTTGAAGCAGGCGCGTTCCCCGATTATCTGTAGTGTCTTCAGATCCATGTCCATTCCGGTGACTGCGCTTACGGCCTTAGCGTACTCTTCAAGCCCGGCAGCGAGAAAGATGAATCGGCAGGCCGTGAGGGAATCTGCCGCAGCGAGGACATCCTCGGAGGTCTTGATGATGCGTGCCTTTCCGGAGAAGGTGAAGCGATCCGTGGCGACAGGTTTTCGCAGGATTTCATGGCTTGCCGGGTAGGCATGCTGATCGCAGCCGCCAACGGTGCTGACCGCCACCGCCAACGCCGTGCCGTAAGCGCCGCGCGGGTCGAATGCAGGCAACTCCAGGCCTTTCGAGGTCATGGAACGTTCCGGTTCACCGTGCTCCGCGGCATAGCGCCTTGATCCTGCTCCCGGTCCCTTTCCGGAAGCCATCTCATGGAGCGCAGGCAAAAGCGTGTTTTCATCAAAGTCCCTGCCTGTGATCTCGCGCACGCAAGCAAGCGTCCCAGCCGCTGAAACCGCGTCCAGTCCGAGGCGGTTCAGCAGGTCGAAGGCTTTCATGGTAAGTTCCATGTCCGTGTTGCCGATCAGTGCCGTCAGGTGGGACAGGCTGACGAAGTCGGGAATGCTGCGAGCATCATCGGCCATCCGGTGACAGTGGATCGGGCAGCCTTCGCAGCCGTGGGGCCGGGCATGGTACCGTGCGTTGAATGCTGGGGCGTTCAACGCGTGTGCTGCAGGAAAGTGTGTCTTGCTAAAATTGTCCGTGGGCATCATGCGCCGGGAGTCCGTAAGGTCCAGCAGGACGGCCGTGCCGTTTCGGGCAAAGCCGTTGGGTCCCATGAGCGCGGGCGATGCGGCGGCCAGCCGCATGATCTCGCATCCGGCTTCGGCGAGCTTTTCGGGGTCGTACACGGTAACGTCCCCGGAACCGGTGACCATCAGGTACTTGAGATTCCGTGCCCCCAGAGAGGCCCCGAGGCCGCCGCGTCCGGCGGGATGATAGCGATCAACCATGATAGACGCCATGGGTGAACGATGCTCCCCGGCCGGACCGATGCAGGCAACCGAAGCGTCGGGTGGCATTAGTTCGTGGAGCGAGTCGAATACCTCGGAGGTCTGCGCTCCCTGATGGGGTTCAGCGTTCACAATGGAAACGCGCTGGTCGCGGATCTCTATGCCGACAAGCGTTTCTGCCGTTCCGGTTATGACGATACCGTCCCATCCGGCCTGCTTGAGTTGCGTGGCCAGACGTCCGCCGAGGGGCGAGTCGATGACGGTTCCTGTGAGTGGGGATCGGGTCATCAGGCTGGCACGACCCGATGCCGGTGCGGCGGTGCCAGTCAGCGGCCCGGTAAATATGCAGACGGGCATTTGCGGGTGGTCCCACTGCCGGGTGCAGTGCGGGCGCAGATACGCTCCCGCCATGGCCCGGCCACCGCAGTACGTAGCATAAAAATCTGGGCCGGGATGCTCGGTCCGGCTTTCGCCACGTTGCAGGTCTATGTGAAGGACGCTGCCGGTCCAGCCGCAGAGGTCGCTTTTCATTCGATTTTTCCGGGGAATGCGTTGTGGGCGGTTGACCCGCTCCGGGAATCGGATATTATCTCGCCGCAGGGGGAGTTATGTCCAAGAAAAACGACAAGGTCAACGCATCGCGGCGGAACTTCCTCATGGGAGCCGTCCGCCGTATTCGCAAGGATGACCCACAGTCCTGCGGTCCCATTGCGGCCAGCAGCGGCACCATATCCCTGATCCGCGAGGCCAACGATGCCTATGCCGCGGAGGACTGGGACGAGGCCATTCGACTCTATCGCGAATATCTCAAGAAGGAAAAGGACTTGGACGTCAGGCTGCGGCTTGGCGAGACCATGTACAAGGCTGGACGTTACATCCCGGCCCGCACGGAGTTTCGCACGGTTCTTCGCGGCCGACCCAAGGAGCTGCGCGCCATGATCCTGCTCGGCCTGACTTACGCCCGCGCGGAAGACCTGGAAAAGGCCGCCGAGGCGTGGCGCGAATATTTCGACCCGCACAATATTCCCATGCAGCGTGAGCTTAATCTGCAGATCGGGCTCATCGATGACGGCATGGCTGAATCGCCGGAGTCGGTGGCGCGCGCCGTCGAGGCGCAGCTCGACTGTCTGTAGTCGAAACCTTTACTGTCTGCACTCGCAGGTGCTACTTGGATACCATGAACAAAAGCATGAGCGATTCCCTCTTTTCCCGTCGTCAACGGGCGTTCGTCCTGTCCTCGGACCCGGAGCTGGCCAAATTGTTTCGCTCCCTGTGGCCCGAAGAGCTCATGGAAATCACGGTGTTCGAATACGGTCGCGGTGCCGTGGAGCATCTCTTCAACGAGCCGCCGGACCTGCTTATCGTGGATAACCGGCTGAGCGACATCAGCGGACAGGAGGTGGCTTCGCTGGTCAAGAGCGAGAACGTCTACCGCCAGCTCCCGGTCGTGCTGGTGCTGGATGCCGAGGACATGACCGAGCCGTGGGACTGGAACCGTATCGAGGTGGACGACTTTCTTGTGCGCCCCTTCACAGAGGGGGAGGCCCGCGACAGGGTGAACCTGACCCTGTGCCGCGCCCTGCGTGCGCTCGACGCCAACCCGCTCTCCAAGCTGCCGGGCAATACTTCCATAATCCAGCGTATCCAGTCGCTCATCGACGCGGGCGAGGAATTCGCGCTCGCCTATTGCGATCTGGACCATTTCAAGTCTTTCAACGACAAGTACGGTTTTTCGCGCGGGGATGAGGTGCTCATGATGTCGGCGCGGGTCATCGTCAATACCATTCGCGGACTTGGCGGCGTAGGCAGCTTTGTGGGACACGTGGGTGGTGACGACTTCGTCTACATCGTGCCGGCGGACCGGGCCGAGGAATCCTGCAAGCGTGTTATTGATGCGTTCGACTCCATCGTTCCGCATTTCTACGACGAAGAAGATCGCAAGCAGGGATTCATCCGCTCCACGGACAGGCAGGGCAATGAACGCACGTTCCCGCTCATGGCCGTATCCATTGCCGTGGTCATCAACACCGAGGGCCGTCTCAAGCACTACGGCGAAGCTTCGGCCATCGCTATGGCGCTCAAGAAGAAAGCCAAGGAAAACCCGAAGAGTTCCTATGTCATCGACAAGCGAAACGAATGAACGCGACGTCGGTGAATACGGGAAGCGCTTTCTTGCCTACCTGAGTACCGAAAAAGGCTATTCTCCCGCCACGCTTCGCTCCTATGGGACCGATCTGGAGCAGTTTCAGGACTTTCTGAAAGGCCGCAAACTCGATCTCGACCAGCCGGAACACATCGCCAGAGATGACGTGCGCGGCTTCATGGCCGACCTGCATCGCCGAAGGGTCACCAAAACCACCGTGGCTCGGAAGCTTTCGAGCGTTCGTGCTTTCTTCCGGTTCCTCGCGCGTAAGCGGATCAGCGGGCACGACCCGACTGCCGGGGTTCGCAACCCCAAACAGGACAAGGTTCACCCAAGGGGGCTCAACGTGGATCAGGCCATCGGCATGATGGAAGCTGCCATGCCCCCCGATCCCGAGGGGCTTCGCAATCTTGCCCTTGCAGAACTGCTTTACGGCTCAGGGCTTCGCATATCCGAGGCGGTCGGGCTGGATGTATTCGATGTGGACAGCGGGGTGGTGCGTGTCATGGGTAAGGGCGGCAAGGAGCGCATGGTGCCGCTTACAAGCAAGGCCGGTGAGCGAGTGCGTCGCTGGCTGGAGCAACGGCAGTCCTTCAAGCCTGTTTCCGGTGAGCGCGCCCTGTTCATCGGCAAGCGCGGAAGCCGACTCAACAGGCGCGAGGCCAACCGAATTCTCAACCGGCTGGCAGAGATAGCAGGCATCCCCCGTGAAGTGCACGCGCACATGCTGCGGCACAGCTTCGCCACTCATATGCTGGAGGCCGGAGCCGACCTGCGCAGTGTGCAGGAATTGCTGGGCCACGCGAGACTTTCCACTACCCAGCGGTATACGCATCTTGATCTGCAACAGCTCATGAAGGTCTATGACAAGGCGCACCCGCGTAGCAAAGAGGGCAAGAAGAAGCCCTGATTTGTGATTTTTCGAGAGGATTAGGGTTTGAAGGCAATAAAAAAGGGAGGCGAAAGCCTCCCTTTTCTGTTTCGTGAATGGATGTGCGGGTTACATTTCGAGCCGCACCTTTTCCGGACTGAGCTTGTTTTCGAGGTGTTTTGCATAGCGGCTCATGGCGAAGCAGCAAAGGAAGTACAGCACCGCGATGGTGGTGTAGATCTCGAAGGGGTAGAGCATCAGGCGGTTGTTGATGGAGTACGCGGCAGTGGTCAGTTCGGTCACGCCGATGATGTAGGCCAACGAGGTGTCCTTGAAGGCCGCGATGAACATGCCGACGATTGCCGGGAGCATCTGCTTCAGGGCCTGCGGCAGAACCACCTTGCGCATGGTCTGGAAGTAGCTGAGTCCGGTGGACTGGGCGGCTTCGACTTGCCCGGGCGGGATGTTTTCGATACCGCCGCGGACGATTTCCGCGATGTAGGCGCCGAAGAACACGGTCATGGCCCAGGTCGCGCTCCAGAAGACGCCGATCTGCGATTTGATGATGATCGGCAGGAAGAAGTAGACCCAGAAAATGACGATGATCAGCGGGTTGCCGCGAATCAGCTCAATGTAGGCGGTGCAGGGAATGCGAATCGCATTGTTCTTGGAGGTGCGTCCCATACCCACGAACAGGCCTATGACGAAGCTGACCGATATGGAGAACACCGCCATGAAGATGGACATGGACAGGCCGCCGAGGCCCCAGAGAGGCTCGGTGCTGCCGCCGTTGGGAAAGCGCCAGATGAGCAGCGCCCGCAGGTTGTCCCATATCACCTGGAAGTTGAAGGAGGCGATGCCCTTGATGGTCTGGTAGATAAGCAGCAAAAGCGCGACAACGAAGATGGTTTTGGCGCCGTTGATCAGGGTCATGCGTGCCAGACCGCGCAAGCGGAAGAAGAATTCCTGTCGCGGAGTCAGGTGCTTAGAGCCCTGTTTCTTTCTGGTAAGCCGTCTGATGGGCCGTGCGAATAGCTCCCAAACGAATTCTAAGGGCAGGAAAAACGCATCCGCCACCTTTCTTGTGAAGGTTTTCTTCCCGGCGGGCATCAGCTTGAGCTTGGTGTTCACGAGGTTCAACAGACCCGCAATGACCAGTGAAAGCGAAAGGTAGATCGCCGTGGCTGCGGCAGTGGCCTCAAAGCCGGCATAGGTCAGGGACTCGACTTCCTGCATGGACCAACAGACCTCTGCGACACCGAGAGTCATGGCCAGCGAGGAGTTCTTCATGTTGTTGAGGAACTCGGAGCCGAGCGGCGGGATGATTTCACGAAATGCCAGCGGGAGAATGATCTTGCGAAGGGTCTGGGCGTAGCTCATGCCCGAGGAGTAGGATGCTTCAAGGAGTCCCTTGGGAATGGACTGCATGCCTGCGCGGATGATCTCGGCCATGAACGCGGAGGTGAAGATACCAAGACCGATGGTCGCGGCCCAGAATTCGAAGTTGTACTCGAAAAGCTTGTAGCGGATTTCCTGCGGAAACGCGTTTGGCAGAGCGAAGTTCCAGAAAAACAACTGAACCAGCAGCGGCGTGTTGCGGAAAAATTCGACGTAGGCCGAGGCAAATGCATACACCGGTTTGAACTTGGAAAGCCGTGCCAATCCGAAGAGGGTGCCCAGCCCGAGAGCTATCGCCGCCGAATAGATGGAGATGGAAATCGTCAGCTGGAGGCCGTTGAGCATGAGCAGGCCCATATGGCCGTACTGCGTCTCGTTGACGAAGACTCCCCAGTTGAAGTCATAGTCGAAGTGAAAGACGAAGCCGAAATAATAGACGGCCAGTCCCAGGATGAACAGCAGGGTCGTGTTCTGGACCCATGTCTTCTCGAATAGTCTATTAAGCATGTGCTCTTCTTGGAAAACGGGTCCCGGGGCGTCCGCCCCGGGACCCGATCGTTACAATGCGGGTTGCCTGCGGCTTACGGCCACATTTCGATCTTGGAAGTCATGGGGAACGGAGTGTCGGAATCCGGACCGAACCACTTGTTGTAGATCTTCATGTAGGTGCCGTCGGCCCAGATGTCCTGAATGGTGAAGTTCACCAGGTCGCGCCATGCGGAATCGTCTTCCGGCAGGCCGACACCGTAGGGCTCGTCGGAGATGAATTCACCGACCAGCTCGAACTTGCCGGGCATCTTGGAAGCCAGCGCGATGAGCAGGGTGGAGTCGGTGGAGATGGCCTGCACGCGACCGGAGCGCAGTGCTTCGAACATCTCGACTTCGTTCTGGTAGCCGATGACCTTGGGGTTGTTGTCGCCCATGGAGCGCAAGTACTTCTTCACGTTGACGATGGAAGTGGTGCCCTGCATGGAGCCGATCTTCTTGCCCACGAGATCCTCGGGCTTGTTGATCATGCCCTTGGGTGCGAGGAACTTCTGACCGTCGAAGAAGTAGGTGATGGAGAAGTCGATCTTCTCGTCACGCACGCGCTTGTGGGTCATGTTGGAAAGGACCATGTCCACCTTGGGCGGGTTGGTCTGCACAAAGGAGATGCGGGTCTTGTTGTTAACGACGACCGGCTCAAGCTTGGCACCAATGCGCTTGGCGATTTCCTTGGCCATGTCCATGTCGAAACCGACCCACTCGTTCTGGGCGTTGATGAAGCCGAACGGTTTGCCTTTGTTGGAAATACCGGCGCGAACGACCTTTTCGCCCATCACGCGATCGTAGGTGGGACCGGCGAAGACCATGCTGGCCGCGACCAGCAGCATGGCGGCGGACAGCGCCATGATTTTGAAAACTCGCATAACCTCTCCTTCGGTTGTGGTTGAGTTGTCATCAAAGACTCCCCGGGCCCGGCCCGAAGAGCCCTGTTGCTAATGGCTGAGAATCTTGCTGAGAAAGTCCTTGGTCCGCTCGCTTTGCGGATTGTGGAAGAATTCCTCCGGCGTATTCTGTTCCACCATCGCCCCTTCATCCATGAAGATGACCCTGTCGGCCACTTCGCGGGCAAAGCCCATCTCATGCGTGACGCAGACCATGGTCATACCTTCGCGAGCCAGCGACTTCATGACGTCGAGCACTTCGTTGATCATCTCGGGGTCGAGAGCGGAAGTGGGTTCGTCGAAGAGCATGATCTTGGGCTGCATGGCGAGACCGCGAGCGATGGCGACACGCTGTTGCTGGCCGCCGGACAACTGGGTCGGGTAGGCACCCGCTTTGTCCGGGATGTTGACCTTCTTGAGCAGCTGCATGCCGATTTCGGTGGCTTCGCCGCGCGTCATGCCACGAACGAGCGTGGGGGCGAGGATGATGTTTTCCAGCACGGTCATGTGCGGGTAGAGGTTGAAGGACTGAAAGACGAAGCCCACTTCGGCCCGCAGGGTGGTCATGTTGGTGCGCGCATCGCCCACGTTCATGCCGTCCACGACGATGTCGCCCTGCTGGATGGGTTCAAGCCGGTTGATGCAGCGGATGAGCGTACTCTTTCCCGAGCCGCTGGGACCGCAGATGACAACCACTTCGCCTTTCTCGATTTCGAGATTGATGTTTTGGAGAACGTGCAGGTCTCCAAACCATTTGTTGACGTTTTTGAAAGAAATCACGTTTTTTCCTCGTTTCAATCCATTCACGAAAGACAAGGTGGGACTAGCAGAAAAGAACGAGTCGGGCAAACTTTTTTTAAATGTTGTCAGGGGGGTAGGAGGTGTGAAGGGTGGTTGAAACGGATAAAATTATAACGCCATCATTACGTGTTTCGTTGTTCGAAATGTATAATTTTTCGAAAAACGAAAATTAACATTCCGTCATGGAGAGTGCGAGTCCGCCTTCGGAGGTTTCTTTGTATTTGTGCGACATGTCGCGTCCGGTTTCCTTCATGGCCCGCACCACCTTGTCGAGATCGACCATGTGGTAGGCGGCTTCCACCGTGGTGGCGATGAGGTAGGCGTTGTAGGCTTTCACGGCGCCCATGGCGTTGCGTTCAATGCAGGGAATCTGCACGAACCCGCCGACAGGGTCGCAGGTAAGACCCAGATGGTGTTCCAGTGCGATTTCTGCTGAATTCTCGGTGATTTGAAAGCGATAACCGCGAGCGTATGCCAACATGGCCGCAGCCATGGCGGATGCCGTGCCGACCTCTCCCTGACAGCCGACCTCCGCGCCGGAGATGCTGGCGTTGTGTTTGACCAGAAAGCCAATGGCGCTTGCGGCGAGCAGCCCCTGTCGTATCTCGTCCGTGAGCGCCCCGAGGTGTCGCTTGAGAACGAAAAGGATGGCCGGGATCACCCCCGCGGCCCCGGCGGTGGGGGCGGTCACTACGCAGTGCCCTGCGGCGTTTTCTTCCGAAGCTGCGAGCGCATAGGCGTTGAGTGCTTTGACGAATCCGGAGCCCTGAAAATGGTCGTTGCGGGCGTGCTGATACATGGTGGGCGCCTTGCGGTGGAGGCCGATGGGCCCCGGCAGCTTGCCGCAGGTGGTGATGCCTTTTTCAACAGCGTGCTCCATAACCTCAATGAGAGTATCAAGTCTCGAAAATATTTCGTCTTCCGTCAGGCCCGTGATGGCCTTTTCGTTTTCCAGTATCAACTCGTGCAGGCGGATGTCGTTTCGCGTCAAATGTTCTTTGAGCGTGCCCATGCTGGAGTACGGATATTTCGGCTCTCCCCGCTGCGGTTCTTCATACCCAAGCCAGCGAAGAAAGCCGCCGCCGATGGAATAGTATTCTCTCTCGAGGAGGGATTTTCCTTTTTTGTTCAGAAGGCGGAAAATCATGGTGTTGCTATGCGGATAATCATGCTCAACGGCATCCATGATGATGTCAGACGCCGTGAACGTTATAAAATTCCCAGTGAAATCAAGTTCATGCTGTTCGGATGGTGAGCGGTCAAGATTGTCGAGCACTTCAGGCGGGCAGTGCTCCGGGCTGTGTCCGAGAAGGCCGGATATTATCGCTTTGCGTGTTCCGTGTCCTGCTCCGGTGGCGCTGAGGGACCCAAACAGGCGGATTTCCAGTCTGTCGGCTTCTGATTTGACCTCGACGGGCAGCGCGCGGGTCA
Source organism: Desulfovibrio oxyclinae DSM 11498 (assembly GCF_000375485.1). Taxonomy (NCBI): domain Bacteria; kingdom Pseudomonadati; phylum Thermodesulfobacteriota; class Desulfovibrionia; order Desulfovibrionales; family Desulfovibrionaceae; genus Desulfovibrio; species Desulfovibrio oxyclinae. Next base: position 10,809 of record NZ_AQXE01000011.1, on the reverse strand, counting down.
ATGTCATGAGGTCCGCGCCCGCTTTCATGGGGCCGATGGTATGGGAGCTGGAGGGGCCCGGGCCTATCTTGAACAGTTCGAAAATGGATGTGGTGATGGGCTGCATACGGGTCTCCATGGCATAAAAGCCCGAATATTGAAATCAGGGGTGGGACTTGTAGAAGTGAGGTAGCGTGTGGCCCCATTTATGAAAAATAGGGGCGAGTTGACCGTCTTGGCGAAGGTTGTCCATTCCCTCTTCGTAGAGTTTTCTGATCTTTCTGCTGCGTTTGGAGGTGGAAAAAAGAGGATAGTAGGCCCGGTGTCCCACAGGGCGAACCTCGAAATTGTCCATGTTGAATGGGGTTTTTGTGCTTTTGATGGATTCCTGAATGAGCAGGATATCGTCAATATAGAAGTCGGCGCGTCCAAGGATGACCATGCCGAGGCAGGCTTCGCCTGTCATGAGTTCGCTGTATCGTATGCCGGGAGGAAAGTTCTCGGGCTTGTAGTAACCGTATCGCCAGACAAGTTGGCGGCCAACGAGGCTCTGGGCTCCTTTCCAGTTTTTAACCGTGTTTTTGCGGAAAAACGCGTGAAACTTATTTTCGTAAAGTGGATGGGAGGACGCAACGAGACCATGAACGGGAACATCGTTGGCTGTCATGAAGTCCGCCTCACCTTGCCGGACAAGCTCGTAAGCCCGTTCGCTGGGGGCGTATATCCGTTTAACCGAGATGCCGTGCTGGGCGAAGGATTCTGCGAGCAGATCGTGGTACAGACCCGTGCCGTCCTTGCATGTGAATCCTTCCCACGACGGACCTGCTGCAACAACAGACCGTATCGGTTCGGCGACCGAAACCGCTGAGCACAGCAGGAACTGACAGAGAACGATCAGTGCGGTTGCGCATGAACGTTTGCGTTTGCGAAAAGGGTGACGCATCGGTGCGTTTCCTCCGGCTGAAACCAACAAAGATAAACAGTGGGCCGAACCGGACCTGAAACTGTTTATCGTGTAATAGTGTTTGGTTCGGTAAATGCGTAAATATAGTTGGAAACACCGGCTTGTGCAAGAATATGTGCACAATTGTTCTGCCAGTCCTGCGCAATCGGACTGAGCGTGGGGATATGGGGAAATTCGGGGCTATCCAAGCCTTGTGGCGAATCGTGGGAGTTTTGGGGGAGTGTGGGGAAAGGAGGCTGCCGCAGTGCAATCAGCAGTTGTGGGGGCAGGGCGACTTACAGTCGAAACGGTATCCGTTTTTTCCGGAGTCTTTGACTTTGTACATCGCCTTGTCGGCTTTTTCGAGCAGGTCTTGAGCACTGTCGGAATTGTTCGGGTAGCAACTGATCCCTACGCTGGCGCCGATGCAAACCTCTCGGCCTTCCACCACGTAGGGGATGCCAACGCTTTTGACCAGATCCTGTGCCAAGTCTTCCGCCCAGTTTCGCCCCTTGCAATTGGCGGTCAGCACAATGAACTCATCGCCGCCCATGCGGTAGGCAGTGCCGTTGTCGCCGACGCATGAGAGCAGACGCTCGGCCACGCGGGCCAGCAGTGTGTCTCCGGCCTTGTGTCCGAGGGTGTCGTTCACATCTTTGAAGCCGTCCAGATCAATGAAGTAGACGAGGACGCAATCGTTCTTGTCCCGAGCGCGATCAACCACCATGGGCAGGTCTCGTTCCAGAGCCAGACGGTTTCGCACCCCGGTAAGCCCGTCGCGGAAAGCGAGAACTTCCATATTGGCCGCATCCCCCACCTCGTTGGCGACGCAGAAGTAGGCATTGTGGTCCGGCGAATAGATGGCCTGCCAGTTCAGCAGGCGGTGGTCGCCGGTGCGATCGAGAAAACGGAATGAGAAGGATGTGGAACCGATGTCGGAGGTGATGAGCCGCTGCATTGCGCCAAGGGCTTTTTCGCGGTCTTCAAAATGGATGTATTCGATGAGGTAGGAGTCTCGTAGGGATTCTGTTTCGTGACCGGTGACGCGCTCCCATGAGGGGTTGACGTCTTCGAACTGTCCGTCGAGGTTGATTACGGCGGCCATGCCCTGAGACAAGGCTAGCCAGGCATATCGCTCAACCTGGAACAGTCGCTCCAGCATGAACGGGTCGCCGCATTCGTGTAGGTACCTCTCGAAATCCATGATGACAGGGCTATACAACAGCCATGGGCTTTTTCCAAGGTCGAAAGCGTAACTTGATGCATTACTGCCGAAAAAAACGCTGCCATGGGCGGTGAGCTCTGAATAGCATCATTCGACAGGCGAAACTTTTTTGTTACTCACAGCATGTTTAAAAATGGTCTGGTCCTGCCGTGCCGGAAGGAAGGATTCCGCCACGAATCAGGGATGACAAGGGAGTGAGTCCTTGATGGAGCGTAAGTGGTGACTGTTGAAATGTGTGTTTGGCAACGCGGTAGAGGTGCTCGTTTTTAATGGATAATGCGACGGGCCCCAACGTAGTGCTCACTCCAGAACGGATTGTCCAATCGCGATTCCATGACGCGTTTTCCGGACTTCGGAGCATGAATGAACGTCCCTCGTTCCGTGACCAGCCCCACATGCATGCTTTTGCCGGTCATGACCTTGAAAAACACCATGTCTGCGGGGCGGATGTCGTTACGCTCCACAAAGGTGCCGGCCGAGTATTGCTTCCACGATACCCTTGGAATGCGGATGCCGCTTCGCCGGAAGGTCCACCACATGAGGCCGGAGCAGTCGTAGCCGGCCGAAGGGGATTCGCCGCCCCATCGATATGGCTTGCCGAGCTGGGTTTGGGCCGCACTGATGACGGCCCTCGTTTGTGGCGTGGTGAAGGTCGATGCTCTCAGGGCAGGTGCCGGGGGGCCAAAGTCGGGCACGTAAGGGTCTACGTAGGAGCAGCCCGCAGCAAAAAGCATAAAAGCCGTACTAAGGCAAACGGGAAGGAAGACGGCTTTCATCAGGGCTCCTTGCGGTGAATCAGCGTTTGACTCTCAGGTAGGACTTGACACCCTTGAGTCCCTTGACGCTGCGGATATGGGCCAGCGCATCGCTACGTTCCTTTTCGGAACCGACGATACCCAGAACCACCGCGCGGCACTGCACCATGTAGATATCCACGTTGGTGGACCAGATGTCTTCGTCCTGAATGAGCTTCTGCTTGATGGTCGCCATCAGCTCCAGCTCCTCGGCGGTGCCGCAATCGGCAAGTTCCTTTTTCGGGAGCAGGTAGGACGTTACGGAACGGACGCCCTCGACGCTTCGTGCCACGTTGACGGCCTTGTCGGCTTGAGCCTGCGAGGTGTATTCGCCGATGAGGAAGACGTCGCCTTCGTAGCTGGCCACATCGTAATCCATGTATTTGATTTGATCGTCGTCGAGAAACGCCTGCTTCACCTGAAAGGTGATCTTCTCGTCGGCGTAGATCGTCTTCATGTTCCGCTCGTCCACGGCTGCCTTGTAAGGTGTCGCGCACCCGGAAACGACGGTAACGAGGCAGATCAGCATCAGGACACGGACGGCATTGAAGGAAGTTTTAATCATGGTTCAGTCCTTATGGTTTGAAAGCCACCTTAGCCCGCAAAAGCCCGTTTGCGCAAGGTGTTGAGAAGTAGATGTGCGCCTTGGAGCGATTCGTGCGATGGCTGATAGTTTTCCTGCCAGTCCGGCGGGCATGAAATCTGGATGGAACCGTTTCCCAAGTCCGGAAGCACAAGACCGAAGCAGTGCAGCAAAAGGGGAGGGCGAGAGCCCGGAAGCCCGTATTTCGGGTCGCCATGAATCGGAAATCCACGAGAGGCAAGCTGAACACGGATCTGATGCGTTCGCCCGGTGAGCAGGCGTATTGCGAGCAGGCTTTCCTTCTCATCGGAATCGATAAGCGTTACTTCCGAGCGCGCCTGTTTTCCCGAACCTGCATGAACCTTTTCATTTCCCGGCCTGCCGGATTTCTCCAGGTGGTCTTCGAGCATCACGGTCGTGGCATCGGGCCAGCGTCCGGTGACTCTGGCTAGGTAGAGCTTGATCAAGCCTGACCGGGCGAATGCGTCGTTGAGTTGCCGTAATGTACTGTAGGTGCGGGCGGCAACGAGCAGTCCAGAAGTGTCGCGGTCGAGTCGGTGGGCCAGTGTGGGGCTGAAAGCCTCGTCGGGATAGGCCGCCTTGAGGCGTGCGGCGGCGGAGTCGGTTATGCCGTCACCGCCATGAGAGGCGAGGCCGGATGGCTTTTTGATGACAATGAGCTCGGAGTCCTCGTGCACCACCTCGATCTGGGGGCTGGCATCAGTTGGCGGTGTGGAGCTTTCATTTCTGAACGGAGGAATACGTATGAGTTGTCCGGCCTTGAGGCGGTCGAAAGGCTTTTTGCGGCCCTTGTCCACACGCACCTCGCCCTTTCGTATCCATTTCATGATGGCGGCCTTGGGCACGTCGCGACCGACTCGTCGCTGCAGGAATTGCAGAAGCTTCTGACCTGCTTCCGCTTCGCTGACCGTGACGTTCTGAACTCCGGGCATGTCGAGCTCCTACATCAGGCCCGGCAGCCAGGTGACCAGCCACGGACAGAGCATCAGCAGGGCGACGCAGAGCAGGAATGCGGGCAGAAAGCAGGTGACACCCTTGAATACGTGGCCCATGGGGATATCCGGCGCCATGGATGCGACGATGAACGTGTTGACCCCCACGGGAGGGGTGACCGCGCCAAGCGTGGTTACGATGGTGATGAGCACTCCGAACCAGAGCGGGTCATAGCCCATTGCCGTTACCACCGGAAAGAAGATGGGGATGGTCACCAGAAGCATGGCCAGTGCGTCCATGACCATGCCGCCGATGACGTAGATGACGCAGATGAGCAGGATGATGACTGTGGCGGGGATATCCAGGCTCGTGACCCAGCCTGCCGCTTCAAACGGCAGACGCGTGACGGCCAGAAAACGTCCGAAGATGACGGCCCCGGCCACAATGACCATGATCATGCTCGACACGCGAAGCGTATCCATCACCGAGCGGATGAAGTCTCCGAAGGAAAGGGTGCGGGTGGCAAGGCTGATGATCAAGGCCAGCATGGCGCCGGCGGCCCCCGCTTCCGTGGGGGTGAATAGCCCCATGAACAGGCCGCCCATGACAAGGCAGAACAGCACGATCATCTCAGCCGAGCCGGGCAGAGAGCGGAACCGGTCGCCCCAGGAGGTTTTCTCACCCGCCGGGCCCCAGTGGGGATTGCGGCGGCAAAGGACGGTGACGGTAACCATGAAGAGCGTGGTAAGCAGCAGCCCGGGCAGGATGCTGCCGACAAACAGCGCGGCAATGGACTGGCTGGTCTGCAGGCCGATGATGATCAGCACCACCGAAGGCGGAATGACCACCCCGAGGGTCGCACCTGCGGCGACGGATCCGGTGGAAAGCTCGGGGCTGTAATTGAACCGTTTCATCTGAGGCAGGGCAACGGTGCTCATGGTGGCCGCCGTGGCGGAGTTGGAACCGCAGATCGCGGCGAAGCCGCCGCAGGCCAGCACCGTGGCCATGGCGATGCCGCCCCGAATGTGGCCCATCCACGCGTAGGCTGCCTTGTAAAGCCGTTCGTTCACCCCGGAATAAAAACAGATCTGCCCCATGAGAATGAACAGCGGGATCACGGTCAGCCCGTATGAGGAAAAGACATTCCAGACTTCCGTACCAAGCATACCGGAGGCGGCCTGAGGACCGAGGATTGCCATGAAGCCGAGGTATCCCGTGATGCCCATGGCGAAGCCCACGGGGATGCGCAGTGCGAAGATTGAGGCCAGCAGAATGCCGATGCCCAGAAGCCCAATAGTTGCCGGTTCCATGCTAGTGTTCCACCCTGCCGGTGACGGTGTTCAGAAAGTCGGTCATAAGGACGAAGGCCATTGCGATGCAACCGGCCGCTGCTGCGAACACGAAGGGATGATAGGCGATCCTCAGGGTCTCGGAAAGCTCGCCGGTGGTGACAAGAAATCCTGCCCAGTCGGCGGTTTCCAGTCCTGCAAGCAGGAAGAAACCGCAGGACGCGGCCTCGGTGAGAGCGGCGAGAACCCGACGGACGCTTTTGGGGTAGTGCTTCATGAGCAGGCCCACGGATATGTGCGCTTTGCTCCGCTGGGCATAGGCAAGCGACAGGCCGGTGCCCACCGCGCCCAAAAAGCCCATCAGTTCAAAGGTACCCTTGAGCGGCATATCAAAGGCGCGAAGGGTCATGTTGGCGCAGGCGAGTCCCATCATGCCGACGAGAAACAGGCCCGCAAGCCGCGCCAGCCAGATGCTCAGCTTTTCGCTCAGGCGATCGAGAGTGTCCATAATTCGTAGGGGGATGAAACGGCGCGCCACCATACGGAAGCGCGCCGTTCATTGTGAGCTGGTTATTCGGGGAACCGTTCTTCGTACTTGCCCTTGAACGCCATGAGATCCCTCAGAATCGCATCGGCATCAAGGCCGGACTTTTCGGCTTCGGCCTTCCAGTCGTCCACGATACCCTCACCGATTTCCGCAATGCGATCGCGGTCCTCTTTGCTGAGCGTATATATTTCGATCTGATGGTTTTTCTTGGACCACTCAAGGGCTTCGTCGATGTGGGCGTCCATGTAGTTGCCGGTCCATTCAGCCTGCTCGCGACCGAGGTCGTCGATGACCTTTTTCACATCATCGGGAAGCGAATTCCAACGGTCTTCGTTCATGACCACGGCAAAGGGGTAGACGGGCAGATTGGTGATGGTCTCATAGCGGCAAAGTTCCGCAAAGTTGAAGTCCTTGAGAACTTCAAGCGAGGAGACCAGACCCTTGACCACGCCCTTCTGCAGGGCTTCCGGAGTCTGGGACATGGGCATGCCCACGGGCTTGGCGCCCATGAGTTCCAGCATCTTCAGCAGGGCGCCGCTGGCGCGCAGTTCCATACCTTGAAGGTCTTCAAGGCTGCGGACGGGCTCCTTGCTCATGATGTTGGAAGGAGCGGACGTGAAGGTGGTGACCACTTTGACGTTCTTCATCTCGTCCGGCTGGAGCTTGCTGTAGAGATCCCAGAGGGTCAGGCTCGCGGTGGTGGCATTGGTGAAGCCCACCGGCAGGTTGACCGAAAGCAGGGCGGGAAACACACCCGGATAGTAGGGCAGGCTCAGGCAACCGATATCGGCCTGTCCTTCGAGCACGCCCCGGTACATGTTCTTGGCGGAGAGCAGGGTGCCGCCGGGGTAGGTTTCCACCTTGACCCGGCCGTCCGTGCGTTTTTCCACTTCGTCGGCCCAGCGTTCCATCTGGATGCAGGGGAACGTGGATGCGGGCGGAAAGTTGGCATAACTGATGGTTATGACTTCCTCGGCCTGTTTTTCAGCCGTCTCGGCCCCCGGTTCCCCGGCTTTCTGGTCCGAGCAGGCGGCCAGTGCCAGCGCCGCGAACGCCAGCAATACCGCAAGATAACGTTTGAACATGATCCTCTCCTTCCGGAATGCGTTTACCCTGAGTTATTTGTTCAGTTCGTATGCGAGAACCATCGACTTGCGCTGGCTGAAGTCCAGTGCGCCGGTCTGCTTGTTCAGCAGCACGCACAGTTCCTTCTCGCCGTCGTTGTCGATGTCCTGATGCCCGAGGTCGGTGACCGTGCCCTTGATGCGGCGGGTCTTCCAGGCAAGGTTCAGTCCCACGCCGTCCCAGAACAGGGCATGAACTTCACCCTGCGAGTACGTGTTGAACCGGTCGAACACCTGACCGGCCATGGTGATGTCCTTGTTGACCAGCATTTCGTACTTCTTGGGATTGGAGATGGCCGCGGGCACCATGCGGAAGGGGATCACGAGAAGATCCTTGATCTCGTTGTCGTCGCCAACGTCACCCATTCCATAGAGCGTGTCAGACACTTCGATGCCGACCACGGAGGAGTTGTAGGTTTCCTCACTCTGGTACTGCTGTTCCATGTCCGGGGAAAAAACACGCATGCGCTGCATGTTGTCGATGACCATCACCTTGTAGGTCCCCTCGTCGGGCAGGTAGTTCATGTTGAATACGTTGCCGTACTTGGGACGGGGAATGGTGCTGGTCAGCACGACGTCATCGCCGTTGAAATAGGCTTCGTAGATTTTTCTGGGGAACGGTCCGCGCTTGCCGTTTTTCTGTGCCACCAGCGCCGGCTGGAAGGTCGGAGGCAGGTTCATGGTGGACAGATAGTAGCGGATGCCGTCCTTGAGCACCGTGAACTTGGACCCCTTGAAGGAGTAGATGGTGGAGCGCGGACGCTCATGGCTTCTGGCGGAAACGATGATCTCGGAGGCTCCGTCGCGGTCCAGATCGATAATGGAGAGGCGCAGCGGGTTGTTTTTGTTGGAGTGAATCTCGGTCTTGTCGAGCGGCTCCAGTTTGCCCTGACGGTAGCGGTAGGCGAACAGGTTGTGCTCGCTGAGGATGAACACCTCGTTGTTTCCGTCGCCGTCAGCGTCTCCGACAACCATTCCGTATGAGGGGAAGCGCAGTGTCTGACTGCGCCAGCGTCCGGGCGTCTGTGCGCCGCCTTCGTAACGGAAGTTGGGGTTCAGGGACATGACCTGCGGCTGAGAAACACCCTCGCTGGATGCGGCGATGATGCTCTGGTTCTTCGGGGCTGCACGTTCGGTGTTGTCACGGGAAAGCTGGGCGATAGCCTCTTTCTGCTGCCCCATGCCGGGGCGCTGATACACCTCGCCCTGAATGCTTTCGGCGGAGCGTTCCAGCCAGACCGGAATCTCGTTGATGTCCATTTTGGTCTGGTTCTTCCACTGGTGGCCGTTTTTGGCCACGGCTTGAATGAACACGTCGGACTTGGTGCCTTCCTGATCGATGGAGCACCAGATGACCGCGTCTGTGCCGAGTCTATCCGCGATGCGCAGGGCCTGCGCTTCGCCGCTGGGCAGCTCGACGCCCGCAGCATTGACGTCCGCCGGGACGTACTGGCCGGGCCAGGTGGCTTTTTTCTTGAGCTGAAGCTCAATGCCTTTGATCAGGTATTCATAGCTTTTGGGGCCATCGTATTTGACCGGCAGCACGACGAAAGTCTTGGGAGACTGCGCCATTGCCGTAGAGACGCCCAGAACGAAGACCACCATGAGCGCGGCCGTAACGATCTTTTTGAACATGAGTATCCTCCGGGGCCCGGACGGACCCGATTCATTCAGATTTCCTCCGCATCTGCGGGAGAGGTTATATAACAGGTAATGGAACGCTATGCAAAGGAGCTCTTGGTTGCCAACGTGATCGGATACGGGTATCCGAACCCGCGAGTCAAGCTGTTTTGAAGGAGGTTTCATGGCAGAAGACACAAGGTCTTTTCGACTGACGGGCACGACCGAAGAGTGGCCTCGTATCGAGGCTCTGCTGCGCGCTGAGGGGTTCGAATTCGAACCGGAGCCGTTCTTTCCCGGAGCGAAAAGGCTTCTGGAAGAACCGTTCCCGCTCGGACGCTCACTGGCCGCGCGATTCGGGCGCATCTATATTCAGGACCGTTCGTCCATGCTGCCCCCCCTTGCCCTGTCGCCCGGGCGCGGAGGCCGAGTGCTGGACATGTGTGCTGCTCCGGGGAGTAAAACAGGGCTTCTTTCTTCGCTTGTCGGCCCCGAAGGTGCGGTGCTCGCCTGCGAGCCGGGAGAGCGCATGGGAACGCTGCGGGCCAACCTTCGAAAAACCGGCTGCATCAACGCCGGGACCGTCCGCTCCCTTGCGCAGGACCTGCCGCTTGAGCCGCAGCGTTGGAATCATATTCAGCTTGATCCGCCCTGCAGCGGTTGGGGGACGGAGAACCGCAACCCCGGCGTGCGTGAACAGTGGACTCCGGAACGGCTGGCTCCTCTGAAGGATCTCCAGCGCAAGCTCTTGGCGAAGGCTGCCGATCTTCTCGCGCCGGGTGGACATTTGGTCTACTCAACCTGCACCACCAACCCCGAGGAAAACGAGGCGCAAGTTGTCTATGCCATGCAGGAACTCGGGCTTGAGCAGGAACAGTTTGCCCGTCCGGAGGGTTTCGTGTTCGCCGAGCCTCGAAAAGGGTTGAAAGGAGTGCTGTGCGTTGCCGACGAATCCGAGGGGCAGGGCTTCTTTGTCGCGGCGCTTCGCAAGCCGGGTAAAAGAGTCGAAATCGCCGACCCCCCGGAAACGAAGACCAAGGGCGGGCTGCGCCTTGAGAGCATCTCTGGCGGCGATGCGTTGGAGTATTCGCAGCTTCCCCCCGGAAAAGCCGTGGAGCATGATGGGCGGGTGTTCTGGGTCCCCTCAAAATTAAATGGATTGTTGCCGGACGGGGTCAAATGGCAGGGTTGCCGCTTGGGGCGCATCGGCGGCAAGGGAGACCGGAAAAAATTTCGGCCGGATGCCACGCTCTGGGGCGCGTTGCCGGTGTCGCTTCCTGTTGACGGCATTGAGGCCGAAACGGATGATCTGGTTCGTCTGCTAAGCGGTCAGGGGCTGCCCTCGGGCAAGGGGAATGGCCCGTGCGGCCTTTACTGGCAAGGGTTGCGACTCGGCTGGCTGGCTCGAAAAGGCAACCGTTTGCTTTGGCAGGAGAAGTGAGTCGCCCCTGCTTTGCGGAAAAAAGTGCTTTCGGAGAAAATTTTTTGCAAATATTGGTTGACAAGAAAGGGGTAGTTGAGACATACCTCTTTCCGCGCTGAGGCAAACGCCTCGACGCCGGAACGGACGGTGCTTAACCTGTCCGATCTCTNAAAAAGCGGAGCCGTAGTTAAGCTGGTTATAACGCCGGCCTGTCACGCCGGAGGCCGAGGGTTCGAGTCCCTTCGGCTCCGCCATAGAAATCAAAGGCTTAGGAGATTCTCCTAAGCCTTTTTTCTTTGCTGGTGGGCCCTTCGGTGGGCCCGGATAT
>NZ_AQXE01000010.1 GCF_000375485.1 Desulfovibrio oxyclinae DSM 11498 | reverse complement strand
CTTCGTTTCTGAGCTGCCTACGCGGCAGTGAACGCCTCCCCGACTACGGAGAGGTTTCGTTCAGCTTTCTGAGCTGCCTACGCGGCAGTGAACTCCGATCTTTCGCTCATGGAGAGCGCCACCACTTTCTGAGCTGCCTACGCGGCAGTGAACTAGAGCCAAGTTCCAATAACCTTCTATCGTCATTCTTAATTAAAGCAAATAACTGAATTGACCCTTCTAAATCTTGATGTCTTAAGATTCTGATTTTTATTGTTTATTTTTGGGGGTTTTTAGAAGGGTCTGGCGGTTCATTTTTATGCTTGCCAACTTGACGTGTTCTATGTCTTGACTGGATCTATTGCTTCATGTCTATATATAATAATGTTTTATCTAGTTAGGCAGGCAGCTGGGTGACAGTATGCAGAGCATATCTTCCTCGGAACTGAAGACCATTCTTCATTCCAAACGAGCAAATATATACTACCTTGAGTATTGCAGGGTGCTGGTGAATGGGGGGAGGGTCGAATATGTAACGGATGAAGGTAGGCGTTCTTTATACTGGAACATTCCCATAGCCAATACCACAAGCATTCTGTTGGGTACCGGCACATCGATAACGCAGGCGGCCATGAGGGAATTTTCCAAGGCCGGGGTTTTGGTAGGATTTTGCGGCGGCGGTGGAACTCCCTTGTTCTCTTCAATGGAAAACGATTTTGAGGTTGCCTGGTTCTCCCCACAGTCAGAGTACCGTCCCACAGAATATCTCCAACGCTGGGTTCGGTTCTGGTTTACTGAAGAGCTTCGTTTACAGGCAGCAAAAATATTACAAAAGCTTCGGCATGAATTCATTATATCTCAATGGACAAATAATCCTGACATTGACTCTTCTGTGACGGAGTCTGTTTCTACTCTGATCGTTGAATCGCAGAGCAGGATTGCCGCAGTGCAAGATTCCCAATCATTACTTACTGAAGAAGCTAGACTGACCAAGGCATTGTACAAAATGATTGCCGCTTATACGGGATACGGACAATTTTCCCGTTCCAAACGCGGCAGAGGGTTCGACCCGGCCAACAGTTTTTTGGATCACGGGAACTATCTTGCCTATGGTCTTGGTGCCACGGCAACGTGGGTGCTTGGTTTGCCTCACGGTCTTTCGGTTCTGCATGGAAAGACACGACGGGGCGGTCTGGTCTTTGATGCCGCAGACATTGTGAAAGATGCTGTCGTGCTGCCGTTGGCTTTTCTCTCTGCCGCAAAAGGGGACACAAATCAGGATTTTCGTGAGGCCTGCATTGCCGCATTTGTTCGCGCTGAGGCTCTGGACCATATTATCGACGGTCTCAAGATCATTGCCAAACGCGTTCCCTCAGCAGTGCAATGAACATTATTCTTGTATCAGAGTGTTCCGGCAGGGCGTTGCCGGAGACGCGTCGTATACTGGACCAGTTTGCCGAACGTCGTGGTGAACGGGTCTGGCAGACACCCATCACAAACGCCGGTCTCAAAACCTTGCGCAACCTGCTTGGCAGGAGTGCCCGCCGCAATACGGCGGTCGCATGTCATTGGGTGCGAGGCAGCAACAGGACGGAACTCCTCTGGATCGTTGGCAACGCCCAAAGATTCAATGGCAGCGGTGCTGTTCCCACAAATTGGACCAAACGGGACATTTTGCGACAGAGCGATGAAAATGACTGGAGCAGCCTTTGGGCTGTTCGTATTTTATCCTGTATGGCCGGGCTGCTGCATGATCTGGGTAAAGCCTGCGACGAGTTTCAGCAGCGGTTGAAAAAAACGCGGTATGAGAGGAATGCGTATCGCCATGAGTGGATCAGCATACGCTTGTTGCAGGCTTTTGTCGGGGACGATTCGGACGAAGACTGGATATCCCGAATGGGTTCCGACGTCGGGGAATACTGGAAGGAGGCTCTTCACTCTCTGACTCGGGACGGCGTTGATGACAAGCCTTCGGGGCCGTTCCAAAGCATCCATGCTCCCATAGCTCGTAGCCTGGCATGGCTTATAATGACACACCATCGCCTGCCCGTTCTGCCGGACTCCAGAGATGTTTCGAGCGCTTTGTCCAAGGTGCCCGATACTATCGAAGCGGATTGGAACGAGCTTGGGCCGCGGGAAAAAGTGGACGTTGCGGCATATTGGCAGTTCGAGAAGGGGTTGCCAGTCAGTAATGGCGCATGGCGAAAAAGAATGACGGCCCTTGCCCGTGAAGTTGAGAAACACGGTGTTGCAGAGTTGGGTAAGTGGGCGGCCGATCCGCATGTGCAGCATTTGTCCCGCATGGTTCTGATGCTTGCGGATCATGGGTATTCCAGCCGTTCTGCAACCGGAAAGTTCAAAGGGCGGGGAGCACAGGCCACGCTTTACGCCAACACGAAACTTGTCAACGGCAGGCGTCGGCTGGATCAGACCCTTTCGGAGCACTTGATAGGCGTGATGCGTTTGGCGCATCAATCATCGCGAATGCTGCCGTTCCTTTCACGTGAGCTTCCCCGGTTGGCCCGGTGCAGGAGATTGCAACGACGGGCCCAAAACGACAAGTTCGCGTGGCAGGACAAGGCGGGAGAACTTGCCGCGTCCTGTCGGGGAGCCTCTCGGGATCATGGCGCGTTTGTGGTGAACATGGCTTCAACCGGTTGCGGCAAGACCATTGCGAATGCCCGTATCATGTACAATCTTGAGAGTCCGGATAACGGCTTTCGCTGTTGTTTTGCGCTGGGCTTGAGGACCCTGACGCAACAGACCGGTAAAGAATATCGCAGGTTTCTTGCCCTCGATAGCACCGAGGTTGCTATTCATACAGGAGGAAGGAGCGGCAGGAAACTGGCAGAGCATTACGCATCGAAAGCGGAAGCCTCAGGGGCGGAGTCCGCCGGAGATCTGTTGGATTTCGGTGAGCATGTCCTCTATGACGGTAACCCCGATGTCTTCCCTTCTCTTCGACACGTTCTGGAGAGTTCGAAAGCCCGCTCCCTGATAACCGCGCCAATGTTGGTCTGCACTGTCGATCATTTGATTTCAGCCACTGAGAGCATCCGTGGTGGCAGACAGATTTTGCCCATGCTGCGACTGCTGGGCAGTGATCTGGTTCTGGACGAACTGGACGATTACGATATCAAGGACCTGCCCGCGCTGACGCGTCTTGTGTTTTGGGCAGGCATGCTCGGCTCCAGAGTGCTTGTCTCGTCCGCCACGCTGCCTCCGTCGCTCGTGCAGGGAATGTTTCTGGCGTATCAAAAGGGGCGGGAGATTTTTACACGAAATCGGGGTGTTCTCCATGAGGATCAGCCCCGAGTCTGTTGCATGTGGGTAGACGAATTCAGCGTACACCATTCTTCTTGTGCTTCAGAAGCATCGTTCGTTGCCGAGCACCAGAAGTTTGTCACCGACCGAGTGGCCCGGCTGTCCAGTCTGCCTGCCCGACGTTTTGCCGAAATAGTGCCTGTGGGGTTGTCCAATGGTGTGCTGGCAAAACGCGTTGCCGATACTATTCTTTCCTCTTCTTTAAGTCTGCATCAAGCGCATTCGTCTCCTGATCCCGCGACACTAAAGCGTGTGAGTTTCGGACTGGTGCGAATGGCCAACATCGGGCCGCTGTATGAGGTTGCGATGGAATTGTACCGGCAGGAAATTCCGAAAGATACGCGCATCCATTTGTGTGTGTACCATTCCAGATTCCCGCTGCTGCTGCGTTCTGCCATTGAATACAGGCTGGACACCACCTTGATGCGAAAGGAGCCGGATGCTGTCTTTGCGCTGGACGAGATTCGTCGCCAGCTGGACGGTTCCGACGAGACGAATCATCTGTTCGTGGTGCTGGCTTCTCCTGTTGCCGAGGTCGGCCGGGATCATGACTACGACTGGGCCATTGTGGAGCCGTCCTCCATGCGATCGGTCATCCAGCTTGCCGGTCGCGTCCGCAGGCATCGTGATGGATCGTGTCACATTCCCAACATTCGTCTGCTCAATGAAAACGTGCGGTCACTGAAAGGGGAGCGGGTGGCTTTTACGCGCCCCGGTTTTGAGGACGGTGGGGAGTTTGCCCTGTCTTCGCATTCCCTGTCGGATCTGTTGGCCGTGCAGGAGGTTGCGCCGGTTTCGGCAGCTCCACGTGTTCTTGAGCGGGCCGAGCTTGCCCCTGCCGGCAGCCTCGTCGATCTTGAGCATGCCCGCCTTCGTCAGCAGATGCTTCCTCCGCTGGACAAGAAGATGAGTGCTCGTCAGCGCAGAGTGCTCAAGGAACGAATCCCATTGGGGGCATATTCCTGTTGGCGTGTGCCTCAGGCCATGCAAACGGGGATTTTGCAGCAGAAACAGCGGTTCAGGGAGAGTTCGATGGAGGAGGGCGATTTCGCCTTGTTGCCGGATGAAAGTGGCGAGGACTTCAATATGGTTCAGTTCTGCAATGATATCCGCAAGGGGACGCAACTTTTTCAGAATGCGAAGTTGGAACGATTGGATGATTCCGTTTGCACGGGGCGGGGTATCGGTCCCTGGGCCGAAGTAGACTATATGGCCGCCCTGCGCTCGCTGGCTGGCGAATTGGGGATGGACCTTGATGAGTGCGCCAGAAAATTCGGCACATTTTCCTTGCCGGAGAATGCACAGGGCTGGTTTTTCCATCCTGCTCTGGGATTTCTGCCACGCAAGTAATGATTCATGACGGAAGTACCTGAATAAGGAGCATATTATGGGACAGGGAGATCCGAACCGCGTCAGCGGCTTTCGGTCTGTAATGGAAGAGTTCCTGAAAGAACAGCTTGAACCCAAATTGAAACAGATACTGAACAAGCTGGAAAAAGAGGAGGATCCTGAAAAAAGGGTGGAGCTGTCGGAGAAGCGAGATTCCCTCGTGGAAGAATACGGGCTGCGGTCATGGGTGGAAAAAGCGGCTGCCCTGGTCGTGCATATTGATGCGGCAACGCATATTTTGAAGGCGACAGATTCTCATGCAAAGGGTACGAATCTATATTGCCCGCCTGCTTCACTGACACCACTTGAGGAAGTTGGTTCATGTCATCTAGATGAATCATTCGCCGTTGACTTTACCAATAACTCGGCACGTTTTGTGTTATATAAGTTTTTATCGCTTGAATATGAAGGAGTACCTTTATTTAAGTGGTTCAAGATTCACGATAAGGATTTGTGCGAGGCGATTGGAGGTGCTGATTCGATTTCAGACCATTGCAGTACGTTCGGAAGCATCAGCGAATTGGGTAACAAGCTGGCAAGCCACGAAAGGATGAAGCAGATTTACTGGCTGACGGGCGAAGATCCTGTTGAAGATGTCGATTTCACTATCCTTGCACCCATGTATTCCAGCTCTCTGGCTCATGAAGTCTATGGACGCATTAGTGAGCACAAGTACAGCGACAACACAAAGGCTGCCCGAGCCGCCAAAAGAAAGAATGAATACTGCGAGTACGGCATTCATGAATATCCGCACCTTGGCATACAGAAGCTTGGTGGCACAAAACCACAGAACGTTAGTCAGCTCAATAGCGAACGCGGGGGACGCAACTACCTTCTGGCCTCTCTGCCGCCGGTCTGGATGTCCCGATCTGTCCGACCTCCGTACGGCCGAAGACCTCTGTTCGAGCAGTTCGGACTGCGCCGTGATACGCAGGCTGTCCTCAAGCATTTTCAAGGATTTCTCGAATCCGATCCACCCGCGAACATGACCACGCGGATACGGCGGGATGAATATCTGGATCAACTCCTTGGTGAGTTCAGTCTCTATTGTGGAGACCTCCATGCCCTTGATCCGTGTTGGAGCGCGGATCCGAAATGCTTGCTGGTGGAATGTGAAGTGATGCTGTTGGACCCGGGGCGTTATGCCAGGGATGCGGACTTCGCAGCGCGTTTCCGGGAAAAATACGCTTCAAGGGATTGGACGAAGGATATCAGCAACCGGTTCGCCAACTGGCTGAACGGCGCGCTGGGGGGCAAGCTGCCCTTGGAAGATGCCGAGCAGGTGTTCTGGTCGGATGTTTTCCGTGAGGATGTCATGACGCCGCTTCTGAAAAACGTGGGAGAAAAACTGAAGGAGGAAGCGCATGTCTGATGCTCCTCAATTCGACGGGCTGCTCACCTTTCCCCGAATCAAGGTGCAGAACGTGAACTGCATCTCTTCGCCGTTGACATGGGGATTTCCTTCCATGACCGCTTTTATGGGACTGATGTGGGCTCTGGAAAGGCGGCTTGCAGGTCGCGAGGAGGGGGGTGAAGTCCTTTTCAACCGAGTGGGCGTGGTCTGCCATGCCTTTCAGCCTCATGTTTCGGATGATGGATTTTCGCACACCTTTCATCTGACACGGAACCCTGTAGGAAAGGACGGGAAAACCGCCCCGATCATCGAGGAAGGCCGCGCCAACATGGAGATAAGTTTGGTTTTCGGCGTGCAGAGCGATGTGCTTGGCGATGCCGTGGGCGAGCAGCAGATGCTGGCAAGGCAGATCGGTGATGTTTTGTTTTCCATGCGTATTGCCGGAGGCAGCATTCTTCCCATGGCGCACAAGCCGTTTTTCACGTCGCTCGGGGATGAGTGGGAAGAGCGCTTGAGCAAGTTCAGGTCGGTTCGCCGCAGATTGCTGCCCGGTTTCACCTTGATTGGCAGGGATGATCTTTTGAAAGAGCGTCATGACGATCTTTTGCAGGAAGATCCGACCGCGACTCCTTTGGACGCATGGCTTGATATGTCCAGGATCAATTGGCGCTGCTCAAGAATCGAAGAGGTGAACGAAGACACCGGCGAAGTGACGGAACGTGGGGAATGGAAGCGGGATGCCCGGGAAGGATGGATCGTTCCCATTCCCGTGGGCTACACGGCCCTTTCTCCCCGGTATGACAACAGCGAGGTGGACAACACCCGCGACGACTCAACCTCGTTCCAGTTCGTGGAAAGCATTTATTCGCTTGGGCAGTGGGTTGGTCCCCATCACCTGTCAGAACCCGCCGACATGCTGTGGCATGCGTCGTACGACGAAGAAAACGGCGTGTACCGTTGTATAAACAAGTCCAAACCAATGTAACCTTTCAGGAGATAAAAGTTATGAAAACCGCTTCCGTACTCGCTTTTGAACGCAAACTCGATCCTTCAGACGCACTTTTCTACGCAGGCAGCTGGGATCGGAAGGATGATGCAAACACGTGGGCACCCATTGCCATTCGCGAAAAATATGTTCGCGGAACCATTTCCAACAGGCTTTCGAAAAAAGAGTCCGATCCCGCTAAACTGGATGCTCAGATCGAAAAGCCGAACCTGCAAAGTGTTGATGTTGCGACGATGCCTGTAGATAGCGATACGTTGCTTGTGAACTTTACGCTCAAGATTCTGGGCGGCGTCGGCACACCTTCGGCTTGTAACAACTCTGAATATCAGGCCAGACTTTGTGAGGTGGTGCAAGGTTACACGGAAGGAACCGGCTTTGGTGAACTGGCTCGCAGGTACGCCGTGTGTCTCGCCAATGCGCGTTTCTTATGGCGGAATCGGCTCGGCTCGGAGGCCGTGCAGGTAAGGATTTCGCACGTGGAGGACGGTGAAGCAAAGACCTCATGGGAATTTGACTCATTGACGTTCAGCCTTCGTGATTTTGAGGTACCCCAAGGTGCAGCAGGAGGCATTGAAGAGCTTTCCGCTGTTATCAAGGATGGCTTTTCCGGGGGCAAGCCCGTGATCCTGAATGTTCAGGCGTTCGCCCGTGTGGGAGCAGGGCAGGAGGTCTTTCCTTCTCAGGAGTTGAGCCTTGAACGTGGTAAGGGGGATAAAAGCAAGACATTGTACCATGTAGAAGGTGTGGCCGGAATGCATTCTCAGAAAATCGGCAATGCGTTGCGGACCATTGACGACTGGCATCCTTTGGCCGAGGAGGTCGGACCAATTGCCGTGGAACCCTATGGTTCAGTCACGACCATAGGAAGGGCCTGCCGCCAACCCAAGATGGGAGTGGACTTCTATTCCCTGCTGGACAAATGGGTGTGCAAGGACAAGGCCCCGGATACGGAAGGACAGCACTTTGTCATGGCGACACTGATACGTGGTGGCGTATTTGGTGAAAAGGATTCCTAATATGACCCATTACGTTGATATTCAGATTCTCAACGTTCCGGAAATCTCTTCGGCCTTTGTGCTCAACATGGCTTTTGGCAGGCTGCATAATGAACTGGCCGTGAACGCAATGGATCGAGTGGGGGTCAGTTTCCCCGAGTTTGATGAGCGGCAGCATTCCCTTGGCTGTTGCCTGCGAGTCCATGGTAGCATTGGGGACTTGGAACAGTTGTTCTCCCGTCCATGGCTTGCCACGCTTCGCGATTACGTAAAGTGTGGTGAGTTGTCGGAAGTGCCGCAGACGGCGAAGCATCGTGTCGTGCGGCGCGTGCAGACGAAAAGCAATCCCGAAAGGCTACGTCGGAGGCTGATGAAACGGCATGGACTCACGGAAGCCGAGGCCCGGGAAAGGATTCCGGATACGGCTGTGAGACTGAGCACGTTACCGTTTATCAACATGCAGAGCAGCTCCACAGGACGGCGGTTCAAGTTGTTTATCGAGAATGGTCCCGTGCTGGACTCTCCGGTTGCCGGTCATTTCAGTTCCTACGGTCTTAGTCCGACTGCGACGATCCCCTGGTTCTGACCCTTTTATTTTGTTGAAAATGAAAAACAGCTATTCCAAAGGGTTAGTGTTTTCATTTTTAAAAGGGTTTTTGGGCCAACAATGAGCAACCCGACTGATGTTGTTGGAGAAGTGTCAGAAAAGTTCTTGTTCACTGCCGCGTAGGCAGCTCAGAAAGTTCCCCCCGTCGACGAACTCTTACTGGCGACGTTCACTGCCGCGTAGGCAGCTCAGAAAAGCATGGACACGTGCACACCGGTGGCGTCGAAGTTCACTGCCGCGTAGGCAGCTCAGAAAGTACTGCGCCAGATCGTCCGGCAGGTACGGGTGTTCACTGCCGCGTAGGCAGCTCAGAAAGCCCCCACCCGCGCAAATCCAGACCGGCCTCGTTCACTGCCGCGTAGGCAGCTCAGAAAATGGACCACCGCACGTCCCGGGCGATGGCCTCGTTCACTGCCGCGTAGGCAGCTCAGAAATGCGCGAAATGCACGTTCGCCACGTAGCAGTCGTTCACTGCCGCGTAGGCAGCTCAGAAAACATAAACGCATGGATGTTCCTCTTTTGTTTCGTTCACTGCCGCGTAGGCAGCTCAGAAAGAATTTGACAACCGCTTCGGCGGCATCTTCGCGTTCACTGCCGCGTAGGCAGCTCAGAAATGCTGTGGGTCAAAAACTACGTTACCACCTACGTTCACTGCCGCGTAGGCAGCTCAGAAATGATCAGGCATGGAGTTGGTAGCAGGCTTCCGGTTCACTGCCGCATAGGCAGCTCAGAAGTATGTCGAGCAGGTCTGTAGCCATGAATTTCATGCACAGTCAGTTAAAGGGGATGCAGCTATCGCCGTTTGCACGTGGTCGATGGCTTCAACCGTGAGGGATCAGGGCTGAAAGTGACTTCTCCCTATCAGCGGAGCGCGTGAACCGATCCTTGAAGCTGTTCATACAATAGTGTGCTACCCCCCGCGACTCATTCGTTGCGATAATTGCCCTGAACGCATCAGTCATCGACTTCAGGCCTGGGCAGGCCATACGGAAATTCAGCTTATCCAGCCAGACCGGCGAGCGACCGCACCTCGCTCTTGGGGTCCCCAAGAGCGAGGCTTGCCGTGGTGGCATAAGGCTCTACTTTACAGTCCCCTTAGAGGGGAGAGGATTACCGGTTGCTCTTTTCCTGAAGAAAAGCGCCATGGCACCGCCGCCCGCCAGAAGCAGGAAGATGCTTGATGGTTCCGGCACCGGCGCTGCGTCGAAGTTGATGCCAAAGGTTTCCTGACTGGTCATATTGAAGCTCAGGCCGTCGAGAAGGCCTTCGAAGCCGTCTGCCCAGGGGTTACCGGTCGCGACTGTCACGTAAAGGATTTCCTGATCCGCAAAGAGCAGACTGTCGCGTGCCAAACCATCGGCATCCTCAGCTGCCAGTGCGAGGAAATCCGCCCAGAGAGGATCGGTATAACCGCCGTAGTATCCGGGTGCGGAGTCAAAGAATCGAAGAGAGTTGGGGGTTGTCGTACCGCCGGTCATCCATTGCGTCCAAGACCCGGGTGTTTCGGTAAGATTCATGGAAAAATACGGTTCGGAAGTGACCCGATACCCGTACCAACCGCTGCCGGGACTGTTCTCGAAAGGTTTCGTGTAGATTTGCAGATACCAGTCCCCTGCGTTTTCAACATGAGTCGTGTCTTTTTTTGTCCAGTAGCTCATTGAAGCGATTTCTCCGAGCCTGACGTTCTCCCTGCCGAATATCTGGCTGGGGGTGAAATATGCCTGAGACTTGGAGTTGCCGCCGGACTGCCAGCTTCCACCGGCCCACTGCGGCTGCGGGTAATCACCTGCGGCTCCCACCACATCGGCCGGAGAAAGACCGCTGTAGTCCGGAGTAACGGTGATTGTCGAAGCCATGGCTTGTGATGCCAACAAGCAGGTCATGGTAAGCATTGCGAACAGCGTGATGCGGATGCGACGAGTCATGGGACCTCCCTTTAAGAAAACGTATAAATTCCGTTTTTGAATACAAGATCGGTGCCCTTGGGCGAGAAAACATTCATTTTAATGCGTTGAATGATTTGAACAGTACTTTTGTCGAGAGGATGAACTGAGCGAATTGTAAAAGTTTACTGATATATGTCGGCTCTTTTAACAGCCTTAAAAATGGAAGGTGATGTCAACCGTTTCAGAATTTGATTATTCGGATAATGAAAGGAACTGAATTAACGAATAAGCTTATTGAACCGATCCGGAAAATAGTACATGCTGAATGTGACGAAGCATGGCCCGACTTGAATACCGGGGAGGATTCTCTATGCGACGGGCGCTTCAATTCTTCATTCTGGCGCTGCTGGTCAGTATTTTACCGAAAAATGTCCTTGGAGCAGGAGGGCATGTTCTGCTTGTCAACAGCTATCATCAGGGCTTCCAGTGGGTCAGGGACTATACCGAGTCCATGATGAAACAACTGGACTCGGATGTGAGCCTGACCAGCTTCGACCTCGACACCAAACGTATTCCCGAAACACAGTTCGTCGCCAAGGCGAACGAAGCGATATCGCTCATTGACGTTGCCAAGCCGGACGTTGTGGTTCTGGCCGATGACAATGCGCTCATGCTGCTTGGGCAAAAGGTCAAGGATCGTGGTATTCCGATTGTTTTTCTCGGAGTCAACGGCAACCCCCGGGATGTTCTCAAAGAGATCAGCGGCATCACTGGCGTGCTGGAAAGGCCGTTGCTCAAACGCTCCGTTTTGAGCCTCAATGAAGTTTTTGATCAGCAGTTCCGACGCATTGCAGTGCTCTTCGATATAACGACCACATCCAAGATGCTGCTTGAAAGGTACTTTAAGAGCCACAGGATGCAGTTTGAAGGGTACCGTGCCGATCTTGAAATGTTCAACACGTTCGACGAATGGAAACATTTTGTCTCCACCTGCGTCCACAAAGGGTACGACGCGCTGCTGTTGGGCGTTTACAACAGGCTGCTTGCCGATGATGGCAAGACCATGGTTCCGTATCGGGACGTGGCGCGTTGGACAGCCGTCAATTCGGCTGTTCCGGTGTTTGCCTTCTGGGAATTTTCCGTGGCGCCAGACATGGCTGCCGGAGGACTGGTGCTTTCTGGGAAGGATCAGGGTGCATCGGCGGGAGACATGGTCATGCGCATTCTTCGCGGCGCTGATGTTTCTGATATGAGTCCCGTCATTGCGCGGCAGGGTATGCTGCTGTTCAGCCGAGGCGGCTTGCAGCACTGGAACCTGACCATTCCGGAAGAGTACCGGGAAATCGTGGAGCTGATAGAATAGAAAAAGGCGGCCCTCATCAGGAAGGCCGCCTTTTTCTATTCGATCTGTCGCTCAGGCTAGAA
Organism: Desulfovibrio oxyclinae DSM 11498; assembly: GCF_000375485.1. Classification (NCBI taxonomy): domain Bacteria; kingdom Pseudomonadati; phylum Thermodesulfobacteriota; class Desulfovibrionia; order Desulfovibrionales; family Desulfovibrionaceae; genus Desulfovibrio; species Desulfovibrio oxyclinae. Next base: position 164,097 of record NZ_AQXE01000010.1, on the reverse strand, counting down.
AATGTCGGCCATGGCGTACAGCTTTCCGGGCTTCTGTCCGGAGAGCCATTTGGCGGCACGAAGCGCGCCGGAGGCGAAAGTCTCGCGCGAGTGTGCACGGTGGGTTACCTCGATGCGTTCGCCGGGGCCGAAGAAGTACATGGTGTGATCGCCTACAACATCGCCGCCGCGCAGGGTCTGCACGCCGAGTTCGTCCTTGGGCCGTTCGCCGATGATGCCGTCGCGGCAGTGATTCTTCACTTCGTCGTAATCCCATCCGCGGGCTTCGGCGAGGCATTGCGCCAGCTTCAATGCGGTGCCGCTGGGAGCGTCCTTCTTCATCTTGTGATGAATCTCGGAGATCTCCATGTCGTAGTCCTCGCCAAGGGCCTGTACGAGCTGGGGCAGAAGCTTGAGCAGCACGTTCACGCCTACGCTCATGTTCGGAGCCCAGAACAGCGGGTGGTCCTTGGCAATGCCTTCCACTTCCGCCACCTGTTCCGGATTCAGACCGGTGGTGCCGATGACCACGGGGTTGCCGTGGCGTGCTGCGATTTTCGCAGTGGCGATGCTTGCCTCGGGGGAGGTGAAGTCCACGATGACCGCGCCGGGGCAGTCCGGCAGCAGCGCCTCAAGATCGTCGCCGCACAGGCAGCCGAAGGACTCAAGTCCGTCGCAGTTGCCGGGGCGTTCGCACACCGCTTTGAGGTTGAGATCCTCGTCCGCATTGGCAAGGTTGGCCAGTGTGGCGCCCATGCGTCCGCGGGCGCCCAGTATGATGACGTCGGTAGCCATTCGATTACTCTCCTTCCTGTTTGGCCTCTTCCCCGACCATGTCGAGGAACGTGTCGAAATCGATCACGTCAAGGCCCAGTTTGTTCGCCTTGTCCAGCTTGCTCCCGGCATTATCTCCCGCAACGACGTAATCCACCTTCTTGGAAATGGATTTGACCGTACGACCGCCGAGGGATTCCACTTTTTCCTGAGCTTCTGTTCGGGACATGCCGGACAGGCCACCGGTAAAGATGAATGTTTTATCCTTCAAAGGCAAGTCCGCTTCGTCCGCTTCCTGTTGTTGCATGATCTCGGCCTGCGGATCGAACCCTGCGTCGCGAAGTTTCTGCAGGAGGCGCAAGGTCGGTTCTGCCCTGAAAAAATCGTGAATGCTCTGGGCGACCTTGCCGCCGATGTCCGGCAGACTTTCCAGTTCATCACGGGAAGCCTTCGTCAGCGCCTCCAGACTGCCGTAGTTGGCCGCCAGCGTCCGCGCCGTCTGCTCGCCGACGTGTCGGATGCCGAGCCCTGCGATGGCTCGCCAGAGCGGGGCGTTGACGCGGGCATGTTCAACCGCATCCAGAAACTTCTGTGCAGACTTTGGTCCCATGCCGCCGTATTGGAGCAGGGTGGTCTTGGGCAGGGTGAAAAGGTCGGCAGGATCGTTGAGATGCCCGTCCTCGGCGAGTCGCTGTACCCATTTCTTGCCGACGCCTTCCATGTCCAGCCCGGCCTTGGAGACGAAGTGTATGAGCTGCTGAACGGTTTTTGCCGGACAGTGGGCATTTCCGCAGCGCACGGCCTCGCCGTCCTCGACCGTGTCGTGGCCGCAGACGGGACAGTGCTCAGGAAATTCGTATGGCGTGGAATTCTCGGCGTGTTCGATCACGGAAACCACCTGCGGGATGACGTCACCGGCCCGTTGAATGAGGACCGTATCGCCAATGTGCAGCTGTTTTTCCTCGATGTATGCCTTGTTGTGAAGCGTGGCGCGGGAAACTTCGACTCCGGCGAGGTGCACGGGTTCAAGCACGGCAACCGGGGTGAGCACTCCCGTGCGGCCCACCTGGGTGCGGATGTCATGCAGGCGGGTTTTGGCGCGGTGTGCCGGAAACTTGAGCGCAAGCGCCCAGCGCGGAGCGCGTGAGGTGAAGCCCAGCGCGCGCTGCATTTCAAGGTCGTTGACCTTCGCGACCACGCCGTCGATTTCCAGCGGGAGCGATTCGCGCTCTTCCTGCATTTTTTCAAAATAGTCAGCAACTTCGCTGCGCCCGGAGCAGAGGGTGGCCTGTTCGGGAATCTCGAAACGAAGCTCCTTCAGGGTGCGCATGATGTCCGCCTGCGTGCGGGGCTGCATGAGTGGGCCACCGCTCCATTCAGCGCGGCCGATGCCGTATGCCATGAACCGCAGCGGACGCGCATCGGCTACCTTGGGATCAAGCTGGCGGACTGAGCCTGCGGCCGCGTTTCTGGGGTTGGCGAATTCCTTCTCGCCCTGTTCGCGCTTCTCGCGGTTGAGCTCGTTGAAATCGTCAAGGCGCATGATGACTTCGCCGCGGACTTCAAGGAGGCTGGGTACCGAGTCGCCCCGGAGCTGTATCGGCAGGTTGCGCACGGTGCGCATGTTGTGGGTGACCACTTCGCCGGTATGCCCGTCGCCACGCGTGGCGGCCACGGTCAGCCTGCCGTTTTCGTAGACGCACTCCACGGCAAGGCCGTCCATCTTGGGATCCACCCAGAATTCGGGTTCCTTGTTGCCCAACCCCTTGACAACGCGGTCGCAGAAGGCGTTCCACTCGTCAAGCTCCATGGCGTTGTCGAGCGAGTACATGCGTACCGCGTGCTCGTACTGCTCGAAACCATCTGCGGGCTTGGCTCCCACGCGCATGGTCGGTGAATTGGCATCTGCCAGTTCCGGATGTTCTTTCTCCAGCGCGAGCAGCTCGCGAAAAAGTTCGTCGTATTCGAGGTCCCCGATCTGCGGGTCGTCGAGGACGTAATAGCGGTAATCGTGATAGTCTATCTGGTCGCGAAGCTCTTCGATGCGCTTGGCGACGTCCGTATTGGGCATGCTTTTCGTCCGGTCGGGTTAGAGTATCTGTTTGATGTCGTTCAGGTCGGTCTTGCGGCCAACCGCCAGCAGGGTGTCATGTGCGCCGATGACCTCGGCGGGCCCGGGATTGAACACCATGGCTCCGTCAGGCTTCTTTATGGCGATGATGATGACGTTGTAACGCGGGCGGATGTCGGAGTTCATCAGGTCCACGTCCACGAGCACGGATTCCGGGGAGACTTCCAACTCTTCCATCTGCAGGTCGAGACCGCCGCGGACGGCGACTTCGATGAAGTTGGTCACCTCCGGGCGCAGCACGCTCTGGGCCATGCGCAGGCCGCCGATGAAGTGGGGCAGTACCACGCGGTCGGCCCCGGCGAGTTCAAGGCGGGAGATGTGCGACTTGTTGCCGGCACGGGCCACGATGTTTACGTCGGGATTGAGCTGCCTTGCGGTGAGCGTAACGTAGACGTTGGAAGCTTCCGAAGTGAGGGCGCTGATGAGCGAGCGGGCGTTCATGAGCCCTGCTGCGAGCAGAGTCTCGTCACTCGTGGCATCGCCTTCCAGACACAGGACGCCGTCCTGTTCCATGACTTCAATGAGTCTAGGGTCCTGCTCGATGACCACAACGCTGTGGCCTTCGCCGAGAATCTCCTGCGCCACGATGCTGCCTATCCGGCCATAGCCGCAGACGATGAAGTGGTCTTGCAACCTGCTTATCTGCTTCTGCATTCTCCGTCTCCCCCAGAGAATTTGCAGCCTGCCTTCCACCAGTACCTGGGCAAAGGCGGCCGCGATGTATAAAAAACTGCCGACGCCTCCGATGATCAGGATCGTCGTGAAGATGCGTCCATAATCGGAGAGTTCGTGAACTTCAAGAAAACCGACGGTGGAGAGGGTGATGACCACCATATACAGGGAGCTGACGAAATCCCAGCCCTCGATGAGCATGTATCCTGCCACGCCGATGGCTGCCACGAGGAAGCTGAAGAGCGCCCCGAGCATGAGGCTCCAGTAGGTTCCCATCTTGGCTCGAAGGACCAGCATCCTTCCGTGGAGATTGCGTAATGTCATGGCTTAACCGTACTCCAGCATCCGTTCCCTGAGGAGTGCCACACGGTCGCGAAGTTGGGCGGCGCGCTCGAATTCCAGCTCCTTGGCTGCCTCGCGCATTTCCTTTTCCAGAGACCGGGCCAGCTTGAGCATTTCCTTGGGATCGGCGGGGATGTCCGGTTCCTGCCGTTTGCGTCCCTTCTTCTTGCCTTCGCCTTTCTCGGAAATCATGGCCAGCGGGTTTTCCACCGGCTTGATGATGGTCGTGGGCGTGATACCGTGCTCAAGGTTGTAGGCGATCTGTTTTTCCCGGCGGCGGTCCGTCTCTTCCATGGCGGCCTTCATGGAGCGCGTCACCTTGTCCGCGTACATGATGACGCGTCCGTCGGCGTTACGTGCGGCGCGACCGAAGGTCTGGATGAGCGAGCGCGGGGAACGCAGGAATCCCTCCTTGTCCGCGTCGATGATGGCTACCAGCGAGACCTCGGGAATGTCGAGCCCCTCGCGCAACAGGTTGATGCCAACCAATACGGTAAACTCCCCTTCACGCAGGGCGCGGATGATGGCCATGCGCTCCACCGTGTCGATGTCCGAGTGCAGATACTTGGCCGAGACGCCCATCTGGTTGAGGTAGTCGGTCAGGTCCTCGGCCATGCGTTTGGTGAGAGTGGTGACCAGAACCCGCTCGTTGCGATCGTGACGGGCGCGGCATTCGGTCATCAGGTCGTCCACCTGTCCCTCGGCTCCGCGCACTTCGAGATGCGGGTCGAGCAGGCCGGTGGGACGGATGACCTGTTCCACCACAAGGCCGTGCGAGCGGTCCATTTCCCAATCGCCCGGCGTGGCGGAAACGTAGACGGCCTGTCCCTTGCGCTCCAGAAATTCGTCGAAGGCGAGCGGCCTGTTGTCCAGCGCCGACGGCAGGCGGAATCCGAATTCCACCAGCGTTGTCTTTCGCGAGCGGTCCCCGTTGTACATGCCGCCCACTTGCGAGACGCTGATGTGCGACTCGTCGATGAACATGATGGAGTCCTTGGGAAAATAGTCCAGCAGGGTCGCGGGCGGCTGACCGGCCCGGCGTCCGTCAAGATGCTTGGAGTAGTTCTCGATGCCGTTGCAGTAGCCGAGTTCCTCGATGGTCTCCAGATCGAACATGGTCCGTTGTTCCAGCCGTTGCGCCTCCACCAGACGGTTCTGTTCGCGCAGTTCCGTGAGCCTGAGCCGTAGTTCCTCGCGGATGTCGGAGATGGCCCGGTCAAGGTTGTCCCGGTCGGAAACGTAGTGCGACGCAGGGTAGATGACCGTCTTGCGCAGGTTCGACTTCACCTCGCCGGTAAGCGGATCCGTCTCGGTGATGGAGTCGATCTCATCGCCGAAATATTCGATGCGGATGGCCATCTGGCGGCTGTAGGCCGGGATGATCTCAACCGTATCGCCCCGGACGCGAAAGGTGCCGCGATGAAAGTCGTAGTCGTTGCGCACATAATGGACTTCGATGAGCCTGCTGATCAGCGATTCCATGGGCAGCGTCTGTCCCTCTTCCACCGGCAGGATCATCTTGGCGTAGTACTCGGGTGAACCGAGGCCGTAGATGCAGGAAACCGAAGCCACGATGAGCACGTCGCGTCTGGTGAGCAGGGCGTGCGTGGCCGAGTGGCGCAGCTTGTCGATGTCGTCGTTTATGGACGAATCCTTTTCGATGTAGGTATCGGAGTGGGGCAGGTAGGCTTCGGGCTGATAGTAATCGTAGTAGCTGACGAAATATTCCACTGCATTGTTCGGGAAAAGGCCCTTGAATTCGCTGTAGAGCTGGGCCGCAAGGGTCTTGTTGGGCGCAAGAACGAGGGCGGGACGGTTCAGCTCCGCCACAACATTGGCCACGGTAAAGGTCTTTCCCGTGCCGGTGGCGCCCAGCAGCACCTGATCCTCAATGCCTGCCGCAAGGTTGGAGGTGATCTGCCTGATGGCTTCCGGCTGGTCCCCGGTGGGCGTGAACTCTGTAGCTAATTGAAAATCGGGCATGCAAACCTTTCGTCGGGCTTGTTCAGAATGTCGAAAAAGTGTACTATCACGCCAAGGTGCAATCCCCCTGACGACACAAGGAGCCGTCCCATGGAAATCACCGTTATCCCCCCGGACAGTCCGTTGCTCATAGACCGCGCCTGGGCGATCCGCATGACCATCAAGAGCTTCAAGGGCCGCCGCAACGTCGAGGTTCATCTGTTCCGTCCCGATTGGGATTCCGGAGAGGAGACCTCTTACGACTGGCAGGCGCTCGTGGTCAACAGTGACGACCCGGAAGGCCAGTGCCGCAGGCTTGTTCTGGAAGCGTTCACGGCACAGGAGCGCGACAGCATCGTAGAGTATCTCAAAGAGAGGTATTCCACAAGATTGTCGGCCATCACCTGCATGCCCCTGAAGTTCCCGGTGCCGGAGGGGCTTCCCGCTCTTTGCAGTGTGGATGAATCAAAGAACGTGGGATTCATCCGCTTCGAAAAGATTCCGGCCTATGATCTGGGCATACCGTTGCGCGGCCTTTACAATCTCGACGAGCATCCGCCCATCGTGGAATAACCGCTCTCGTCCATAACCACGGGCCCGCTGTCGGTAGAGCGACTCACCGATAGCTCCCCTGTATGCACCCTTTCGCTTTTTCCCGATAATCGTTTATATGGGATGATGCGAAAGGTATTTTGCACACAAGTGAAACGTGAACGGAAAAGCATACAGGAGAAATGCGGATGCCCGACGACAAGCATCAAGACAGTCATGAAGAGCATGGACACGGCGGCCATGAAGGACATGGCGGAGGCGGCCACGAGGGACATCACGACCACGACGGCCATGGAGGCGGACACGCGTCGCACCATGCCCAGATGGTCAAGGACTTCAAACGACGCTTCTACGTATCGCTTCTGCTGACGCTTCCGGTCGCATGGCTTTCCCCCATGCTGAGAGGATTTGCCGGTCTCGGTGAACCTGCCGTTCCCGGTCGGTTCATGATTCTTTTCGCCTTTTCCACGGTGATCTTCTTTTATGGTGGCTGGCCGTTCCTCAAGGGCTTCTTCAAGGAAGTATCCAAGAAACAGCCGGGCATGATGACCCTCATCGCGCTGGCGATAACCGTTGCCTACGGGTATTCCAGCCTCGTCTCGTTCGGCCTGCCCGGTCGGGTGTTTTTCTGGGAGCTGGCGAGCCTTATCGTGATCATGCTTCTCGGCCACTGGATCGAGATGCGATCCGTCATGAGCGCTTCCGGGGCCATGGAGGAGCTCGCCAAGCTCATTCCCGGCGAAGCGCACCGTCTCAAAGACGATGGTTCCACCGAGGATGTAAAGGTCAATGAGCTTCAGCCGGGCGACACGGTACTGGTCAAGCCGGGCGAAAGAGTTCCCACTGACGGCGAGATCGTCGAGGGGCATTCCAGCTTGAACGAGTCCATGCTCACGGGTGAATCACAGATGGTCGAGAAGTCGGAAGGCGACGAGGTCATCGGCGGTGCCGTGAACGGCGACGGCTCGCTGACTGTCTCCGTGGGCAAGACCGGCGATGACTCCTTCATCAATCAGGTCATGAGCATGGTGAAGGAGGCACAGGAGAGCAAGTCCCGCGCACAGGGGCTCGCTGATAAGGCCGCCATGTGGCTGACCTACATTGCGCTCGCATCCGGCGCCGTGACCATGATCGTCTGGCTCACGCTCTTCGACAAGGAGTTCATCTTTTCGCTCGAACGCACCGTCACGGTCATGATCATCACCTGTCCGCACGCACTCGGCCTGGCCATTCCGCTGGTGGTGGCCATGATTACCGCCATTGCCGCCAAGCAGGGATTCTTTATCCGCAACAGGACTCCCTTTGAAAAGTCGCGCAATCTTCAGGCCGTGCTCTTCGACAAGACCGGGACGCTCACCAAGGGCGAATTTGCCGTCAGCGACACGGTCGTGTTCGATGACACCATGGATGAAGGTAGGCTGACCAACATGGCGGCCGCTGTCGAGTCGCAGTCCGAGCACCCCATCGGCAAGGCCGTGGTGGAAGCCGCGGAGCAGCCCGGCAAGGCCGAGAATTTTGAAAACATCCCCGGCAAGGGCGCACAGGCCACCGTGGACGGCAGCAATGTGAAGGTCGTCAGCCGCAATTATGCGGACGAGCAGGGGATCGAGTACGACAAGGACAAGGTCACGGACCTTTCAGGAGAGGGCAAGACGCTGGTCTTTGTGCTGGTGGACGACAAGGCCGCCGGATGCATCGCGCTTGATGACGTGATCCGCGACGAGTCTCGCGACGCCGTGGCCAAGCTCAAGGAAATGGGCATTCAGGTCATGATGATTACCGGCGACAATCAGGCCGTGGCTGATCGTGTCGCCAAGGAGTTGGATCTGACGGACTACTTTGCGGAGGTCCTTCCCGACAAGAAGGCCGAGAAGGTCAAGGAAGTACAGGGGCGTGGCCTCATGTGCGCCATGACGGGCGACGGCGTCAATGATGCGCCCGCGTTGGCTCAGGCCGACGTGGGTATCGCCATCGGCGCAGGAACCGACGTGGCGCAGGAGACTGCGGATATCGTATTGGTCCGCTCCAACCCCGGAGATGTCGTGAAGGTCATCGAACTGTCGCGCACCAACCGCCGCAAGACCATCCAGAACCTCTTCTGGGCAACGGGGTACAACGCCTTTGCAATCCCCCTTGCTGCCGGCGTGCTCTACAAATGGGGCATTTTGCTCAACCCCGCAGCCGGTGCACTTCTCATGTCGCTTTCCACGGTCATCGTCGCAATCAACGCCAAGCTGATTCGAACTCCCGAAAGCGCCTGATGGCAACAGGCTGCAATACTTGAATTCAAGCCGGTTCCGTTCCTCGGGACCGGCTTTTTTTATCATGTCTACCACCCTTTTAGTTCAAAAACCTCATTCACGGTGCTATGCAAAGATGACCTTTCCCGTATCAAACCGGCGAGGTGTGGGGCATTCATGCTCCGGCAGGAAGAGAGTCCACGGCAACCGAGGAGGGCGGTGTGGTCCAGGTGGAGAAATCGCATTACGAATTCAAGCAGTATTTCGACAAGCGCCGATGGATGAGCCTCTACCATCAGGTTGACGAAGTGGTGTCGCTGTCACCGCGAAATGTCCTTGAGATAGGCCCCGGCGCAGGGCTCTTCGGTACGATTCTGGGAAAATATGATGTCCGGGTCGATGCTGTGGATTATGATGTGCAACTCAGGCCGGATATAGTGGCTTCGGCCACGGACCTGCCGTTACGGGATGAGTCGTATGATTGCGTTTGCGCTTTTCAGATGCTGGAGCACCTGCCTTACCAGGACTCCATGAAGGTCTTCGACGAGATGGTTCGAGTGGCGAAGCGTCATTTGGTCATTAGTCTGCCCGACGTGACGGGCGGCTGGCCGCTGACGGTCCACGTGCCGAAACTGGGCGTAAAAAGGGTGCTTGTGCCGAAGCCCGGATTCATGCTGAAGCTGCCGAAGATCATTGATCAGCATTACTGGGAGCTGGGCAGACCCGGCTATTCTGCTGGAGAAGTGCTTGAGGATCTTGGTCGGCGCAATGTGGAGTTGCTGAAAGAATACAAGGTGCACGAGTATCCGTATCATCACTTCTTTGTCTTCACTAAATACAGGCGGTGAAGTCTGAAATGCCGTCCAGACTGATCTATTAACAGCACGCCGTGTCGTTGGTGCGGTGAGTCGTTGCAGTCCTTTCGTGGTCGGGGCGAATGTCCACAGTCGGGAAGGGTGGCTGTTGATAGGGGACAGCCCTTCGTCGTGCAGGCGGATAGTCCCGTGATTTCGGCTTATTTTTAGCTGGACAAAGCTCCTTCCGCATTGCGAAAGGGCGCGATAGACTATAAGCTGTGGGTTGAACGGTATGACACGAAGCTCGTGTGGTGTATCGAAAAACAACCGGACGCAACGGGCTGGCCCCATGCGGTCGTATTTATCGGGAAAGGTGATGCCGGAAATAAAGATACTCGTGGTGGAAGACGATACCATCGCCAGCATGGACGTGCAGGCCAGTCTTGAGCGCATAGGTTACAAGGTGGCCGCGACAGCCTTGACGGGCGAGGATGCAGTGCGTCTTTGCGGTGAACTCGATCCCGACCTCGTCCTCATGGATGTGAGGCTTGAAGGGGAGATGGACGGTGTCGAGGCAGCGGAGCAGATCACCGAACTGTACGGTACGCCCATCATCTACCTGACCATTTTTTCAGACAATGAGACGCTGAGCCGCGCAAAAGTCTCCGGGCCTTACGGCTTTCTGCTCAAACCCGTGGACGAGCGCGACCTGCGTTCGGCCATTGAAGTTGCGCTTTACAAGCACAAGATGGAGCGGGAACTGCGGCAGGCCCGCAAGGAGACCGAGGCGGCCAATGCAGTGAAGACCTCGTTTCTGGCCACAATCAGCCATGAGCTGCGTACCCCCATGAACGGCGTGCTCGGGATGACCGAGCTTCTGCTGCTTTCCGACCTGCCCGAAGAGCATAAGAGTAATGTGGAGCTGATAAAAGAGTCAGCCATGTCCCTGCTTAACGTGCTGAATCAGATTCTCGACTACTCCAAGCTGGAGGCCCGGATACAGGCCCTGCGTGAAACCGAGTTCCGCATCCGCGAGCTGTTGGAAAGCGTGGTGACTCAGTATGAGGGGCCGGCCAGAGCCAAGGGCATAGAACTTGGTTTTTCTATGGATCCCAATGTGCCGGAATTGGTACTCGGTGATTCGGGAAAACTGCGTCAGGTGGTCAAGAACGTGGTGGAAAATGCGGTCAAGTTCACGTCCGAGGGACGTATCGACGTGGAAGCACGGCTGGCCCATCCGTCCGAATACAGGGGGGAACAGCCTGCCGAGGACCGGGTTCGTCTGCACGTGGCCGTCAGGGACACCGGTTGCGGTATCCCACCGGAAAAGCTCGGTGGCATCTTCGAATGCTTCACGCAGGTGGACGACTACATGACCCGCAAGGAAGGCGGCCTCGGGCTGGGACTCGCCATTTCAAGCCGTCTGGCAACCCTGCTGGGCGGTGAAATCTGGACCGAGTCCGAGGAGGGCAAAGGCAGCGTGTTCCACATCACCGCCGATCTTCAGCCTCAGGATGTGGTTGAGGCCGAAAGCGACAGCGGTACCGGTTCCCTGCGCGGACTGAGTATCCTCATCGCCGACGACGATCTTATCAGCAAAACCTATTTTTCCCGCATCCTCGAAAAGCACGGATGCAGTGTCGAGGCGGTGGACGACGGCTCCAAGGCCGTGCGCCGACTTGCGGAAGAGGATTACGATCTGGTGCTCATGGATATTCAGATGCCCGAAATGGACGGCATTGAAGCGACTCGTATAATCCGGGCCGGGAAAGGCGGCGTGCGCAAGCCTTCCATTCCTATTGTTGCCCTGACGGCCCACGCCATGTGGGGGGACGAGCAGCGATGCCTGCATGCCGGGATGGACAATTATCTTGCCAAGCCCGCGGACATCGACACCCTGTCTTCTGTAATCCGAGCGACGCTGGACGGCGGGGAAGAATCCGGTCATGTCGAATAAAAACAATGCCTTCATGAGCATCTATTCCGTCACCCTGACGGTTTTGCTCGGGTCGGCGCTCTACCTCGGATACATGCTCGTGGAGGCTTTTCTCCACGCGCTGCTTCTTTCCTGCGTGCTGGCCATCATGTGTTCGCCGCTCATGTTCAAAGCGCTGGAGCTGACCGGCGGCAGGCGCAAGGTCTCGGCGGCGCTGACCACCCTGACCATCGTGGTGGTCCTGCTGATTCCCATGGCGGTTGTCATGGTCGCCCTTGTCAATCAGGGACTTGATTCGCTGGCCGCCATCAACCAGTGGATTCGGGTGACCGACTTCGAGAAGCTCGCCGCTTCGTCGGAGGTGACACACTATCTCGCCTGGATTCACGACAAGATTCCGTTTCTGGATCTGGACGGCGGCGAGATCCGCACCCGGATCCTCGACTACTCGCGGGAGTTCGCCCAGACCATGCTTCAGTACAGCACGGTGCTGGTGCGGGATACCTTCCGCATCATCCTGCTTTTCCTGCTCATGATCTTCGCGCTGTTCTATTTTCTGCGTGACGGCACGCAGATGGTCGCTTTCATCAAGCGCGTCTCTCCGCTTCGCGAACGTCAGGAAGACTACATCATCGAAAGTCTCAAGCGCGTTTCTCGCGGCGTGCTCATGGGATGCCTGCTTGTTGCGGTGCTGCAGGGCATCGTCGGCGGCATAGCCCTTTCCATCTGCGGCATCCCCGGTGTGTTCTGGGGCGCCATGACCGCTTTCTGTTCGCTGGTTCCCGTGGTCGGCACGGGTATCATCTGGGTCCCGGCGGCCGTGTACCTGTTCATCACCGGGCAGTGGCAGCTCGGCCTGTTCCTGACACTGTGGTTCTCGCTCATCGTGGTCAGCATCGACACGTTCCTGCGGCCATACTTCATGCGCGAGGCGGCACGGGTCTCCACGTTCTACATTTTCATTGCCATCCTCGGCGGCATCTCGGCCTTCGGGATGCTGGGCATCCTTTACGGCCCGCTCATTCTCAGCTTCGTGATGGTCATGCTTCAAATCTACACCGAAGAATACGGGGAATCGTTCAAGAAAAAGGAGAACGACTAGTCCATGCGTTTCGCTCCGTTCATCATTCTCATCCTGCTGTTGACCCTCTGCGCATGTGCTCCCAAGGAAATAGAGCCGACGGAGACCGAGCAGACGCGTTTCGTGCTCCAGAAAGACGCGAAAGCCGAGGCCCGTTCCCTGTCGCCCGCCTATCAGGGGCTTGCTTCCTATGAAGACTTGCGGCCTGCTATCGAGCGCAGCCTCGAATACGTTCGGTACCGTCCCGCGGAACGGGTGGCCGCGTCCTATGGCGGTCTGATGGTGAAGTGGGGGCAGGTGCGCCGTTCCCTTGAGGAGCTCCTTGAGCTGCTGCCGCGGCTGGATGAGAATCCGGAGCTTCTTGACGAGCGGTTCACGTGGTTTCGTCTTGATCCCGGCACCCTGCTGACCGGATACTACGAGCCGCTCATCCGGGCTTCCAAGGTCAGGACAGATAAGTACAGCCACCCCTTGTACCGACAGCCCGAGGACCTCAAGACCATTGATCTCGGAAAGTTTCATCCGCGCTGGGAAGGGCAGCGGCTTACTTATCGCTCGGAAGAGGGCGAAGCCATGCCGTATTTCGACCGTAAGGACATCGACGGCGCGGGCGCGCTTGCCGGGCGCGGGCTGGAGATAGCCTGGCTGGCCGATCCCGTGGATGCCTTCTTCCTCCAGATTCAGGGCTCTGGACGACTCGTCTATCCTGACGGAAGCATGGAGCATGTGCTCTATGCCGGAAAGAACGGGCGTCAGTACCGCTCCCTCGGCCGCATACTCATCGACGACGGCCGTGTGTCCAAGGACGAGATGAGCATGAAGCGCATCCGGCAGTTCCTTGCGGCGCACCCCGAGGAACGCGATGATTATCTTTTCCGCAATCCCAGCTATGTCTTTTTCCGCCTTCACGACGAAGGTCCGTACGGCAGCATCGGCCGGACCCTGACTCCGTACGTGAGTGTTGCCGTGGATCCGTCCACCATTCCCCTCGGCTCGCTGCTGGCGCTTCGAACCGAGCTGCCTGCGGAAAACGGCGAGACCGATCCTTTTGCCTCGCTCGTGTTGGCACAGGACACTGGCGGGGCCATCAAGGGCACCCGCTGTGACCTGTTCTGCGGCTTCGGTCCGAAGGCCCGTTTCCTTGCCGGGCATCTTCAGCACGACGCGCAGATATTCATGCTCCTCAGCCGCTCGGCGTTGGAAGGATAGCGCTTCTCCCATCTTTTAGGGGTCTTGCTTCGGCAATGTCCTTTTCCTGTATCCGGCGGTCTAATGACCGCCGGAGTGGAAATGTTTAGTAGCTTGCCCCTCACGGGCGTTGTGGTAGATTTTCGGAGTCCGACCCGACCCGAAAAGATCAGCGCCGGAGGAGTGCATGACTGTTGTTCCCATGAAGAGAAGACCCGCTGAAGAAGCCACCGGAAGAGTCGAGGTGGTGGGCAGGGCCGTGGGCGAGGAAGCCGCCTTGTCTGCCGTGCCATTGTATTTCGAACCGGTCTCCGCAGGATTCCCCTCTCCGGCCGACGATTACGTGGAGACTGCCCTCGATCTCAACGAGTACCTCGTGAACAACCCCGCTGCCACGTTCATGGTCCGCGTCACGGGCGACTCCATGATCGAGGCGGGCATCCACGACGGCGACGTGTTGGTGGTGGACCGCTCCCGTGATCCCGTGCCCGGAAAGATCGTGGTGGCGGTGCTGGACGGCGAACTGACGGTCAAACGGCTTCAGGAGCGCGACGGGAAGCCTGTCCTGGTGCCGGAGAATTCGGCGTTTAGGCCCATCGTGGTGGAGCGCGGGCAGGAGCTGTTCGTCTGGGGCGTGGTTTCCGGCGTGGTCAGGAGGGTCTAGTGGAGCCGTTTTTTTACGCCATGGTGGACTGCAACAACTTCTACGTTTCCTGCGAACGGGTCTTCGCTCCCGCGCTGGAAGGGCGGCCCGTAGTGGTGCTTTCCAACAACGACGGCTGCGTCATCGCCCGTTCCAACGAGGCCAAGGCGCTTGGGATCGGCATGGGCGAACCGGCCTTCAAGCGCGAAACTTTTTTCAGAAGCCACGGCGTGACTGTCTTCTCTTCCAACTACGCACTCTACGGCGATATGTCTTCTCGCGTGCAGCAGGTCCTTACGTGCTTTTCTCCCGAGATTGAGCATTACTCCATTGACGAGTCCTTTCTGATCATGCGTAGCCGCGATCCCCGGAGGCTTTTGGAGCAGGCCGCGGAGATGCGCCGTACGGTGTACCGCTGGACCGGCATCCCGGTCTGCGTCGGGCTGGCGCGGACCAAGACGCTGGCCAAGGTTGCCAACCGCATTGCCAAGAAGCGGGAAGGGACCAATGGCGTCTGGCTCATGGACGGCGCCGCGCAGGTTTGCGATGAGCTGGCCGGGGTCCCCGTGGAGGACGTTTGGGGCATCGGCCGCAGGAGTGCGCGCAAGCTGCGGGCGTGCGGCGTGCGCAGTGCGCGGGACCTGACTTTGCGTACCCGGGACTGGGTGCGCGAAAAGCTCACCGTGTGCGGCCTGCGCACCATGATGGAGTTGCAGGGCATCCCCTGCCACCCCTTCGAGGAACAGCCGCCCGCCGCCAAGAGCGTTACCTGTTCCCGTTCCTTCGGCACTCGTATCACCCGGCTGGATGCGTTGGAGGAAGCGCTCTGCGCCTACGTGCAGCGGGCAGCCGAGAAGCTCAGGACGCGTGATCTTCAGGCCGGGGCCGTGCAGGTCCTTCTCTCCACCAACCGCTTTGCCGAAGACCCGCAGTACAACGGGAGCGGCTGCCTGCCGCTGGACAGGCCCACCTCGCACACGCCCAGCCTGCATCGCAAGGCGCTGTCCATCCTGCGCGACATCTACCGTGAGGGATACAAATATCAGAAAGTCGGCGTGCTCATGCTTGACCTGGCGGAGCGCGGGCAGCGGCAGCTCACTTTCGACGACTACCGCAACGCACCTGATGAGACGCGTCGCGATTCGCTCATGAAGACGCTGGATTCGGTCAATGCCCGTTTCGGTCGGGACAGTCTGCGCTTCGGCGGAGCGGGGCTTGGCCGCAAGGAATGGCATATGCGCCAGCGGCGGCTATCCCGAAGATTTACCACGTCATGGGCCGAAATCCCGCAGGTTCGCTGATCCTGAAAAGTGGGCGGAACTGCCGTTGCGCGCAAAAAAGGGGAACCGGCTCGGCCGCTTCCCCTTTTTCGTCATTCTGTGGCGGAAACTACAGGTTGTAGAGCTTTTCGCCCGGGATGACGTTGATGTTGTTCTTCTGGAGTACTTCGATGCCCTGCTCGGTGCGGTCGAAGCGGAAGATCAGCACGGCGGAGTTGCCGCTTTGCTGCACGAAGGCGTACATGTATTCCACATTGATGCCTTCGTTCTGCAGCAGGGTCAGGATGTGGTTCAGTCCGCCGGGCTGGTCGTCGATCTCGACGGCCACCACGTTGGTCCGGCCCACGGTGAAGCCGTGTTCCTTCAGCGCGGCACGGCCTTTTTCGAAATCGTCCACGATCAGGCGCAGGATGCCGAAGTCGGAGGTGTCCGCCAGCGAGAGCGCACGGATATTGATGCCGGTCTCTTCGAGGATGCGGGTCACCTCGGCCAGACGGCCGGCACGGTTTTCAAGAAATATGGAGAGTTGGTCGACTTTCATTTCGTCCTCTCTTGCGTCGATGGTTAGGAGTCGTTCCGCTTGTCGATGATGCGTTTGGCCTTGCCCTCGGACCGTTCGATGCCCTGTGGGTTGACCAGCTTGCACTTGACCGACACGCCGAGGAATTCCTTGATGTTCTTTTGTACCTTGGATTCAAGCCGTTGTAAATTCTTGATCTCGTCGGAGAACACGGACTCGTTGACCTCCACCATGACGGTGAGGGTGTCGAGGTTGCCCTGGCGTTCCAGAATGAGCTGATAGTGCGGGGTGAGGCCTTCGGTCTCGATGAGGATGGACTCGATCTGGGACGGGAAGACGTTGACGCCGCGGATGATCAGCATGTCGTCGCTGCGACCGGTGACGCGGGCCATGCGTGCGGTGGTGCGTCCGCATTTGCAGGGGGCGGTGTTCAGCGTGGTCAGGTCGCGGGTGCGGTAGCGCACGAGGGGAATGGCTTCTTTGGTCAGGGTGGTGATGACCAGCTCGCCGGTCTCGCCCGGGGGCAGCGGCTCGCCGCTTTCGGGATCGATGACTTCCACGAGGAAGTGGTCTTCCATCATGTGCAGGCCGTCCTGCGCCTCATGACATTCGATGCCCACGCCCGGTCCCATGATCTCGGACAAACCATAGATGTCGATGGCGGTGATGCCGAGGCGGGATTCGATGTCGCGGCGCATTTCCTCGGTCCATGGCTCGGCCCCGAAGATGCCGATGCGCAGCGGGAGTTTCTTGACGTCGATGCCCATTTCTTCTGCCATTTCAGCAAGGAAGAGGCTGTAGGAGGGAGTACAGCAGATCACGTCGGGCTGGAAGTCGCGAAGGAGCATGGCCTGACGGCGCGTGCCGCCGCCGGAGACCGGGACCACGGTGGCGCCCAGTTCCTCGGCTCCGTAGTGGGCGCCGAGGCCGCCGGTGAAGAGGCCGTAGCCGTAGGCGTTGTGGATCATGTCGCTGGGGGAAGCGCCTGCTGCCATGTAGCTGCGGGCCATCATGCGTCCCCAGTTGGCAATGTCGCGCTTGGTGTACCCCACGACCGTGGCCTTGCCGGTGGTGCCGGAGGAGGAGTGGATGCGCACGATGTTGTCGCGGCTGACCGCGAACAGACCGAAGGGGTAGTGGTTCCTGAGATCCTGCTTTTCGGTGAAGGGCAGGTGCTTGACGTCGGACAGGCTCTTGATGTCCGAAGGCTTGATGCCGCGCTCGTCAAAGCGTTTCCTGTAGAAGGGGACGTTGTGGTACACCCTTTCGCAAAGGGATTGCAGCCGTTTGAGCTGGAGTTGCTCCATCTCGTCCCGTGGCAGGGTCTCAAGATCCTGGTCGAAGATCATCTGTCGGTCCTCCTTCGGTTGCGTGCAAGAAAAAAGGCCACGGGGTGGAACCCGTGGCCTGTAGTGTCGGTGCTGACCGTCTTCCGCTCCACGAGTCCCCATCAAGTGGGGTTCATAAAGAGAAAAAAGACGGTAAAAAACTGTTTGAGCATGAACAGCTTCATGCAACAATCACCTTGATGGTGTCAAGCCTCAAGCGTACGAATGAGGATGATCAGTCCAAAAAACAACCGCTTGCGGTTTGTGTCCCGGGTAATTCGCAAGGTCGGCTGCGGCGGCTTGCAGGAGCGGGCGCAATCCATTACAGTTCGCCCGGAGTATCGATATGCTTGAAGATTTCATACAGCTCGTCGCGGGGTCCCGTACCTACCGCAGGTTCAGGGAGGATGAACGAATCGCTCCGGAAACCTTGCGTTCCCTCGTCCGGGCGGCGTCGCTCACGCCTTCGGCCGGAAACCTTCAGCCTTTGCGGTATGTCCTCGTGGGCTCGAAGAGACTCTGTGACAGGGTGTTCGACAGCCTCGGCTGGGCCGCCTATCTCGAAAGCTGGCCCGGTCCGGCGGAAGGACAGCGCCCTGCGGCCTATATAGTGATTTGCAGCCCCAAAGGGCGCGGAGCCCCCAAGATTGATGTGGGCATAGCGGCACAGACCGTCATGCTCGCGGCCCACAGCGCGGGGCTTGGTGGATGCATGATAGGCAGTTTTGATGCGAAACGCGTCGCCCGCATCCTTGAAATGGAAGATGAACACGACCCGCTTCTGGTGCTCGCGCTGGGCGTTCCCGATGAGAAAGTGGTTATGGAACCGCTTCCCAATGGCGGCGATGTCAGGTATTGGCGCGATTCGGAAGGGGTTCACCACGTACCGAAACGCGCTCCCGAGGATCTCGTGATCCGGGAGCTGTTTTAAGAAAAGCCAGAAAAACGGCGGAAATAGATGAAGAAAGAAAAGAAGTTCAGAGATATCGACAGCACCGAGAAGGTGGCGCTGGCCGCCAAGTGGCTCGACGACAAGCAGGCCTCCGACATCGTGATGCTGGACGTGCAGGGGCTTTGCTCCATCACGGACCAGCTTGTGGTCTGCTCCGCCCGAAGCGTGAAGCACGCCCAGTCTCTGGCCGATCATCTGCTCGACCAGTGCAGCAAGGAAAACCTCGAATTCTTCGGCATCGAAGGGCGGCCCAGCGGAGAGTGGGTGCTCGTGGACATGAACGACGTCATCGTTCACATATTCCAGAGTGACGTCCGCGATCACTACAACATAGAAGGCATGTGGTCCGAGGCCGAACGCACCGATTACCAGGGAGAGTAGCGTGAGCACAGCACCGACCCTCCTGCTCATTCTCGACGGATGGGGCATCGCCCCCGACGGCGAGGGCAACTGCGTGTCCTGCGCCTGCACCCCGAAGCTCGACGAACTGGCCCGGCGGTATCCCTCCACACAGCTCGAATGTTCGGGCCGCGCTGTGGGACTGCCCGACGGGTTCATGGGCAACTCGGAAGTCGGGCACATGAACATCGGTGCCGGACGCATTGTCTATCAGGACATGACCCGCATCGACATGGCCGTGGAAGACGGCAGTCTTTTTGAGAACCCAGCGCTGATCCAACTTGCCGAGCAGGTGAAGCAGGGTAGCGGCAGGCTGCATCTCATGGGTCTCGTCTCCGACGGCGGCGTGCACAGCCATCAGCGGCACATCGAAGCGCTTCTCGAATTTGCCCGCAGGCAGGGCATTTCCGAGGTGCTGGTGCATGCGTTCATGGACGGTCGTGATACCCCGCCCACCAGTGGCGCTGGGTATCTGGAGCGTCTTGGGCAGAGCATGGAGCGCATAGGTGTTGGCCGCATCGCATCCATCGCCGGTCGGTACTGGGCCATGGACCGCGACAAGCGCTTCGAACGCGTTGAGCAGGCGTGGAAGATGCTGGTGGACGGCGAGGGTGCGGAAATCGACGATCCCGTTGCAGCCGTGCGCGCCGCTTATGAGGAAGGTGAGAACGACGAATTTATCAAGCCCCGTCAGGTGCGTGGCGCGGACCACGCCATTGGCGATGGCGATGGCGTGTTCTTCTTCAATTTCCGTGCGGACCGCGCCCGCGAACTGTGCACCGCCTTTTTCTCGCAGGAATTTTCGGAATTCGAGCGCAAAACCGTGCCCGATCTGGCTGGTTTCGCCACCATGACGCGGTACGAATCCAGCTTCCCCATGCCGGTTGCCTTTCCGCCGCAGAGTCTGCAAAACACGCTGGGCGAGGTGGTTTCCGACCTCGGCAAGTCACAGCTTCGCATAGCGGAAACCGAAAAATACGCTCACGTCACCTACTTCTTCAACTGCGGACGCGAAGAGCCGTTTGACGGCGAAGACCGCGTGCTGGTCCCGTCCCCGCGTGAAGTGGACACCTACGACCAGAAGCCGCAGATGAGCGCGGAAGAGGTTACGGACAAACTCATCGAGCGGATCGGAGACTACGATCTCAGCGTCTGCAACCTCGCCAATCTCGACATGGTGGGGCATACCGGCGTGATCTCGGCTGCGAACACCGCATGTGAGACCGTGGATGCCTGTGTTGGCCGCATCGTTGACGCGGTGCTTGCCGCAGGCGGAAGGTTGCTGCTCACCGCCGACCACGGTAACGCCGAGGAAATGATCGGCCCGGACGGCGGCCCTCAGACCGCGCACAGCACCAACCTCGTTCCATGCATTTACATCGCGGACGACGCGCACTCCCGTCGTCTCGCTCCCGGTAAGCTCGGTGACATTGCCCCCACCATCCTTGACTTGTGGGGCGAAGAGAAGCCCGAGGACATGACCGGAAACAGTCTTTTCGAATCGGAGAATCAATGAGCCAGAACAGTAAGCCCCTGACTCCGGTGAAGCCCCGGAGCATGGAGATGATCTATCTTTATCCGTGTCCCCACTGTGGTCGCGAAGTGCCGCTGATAGCCCCCACCCGGCCCGCCATGGCCCAGTGCGATGCCTGTCGCAAGAGCTTTCCCATCGTCCCGGTGGACGAGAAGGCCATCCGTTTCATGAAGATCATGCTCGACGGCGGCAAAGCCGGGATCGATCCGGATTTTCTCTAGCCGCACTGCATACCCGAATAGCAAGGGCCTTCCTCGGAAGGCCCTTTTTTGGTGCCGATTATTCTGTTTCGTCATTCATAACCGGTCGCGCATGTTGGTCCCTTCCTTGCTTTGTTCAGTCCCGTTCACTGCGCGAAGGAGGAAGAATGGTTTGCAGTCATAGAAATTCGGTATCAATTGCAGTCAGTTGTTTTGTGCTTGGGGTCAGTCTGGCCGTTTTGCTGGTTCAGGCGCTTCATGCGAGCGAATCGCCATTATTGTCATCCGTGTTCACCGGTCTTTTGGCCATGGGAACGGGCCTTTGCGCCGCCGGTGTGTGCGTTTGGGGAATCTTTCGTGAAAAACGGGCCCGCACGAGAGGTGCAAAGCTGCGTGAACGGCTTGTAAAGCTTCTTCCCAAGTCTGAATCGACAAATTCACGATCTGACGATCTTGTGAGTCTTGTTGACGAGCTTGTAAAAAAGCTCGGAGAGCTTGAGGAGAAGTGCGAGCTTGGAGACAGAAATCTTAATGAAACCAAGTTCGGGCTGGACAAGGCCAGAGTACAGGTCAGGGAAACCCGCCAGCAGGCCGAGGCCGCACGGTGCCGTGGACTGCTGTCTGCCTCGGAAACCATGGGCGGCGCATTGCGTTCCATCAAGGAGCACGCACGTAGCCTTGAAGAGGCAATGAAACGTTCGGCGGATCATGCCGCCAGTCAGCAAAATCACCTTGCTTCGGCCGCTTCCGCCATGGATCAGATGAATGCGTCCATTGCGGAAACCTCCAGAGGGGCCGAGTCTGCGGCAGGCTCGGCGCAGGAAGCCCGCGATTGCGCGGCCGACGGAGCCGAGTTGGTCGAAAATACGCTTGCCGCCATCGATCATGTGGCCCGTGGAACCCGCGACCTTGCCGGTCGTGTGGAAAGCCTCGGCAAGCAGGCAGACGGGGTCGGCAGCATCATTGAGGTTATCAGCGACATCGCGGACCAGACCAATCTGCTGGCACTCAACGCCGCCATCGAAGCGGCCCGTGCCGGAGAGGCTGGACGCGGTTTTGCCGTCGTGGCGGACGAGGTTCGCAAACTGGCGGAAAAAACCATGCAGGCCACCAAGGATGTCGGCGTGGAGATCGGCGGCATTCAGGACGGGGTGAAGGCCACTGTCCAGGGCGTCGAGCAGGCTGTTTCCAGAGCCGGTGAGGCGGCGGAACTGGCGAAGAAATCCGGCGGTGCGCTCGGGGAGATCGTGAATCTTTCCGGTGAAAGTTCGGAGCGAGTGGGCGAGATTGCATCAGCTTCGGCCCAGCAGAGTGCCGCGAGCGATGACCTTGCCAGAACCGTTGCCGACGTGTCGGTTCTTTCCGGCGAGACAGCCGAGGCCATGGAAGCATCCGGTTCGGCCCTGACCAGTCTCGGCGGCAGCGTCGATGATCTGGGCGCACTGGTGGAAGCTTTTAGACTGGTCGGTGAAGGCAAGGCCGGAGCCGTGGTCAACGGGCTTGCGGAGAATCGCAGAATGCGCCCGGATGACAGAAAAGGCATGGAAGAGGCATTGCAGGAAGCCGTCAAACGGAATCGTTTCGTCGAATTGCTTTATGTCACCGATATGAAGGGAAATCAGATCGTGAGCAATGTGCACGGTTCCGTGGACGGTTACAAGGTGGACGCTTCAGCGCATGGTCGCGACTGGTCCGGCAAGGACTGGTTTCAGGGTGCAAAGGAAGATCTGTCGCTGTATGTGTCTGACGTGTATGTCTCCGATGCTTCGGGACAGCGCTGCATCACTGTTTCCGCGCCGTTTTATGCGGGCGGGTCGCAGCCGGTGGGGATCATTGCCGCGGACATCAGCCTTTCCTAGGGAGCGGACCGTCGTCCAAGCTGCATGAGGGCGTTGCCGAGGATGATCAGCACCAGTCCGCCGATGGTGGATGGCAGTATCTCTTCGCCGACGATGAAGTGGATGAGCACCAGCGACAGGAAAGGCGAGAGAAAAATGAGGTTGGCGATTCGTGCATTGCCGCCGCCGTCGGGCATGGAGGCGAACTTGAGGGCGGTGAGCCATAACGCAAAGGTTATCCCCATTTCGAAGACGCCTACGTAGGCCGCTCCGAGAAGTCCCGGCAGCGTTGCGGACGGAAGGCCGTCCGTGAGCAGGCAGGCTGCAAGTATGAGCGGCAACGCCGCAAGGAAGTTCACGAGCAGCCCGGCCACGGGGTCACCCTTGCCGCTGGTGTTGAATATCCAGTAGAGCGCCCAGATGACGGTGCTGAATAAGGCCAGCCCGACACCAAGCGGATCGGAAAATTGCATGTTGAAGAGGTCGCCACGTGTGGAAATGACCACTACACCGGAATAACTGACGAAGATGGCCGCAAGCTGCCTCAGGGTCATGNGTTGACCCAGAAGCGGGATGGACAGCAGGCTCAGTGTTACGGCCCACGTGTAGTTCAGCGGTTGTGCTTCCTGCGCGGGAAGCAGGTCGTACGCTTTGAAAAGAATGATGTAGTAGAGAAACGGGTTGAGGACTCCCAGCCCCGACGCTCGCAGCAGGTCTTTCCGGGGCATATGCAGTTCGCGCAGCTTTCCCTGCCATGCAAGAACGCCCAACAGAGCCAGAATGGAGGCAACGCAGGCCAGCAGGAGCAGCTGCACCGGCGTGAGGTGCCGCAGGGACAACTTGAAGGCAGAGGCCACGGTGGACCAGATGAAAACCGTTGCCAGCCCGAAGGTCATGGCCTTGCTGCGATTGGTCATGGAGCGCTCCTTGTTACTTCAAAACCCCGGTACCGATAGCTTTTTTTATACCCTGAGGGCAAGACGCAAAAACGCCCGGCAGCGTTTCGTTGCCGGGCGTGTTTTCGACTTTGTTCGACGCGTCTACAGGATGACGTGGCGCTTGATGTGGCCCACGGCCTCGTCGATGTCGTCGGTGACCCTGAACAGATCCAGATCTTCTTCCCTGCAGAATCCGTCGCGCACGAGGCGTTCCTTGAACCAGTCCACCAGCGGTCCCCAGAATTCAGTGCCGATGAGCACGATGGGGAAGGGGCGGATGCGCTTGGTCTGGATAAGCACCAGCGCTTCGGAGAGTTCATCAAGGGTGCCGTAGCCGCCGGGCATGGCAACGTAGGCCATGGCATACTTGATGAACATGAGCTTGCGGATGAAGAAGTAACGGAAGTCGCAGCGCACATCCACGAACTCGTTGGCGCCCTGTTCGAGCGGCAGGTGGATATGCAGGCCGATGGATTCGCCGCCGGCTTCTTTCGCGCCCTTGTTGCCTGCCTCCATGAGGCCGGGACCGCCGCCGGTGATGACCGAGAAACCGGCCTCGGCAAGCTTGGCGGAGAGCTGTTCCGTCTGCTTGTAGAGCGGTTCTTCCGGTTTGATGCGGGCGGAGCCGAAAACCGACACGGCAGGACCGATGTCGTTCAGGCTTTCGAAGCCGTCCACCACTTCGGACATGATCTTGAAGAGCCTCCAGGACTCTTTCATGGAGAGGTCGTCAATAAGGTACTGTTTGGACCTGGGCATGGTTTCTCCTTGAATTATACGGGCATTGCGGTGATAACAATGCATGGTTGCCTGATTCGCCCTTTTGGGGCATGAACGTGGGCGCCGTGGCCGAGCGGGTCGGCACATGTCGTTTAGCATTGAATTTCGTCATCGGGAAGGGCGGTAGAACCTTCTTTCGGACCCGGGAGTGAACATATGAAAATCACCTTCATGGGAGCCGCACGGGCGGTTACCGGATCCTGTTACATTCTTGAAAGGGAAGGCGTCCGTTTCGCGGTCGATTGCGGCCTGCATCAGGGCAACAAGGAAATCGAGGCGCGCAACCGCAACCTTGAGGACTACGATTTCGAGAATCTCGATTTCATTCTTGTGACGCACGCGCACATCGACCACAGCGGCCTGTTGCCCGCCGCCGTATCGCACGGCTACAAAGGTCCTATCTATATGACCGAGCCCACCAGCGACCTGCTGGACATCATGCTGCTCGATTCCGCGCATATTCAGGAAATGGAAGCGGAGTGGGCCAACAGGAAACGCAACCGGAAGGGGATGGAGCAGGTTTCCCCGCTCTATACCACCGCAGACGCCGAAGCCACGACCCCGCTTTTCAAGCCCGTCAAATATGGCACGGCCTTTGAGCCCGCTGACGGCGTGACGGTTACTTTCAAAAATGCCGGACACATTCTCGGCTCCGCTTTCATTGAAGTGGAATACTTGGATGAGGGCAAGCACACCAAACTCGTCTTTTCCGGCGACCTTGGCCGTCCGGAACAGCTCATCGTGCAGGACCCCTCGTTGCTGGACTGCGCCGACTATCTTTTTCTTGAATCCACTTACGGCAACCGCGTCCATAAGGACGCACAGAACACTCTGAATGAGCTGGCCGAAGCCATTCAGTACAGCTACTCCAAAGGTGAGAAGGTTGTCATCCCGGCCTTTGCCGTAGAGCGTTCCCAGCAACTCATCTATTCCCTTTTCCTGCTTCACAAGGAAGGAAAGCTGCCCGAGGATATGCCTGTCTACCTCGACAGCCCGCTGGCCATTCGCGCTACCGAGGTCTTCCGGAACCATCCGGAATTTTTCGACGAGCAGACCATGGGCTACATCGAAAACGGCGAGAACCCGCTGGACTTGCCGAACCTGCGCCTGACCCTGTCCACGGACGAGTCCATCGCCATCAACAACACCCCCGGTCCGGCCGTGGTCATATCCGCAAGCGGCATGGCCAACGCTGGCCGCATCAAGCACCACCTGCGCCACAACCTGTGGCGCCCCGGCGCGAGCGTGGTCTTCGTGGGCTATCAGGGCGTGGGCACCATGGGCAGGCGCATCGTCAACGGCGCGGACAAGGTGCGCATCTTCAACGAAGAGGTGGCTGTCAATGCCAAGGTCTTCACCATCAACGGATTCTCGGGCCATGCCGGGCAGGACGAGTTGCTGGACTGGCTGGAGGGCATCCGCGACAAGCCGGTGAAGGTCATCCTTGTCCACGGCGAGGAAAAGGCACAGGACGCCTTTGCCGAAGTCATCAGGGAGCGTTTCGGTTTCGACATTCACATCCCGGAGTACATGGAGGAACTGATCCTCGAACCGGGACGCGAGATGACCCCCGTGGTGGACGCCGCCGTTGCCCGGCCCCGCGTGGACTGGGAATTCCTTGTTGCCGACTCCGAGAAGCTGTTCGAAGAGTTCCGCAAACGCCTCGATGACGTCAAGGAACGTCCGTGGCCGGAGCAGACCGATGTCCGCGACCGCCTCATGGAAGTCAACCGGGCCATGGTCGAGCTCATTTCGGAGATGTAATTCATGCGTATCATCGGCGGAGAATTCAGGGGCCGCAGCATACGCACCTGCGAAGGGCCGGGATACCGGCCCGCCACAGGCAGGGTGCGGGAGTCGATCTTTTCCATGCTGGAGGCGCGCGGCGTGCGCTGGCAGGGTCTTCGTGTGGTGGACATGTTCGCCGGAAGCGGCAGCCTTGCCCTGGAGTCCCTGAGCAGGGGGGCGCAGACCGCGTGGTTCATCGAAAAGAACCGCAAGGCCGCCGGCGTCATCCGGCAGAACCTCTCCGATCTCAAACTCGGCGGTGCAAGAGCCCGCGTATTGTGCAAGGATATTTTCACCGTGCTTTCCCGCCCGCCGGAGAAACCGTTCGGTCTCGGGTTCATTGACCCGCCTTATGGCAAGGACCTCATGGCTCCGGCGCTTGAGAAGGCTCTGGAAAGNGGTTGGTTCGAGGATGGAGCGTTCATCCTCGCAGAAGTTGAAGCCCGCGTGACCGCACCCGACGAGGGGCGGCTCGGGCGTCTGGAACTCATAGCGGACCGTGAATACGGTCAGACCAGGATACTCGTATGGAGAACCTGAACCCAAGGCTGGCAATATACCCCGGCACCTTTGATCCGGTGACCAAGGGGCATGTCTCGCTCATCAAGCGCGGACTCGGTATTTTCGATCACATCGTTTTCGCCATAGCGCGCAGCTCCCCGAAGAAGACCCTGTTTTCTCTCGACGAACGCGTACAGATGGCGCGCGAGGTCTTCGCGGATGAAGACCGTATCATCGTGGAGCCGTTTCACGGATTGCTCATCGACTACGCCAGAAGGCGCGGCGCGGGTGCCATTCTGCGCGGCCTGCGGGCCGTTTCGGATTTCGAGTACGAATTCCAGATGGCGCTGATGAACCGCAAGCTGGATCGCGGCGTGCAGACCGCCTTTCTCATGACCGACTTCAAATGGATGTACCTCAGTTCCACCATAGTGAAGGAAGTGGCCAGCCACGGCGGCAATATAAAGGGACTCGTGCCCGAAGCGGTGGTTTCCCGTTTGTATGCCAAATACGCCACGCCACCTTCCTTGGAGGAGGAGACATGAGTCGAAACGGGACCGTCGTCTGTCTCGTGGGACCGACCGGGGCGGGCAAGACCGCCTCGGCCCTTGCCATGGCTGCGAAACGTCCCGTGTCGGTGATTAACTTCGATTCGAGGCAGGTTTACCGGGACTTTCCGGTCATAACCGCCCAGCCGGATCCGGAGGAGATGCAGGCCTGCCCGCATCTCCTTTACGGTTTTCTGCCTACGCACGAGAGCATCAACGCCGCCCGGTTTACTGAAATGGCGAGAAACGCCGTGGCCGAGGTGCAACAGGCCGGACGGCTTCCAGTGCTGGTGGGTGGAACAGGCATGTATCTGAAAACATTACTTTTCGGCATTGCGCCAATCCCCGAGATTCCGTCCGAAGTGCGTGCGGGAGTCCTGGAACGTCTGGAAACCGAGGGGCCGCAGAAGTTGCACCGCGAGCTTCAGGGGATTGATCCCGACTATGCCGCCAAAATTCATCCCAACGACAGCCAGCGCAATGCCCGGGCCATGGAAGTGTGGCTCGGCACAGGCAGAACCATGACTGACTGGCACGGCGAACAGCATAAGGAAGCCGAGTACGACTATCTGAAAATCGGGCTTGAGGTGGCGTTGGACGATCTCACGCCCCACCTTGAAAAGCGCATCGGCATCATGCTTGGTCGCGGCGCGCTGGAAGAGGCGAGGGCCGCCTGGAAGGCGTGCCCGGACCCGGATGCTCCCGGCTGGTCCGGCATCGGCTGCGCAGAGTTGCTGGAGCATGTCCGTGGACTTATCTCGCTTGATCGGGCCGTGGAGAAGTGGGTGAGGAACACGCGTGCCTACGCCAAACGTCAGCTGACGTGGTTCCGAAAGGAGACCGACATCGAATGGTTCAGCCCTGACGAATCGGAGGCAGTGGCAAATAGGGTGGAGTCGTGGCTTGCTCAGTTGCCGAGCAGCGACAGATGACGCGGCTGAAGGTGCCAGTGCAGCACGGATTGCGAAAACGTCGGACTGGTCTCGATGCAGGTAAGCCCGCCGTTGGCGAAGTGCAGCCTCACTCCGTCCGCACCGCCGAGCAGGCGGGACGCGAGATGTTCCAGCGAGGGCAGGTGCCCGACCACGAGGACCAGTTCGGCTGCGTATTCCTCAAGTGCTTCCAGGGACTTCTCAGGACGGGCCGATGGTTTGAAGCGGGTGTCCGCCGCAATGCCCTCCACCGGGTAGCCGATGGTCTTGGCGACGATTTCGGCGCTCTGTAGCGCACGAAGTTTGTTGCTGGTGATGATGCGGTCGAAGTCCATGCCGAGGGAGCGCATGGATATGGCGTTTCTGCGGATCAGGTCTATGCCAACCGGGCTCAGGGGTTGTTCCGGGTCGGCTTCCTTGGGTAGACATGCGCCGTGCTGCATGAGATGGACGAGCATTTGGTTTTCCCCCTTTTTCCGGTTAGCCTAGCGTATGGGCGGTTCTGCGGCAAGGCGTTCAAATTACGGGTTGCGATATCCGACACGGAACGGTACATGCGGACTGACCCGGAAATTCGGCATTCCTAGGAAGTAACACATGATCGTACGCAAATCTTTATTGACCCTTTTTCTTCTGCTCGTGTGCACACAGATGGCTTTCGCCTTTCGTGGACACGTCCAGAGCCACGAGGGTGCCTCAGTGCATTGGGGCAACGGCGAAGTGGTCTCATCCGTGACCGTGAAGCCTGTGGGTGATGTCCTCGACCCGGTGCGCCGCAAGTCGCTCGCCGTCCGAGAGGCAGCCGTCACCGCAAGAAAGCAGATGCTCGACGTAATCGAGCAGGTGCGCATCGACTCGAACCAGACCGTAGGCTACCGTCTGGCAGAGGATCTGGAGGCTTCCGAGGAAGCTCGCATGTTGCTCCAGAACTCCCCGTTGACCCTGCCCCTGCCTTCGGAAGAGGGGACGGTCGAGTCCATGGGAGAGGTTTCCGCCTCCATTTCCATGCGCGGCGCCATGGCCGAGCTCCTGCTTCCGACCACAATTCCTTTTCTGAGCGGCATCCCGCCGAAGCTGGACAAGGCCGAACAGGCCCCGCCGGAAGACATGGTTGACCCCATGGGGCTCGGCGTCAGGCCCGGGAGCGGCTACTCCGGCGTTATCATTGATGCGCGCGGACTCGACATTACCCCGGCTCTGTGCCCGGTGGTCTATGACGAAAACGGCGTGGGCGTGTACGGACCCTTCGTGGTCAGCCGTTCTGTGGCCGTGAATTCCGGTGTGGCGGCATATTCCAATTCCGATGAATGGGTCGTGGTGCGCAGCCGCGTCGGCGAAACTCCGCTGGTTGTACAGGCCACCGGCAAGGCCACTGCGACCAATCCCGTCATTTCCGCTTCCGACGCCGCTCTCGCCCGTGCCGTACTCGGCAAGAAGGGCATAGGCGATCAGGCCCGCGTGGTCATCGTGCTCGACAGGGAAACCGCACAGGACGCACCTGTCCTCGACGGTGAAACTCCTGAGGACGAGCAGGGCGGCATCCAATACGAAAGCTTCGACCTTGAGGAGTAGACTCGGTGCGAACGTTTTTTCTGACCCTGATCCTTACCTGTCTCGCGACGCTTCCGGCCTTTGCCGGAAATATAGAAGTCTCCGTGGTGGAGGAGGAGAACGAATCCTCCATGGAACTGCAGAACCGCGCCATGAATGAAGCCTTTGCCGAAGCCGTGCACAAGGAGGCGTTGAGACTGCTTCCGCCGCTCGGTGAAAAGCGTTCCGCGCTGTTGCGTGAAGAGCTCAAGGAAAAGGCCGGCTACTATGTTCTGGGCTACGACAAAGTCCAGACCGAGCCTTCCGAAGACGGCCTGACCATGCGCATGAACGTGAAAATCAACCGGCAGGCGCTTCGTGACGGACTCAAGGCCATGGGCGTGTTTTCCACGGCCAGAGAACGGCTGTCCACGGACGTGCGCGTGAAAGGCTTGAACGAGGAAGACCGCATGAAGCTGAAGGATCTCATGCTTCTGACAGGCATTGATCCTTCTTCTGACGTCGATTCTCCGGCCATCATGATTTCCAAGGACGAAAAGGAAATGTTCGATGCGCAGATGCGCATTCCGGGTCGCGTCTGGCGTGGACGCGGCAAGGATCTCGGCGTGGTCTGGAACGATCTCTGGAAGCGCTATTTCACTCGTCAGATGGCTCAGGCACCTAAGACAGGCATGGCGACGCTTCGCATTGCGGGGTGGTTCACTCCGGACGGTGTGCGTGAATTCGACCGCATCCTTCGCAAGTGGGACGGAGCGTTGTCCGACGTGCAGTTGCTGGAGCTGGATATGCAGGCTTCCGGCGTTTCCGGAATCTGGTCTGCACATATTCTCAACAGGGAATTGCTGACCGGTAGGCTGGAGGCGTTCCTGCCGGACCGGGGACTTTCCTACAGCATTGATGAAAAGGCCGACGAGAACGACAGTTAATCCCGCGGCATTGAGAGAATACAAAAAAAGCGGCGTCCCTCGGGACGCCGCTTTTTTGGGCTCGTTGAAATTTATTCTTTCTTTTCTTCATCCTTGGGGGTGACGTCGATTTCCTCGGGCTCGTTGCTCGCCTTTTTGAAATTGCTGATGGCCTTGCCGATGCCGTCGCCGATTTCCGGGAGTTTCTTGGCTCCGAAGATGACGAGTACGATGAGAAGAATGATGATGAGTTCCCAGACTCCGAATCCGCCAATCATATATGTTCCTCCGGTGTTGGTGTCCTTTGTCAGGCTGAAATCGCATATACACCCCGTGTGGCGGCAGGTCAAGACGGCTGCGACCGCCGCACGGTCGGACACCGTGATTCCCGTACTTTACATTTGGTCGCGCCGTACGTAAACCTTCCCCTGTGCGCCCGGCGCATACGTGGAGAACGCATGAGCGATATCAAACGAATGCCAGCCGACGACTGCCGTCACCATTGCCGCGGACGATGCCTCTACGAAGAGCGGCTGAATCCCGGCTATCAACGCAATTGGCGTTGCGGCGTTATGATGCAGTGGGAGGCTGCCTTCGACGATTTTCTTCATCGCGCCGAAGCTTTCAGCGTTGGCCCGGAACAGGTCGGAAAGTTCTGGAAGACGCGTTTCGAGCGTCTTGTGGGGCACAAGCCGGATTGTCCGAAGTTTCAGGCCGACGCAAGCGGGGTGCCGCCGTTCTGCCGTCATCACCACGATGCATTGTGCCTGCTGGGCCTTGAACGGTGTGAAGGGCGATGTCGTCGCTTTGCCCCGATGAAAGAAGACGCCGAGGAAACCTGATTTTGCAACCGGAGACTGCCATGCTGATACATTTTCCCGCCATGCATGCCGAACTTGCCAATGCCGGCGACGTTGACGGAGCGGTATTTTTCGACCCGGGCCTTGCCGCTGATGAGACGGACCGTTTTCGTCCGGAGAATCTGCCGCTCGATACCCGTACGGCTCGCGCCTTGGTGCGGGATTCCGTGAGCTTTGGCGAGCAGTTCAAGAACCCGTCCGAGATGGCTTTTTTCGGTGCACACACTCCGGAAGACTATTTTTCCGAATCGGAGAGCACCATCAAATCCCAGTTGCTGGTGAGCATCGGCGCCATGGCTCCGCGCGGTGGTCACGTTGACGCGGATGCGCCCCTTCGCCGCGCACAGTTCATCCTGCTGCTGGCTTGGGCCACCGAGGAGCGTCTCGTGGAGACTTCCGAACTGGAAAAGGGAGTGATGGATTCCTGGCAGCGTATGTCCGGTGAACTGGGCATTAACGAGGATGATGAGCGTAGCGGCGAGCTGGGCCGGATTCTCAGCAACACCGCGCCTTCTTCCCCGGCAGGGCAGCGGCTCGCGTGGCAGCGTGTCATGGAAGGAATGGCCGCCTTCATGCCGAAGGACGCCGTGCTGCTCTGCAGCGACTCCGAGATCATAGAGACCTGGCGTGAAGCCGGGCTGAATTTTACCTCCGCCGACAGGGACGAGCTGCCCTCGGAGGCGGAAGTGGTCACCGCTCCGGCATGGAAGCTTGCCGGACGTTCTCGCGCACCGGAGGAACTGCCGTTCACCGAGCGCGAGATAACCGTGGCCTGCATCAGTAAATAAAGAACGATTCAGGGAGTATTCCGTGATTTATCTCAACGACCTGATGAAGACCGACGTCTTCGAGAACATCAAGTGCATCGTTTTCGACTGCGACGGCGTCCTCATCGATTCCATCGAAGCCAACACCGCCTATTACAACATGGTGAAGGAACACTTTGGTCTTCCGCCCATGGACGAAAAGGAAAAGGCCTTTGCCCACAGCGCCACCATGGCCGACGCCATGCGGCATATCCTGCCGGAAAAGCACTGGAACGAAGCCTTCGACTACCAGAAGAAATTCGACTACGCCCGCGTCATGCCTTACATCAAGCGCATGGAAGGCGTTTTCGAGCTGATCTGGTGGCTGCGTGGAGCCGGTTGCCAGCTGGCCATCAATACCAGCCGCAAGGACACCATGCCGATGGTGCTCGAATCCATCGACCTGCAGGACACCTTCTTCCCCGTCATCACGGTCAACGAAGTGCGCAAGCCCAAGCCGCACCCCGAAGGCATGTACCAGATCATGAGCACGCTTGATCTCAGGCCCGAGGAGACCGTTTTCATCGGCGATTCCATCGTGGACTGTCAGGCCGCGCGAAATGCGGGAACGAGAATCTGGTCCTATCGTAACGAGATGATGGATGCCGATTTGTATATTCCGGATTACTGGGCTCTGAAGCGCGGCCTCATGCGTCTGTACGAAGGACCTGTCATCAGCTTTTAGCTCTTGATAAATCATCTGCCCTGTGACAGGGTGAAGTCATAGTGGGTTTTGCCCGCAAATGTGGAGGATATATGTCCCATCTGGTTTTCGCCATTGCAAAAATTCTCAGCATCGTCCTCAACGGATATATGTGGATCGTGATCATTTCGGCCCTGCTTTCCTGGGTCAACCCCGATCCCTACAACCCCATCGTTCGTTTTCTTCGCGGCCTTACCGAGCCCGTATTCCATAAAGTCCGGCAGTGGATTCCATTTGCCGTCGTGAGCGGCATCGACCTGTCGCCCATTGTTGTCATTCTGGCCCTCCAGGTTCTTGATATGGTGCTTGTCGCCAACCTCATGGATCTGGCCTTCTCCATGCGCGGAGGCGCAGTGATGTAAGGGAGGTGTCGCCGTGTCCGTTACCAAGATAGATCTTCTCAACAAACGTTTTTCCAAATCCATGATCGGCTATTCCAGGGCCGAGGTGGATCAGTTCATGCTTGAGGTCGCCGAGACTGTCGGTGAACTCGTGGATGCCGGAAAGGACATGCGCAAGAAGATCAAACGCATGGATGCGATGCTTCAGGAATACCGTCAGCGCGACGAGGCGCTTCGTGACACGCTCATGAATACGCAGAAAGTCGTGGACGATATAAAGACCTCGGCCCATCGCGAGGCCAAACTCATTCGGGATGAGGCGGAAAGCAAGGCGGAAGAGACCATCAGGAAAGGTCACGAACGCCTTGCCAGCGTCTATGAGGACATTGAGAGCCTCAAACGTCAAAGGACCCAATTTGAAGCCCAGCTGAAAAGTCTGCTGGATGCACACCTACGAATGTTGGAGCATTCCGACCCGGAAGTGGACCGCATCGAAGAATTGGAATCCAAACTGACGTTTTTGAAAAAGGCCGAATGAGCGAGCAACTCACCACAGAACCCCACGAATACATACGCCAGTCGCGACGCGGCGGGTGGCGTCTTTCCATCTGGGCACAGCCCGGCGCCAAGCGAAGCGAGGTTGTCGGGCCGTACCGGCAGAGTCTCAAGGTTCGCCTTGCCGCTCCCGCAGTGGACAACAAGGCGAACAGGGCGCTTGTGGCATTTCTCGCCAAACTGCTGGAGATCAAGCCCCGTCACCTGACTCTGGAGTCGGGGCATGCAAACAGGAACAAGGTGCTGGCTGTCGAGGCCGGCTGCAAACCGGACTTCAGCCGCCTGGAAAAAGCAGGCTGAGGAAAGGTCAATCATTACCAAAGGAGTGCTCATGGAAGCCAGAGAAATTGAACTCATCGAGAAGTTCCAGGTCGAAGATGCAGAGCTCAAGGCCCTATATGAACAGCACGTACAGTACGAAAAATTGTTGAATAAGCTGGAAGCAAAGAGCTACCTCAGCTCTGCTGAACAGCAGGAGGTCAAGGAGCTTAAAAAGAAAAAGCTCGCTGGCAAGACCAAGCTCCAGTCCATGTTGGAGCACTACGTTACGGGAGATTAGAATGGAGATGACCGGGGCCCAGATTTTATTGAAGTGTTTGGAAAAAGAGGGCGTAGACGTAATGTTCGGCTTCCCGGGCGGAGCCGTAATCGACATCTACGACGAAATCCCCAATTTTTCCGTAGAGCATGTCCTAGTGCGTCACGAACAGGGCGCCATCCATGCCGCGGACGGCTATGCCCGCGCCACCGGCAAGGCAGGGGTATGCCTAGTCACTTCGGGTCCCGGCGCCACCAATACGGTTACCGGAATCGCCACGGCCTATATGGACTCCATTCCGGTGGTTGTCTTCACCGGCCAGGTGCCCACGCCGCTCATCGGCAACGACGCCTTTCAGGAGGTGGACATCGTCGGTATCACGCGGCCGTGCACCAAGCACAGCTATCTGGTCACTGATGTAAATGATCTGGCCCGGACCGTCCGGCAGGCGTTCTTTCTCGCGCGCTCCGGACGGCCCGGTCCGGTCCTTGTGGACCTTCCCAAGGACGTCATGAACCGCAAGTGCAAGTTCGAGTGGCCGGAAGACGTGAGCATGCGCAGCTACAACCCCAACGTGAAGCCTCATGTGGGGCAGGTGCGCAAGGTTGCCAAGCTCATTCGTAACGCCGAGCGGCCGCTGATTTACTCAGGCGGCGGCGTGGTACTTTCCAAGAGCCACGAGGAGTTGCGCTGGCTTTCCGACAAGTTGGGTATTCCGGTTACCTCGACCCTCATGGGCCTTGGAGCCTATCCCGGCGACGGGGACAATTGGCTGGGAATGCTCGGGATGCACGGCACATACGCGGCGAACATGGCGGTGAATCACTGTGACCTGCTGCTCGCCGTCGGAGCCCGCTTCGATGACCGGGTCACCGGCAAGGTCAGCACGTTCGCGCCGCACGCGACCATCGTGCATATAGACGTGGATCCCACCAGCATCCAGAAGAACGTGTCCGTTCACGTGCCGCTCGTGGCGGATTGCAAGAGCGCGCTCGCCTCCCTTAAGAAGGAGATGCAGGCGCTCCACGATCAGGAAGACTGGAGCCTCAAGCATGACGAGTGGTGGTGCCAGCTCAAGGAATGGGACCGGATGCACCCGCTGACCTACAACGACGTGGAAGACGGCATCAAACCGCAGTACGTTGTGGAGATGATTCAGGATATCACGGAAGGCGAGGCCATAATCGCCACCGAGGTGGGACAGAACCAGATGTGGGCGGCGCAGTTCCTGAAGGTCAAGGAGCCGAATCGTTTCCTGACATCCGGTGGGCTCGGTACCATGGGCTACGGTTTTCCGGCAGCCATGGGCGCGCAGAAGGCCTTCCCGGACAAGCTGGTGGTCGATATCGCAGGCGACGGCTCCATCCAGATGAATATTCAGGAGATGATGACCGTGGTCTGCAACAAGCTGCCAGTCAAGATCGTCATCCTCAACAACGGATTCCTTGGCATGGTGAGGCAGTGGCAGGAGCTCTTCTATGATCGCAACTACTGTGAAACCTGCATGGACGCGCAGCCTGACTTCGTCAAGCTGGCCGAAGCCTACGGCGCGGAAGGGTATCGCATCACGCAGAAGAAGGATGTCGGCCCCGTGCTGAAGAAGGCTTTCAGCACAGACAAGCCGGCCATCATTGATGTACGCGTGACGAACGAGGAAAACGTCTATCCCATGGTCCCGGCGGGAGCGTCGTTGACCGAGATGCTTCTGGTGTAGGGAGGTTAAGCGGTATGCGACACACACTTTCCATCATGGTCGAAAACGAGCCCGGAGTCCTTTCCAGGGTCGCCGGTCTCTTCAGCGGGCGCGGATTCAACATCGAATCCCTGAACGTTGCCCCCACGCTCGAAAAGGGCGTTTCCCTCATGACCATCGTTGCCGAGGGAGATGACGCCATCATCGAGCAGATCGTCAAACAGCTCAGAAAACTCGTGCCCATCATCAAGGTGGTGGACATGACCGAACTGCAGTCGGTGGACCGCGAGATGATTATCATCAAGGTCAACGCCGAAGATTCCAAGCGCGCGGAGATTCTGCGCATTACGGATATTTTCCGCTGCAAGGTCGTGGACGTGAGCATGGATGAGCTTTCCATTGAATGCACCGGCGACCGCGGCAAGATCTCCGCGATTCTGAACCTGCTATCCAGATTCGGCATCAAGGAAATCGCCCGCACCGGCAACGTGGCCATGCGCCGCGCCATGCAGGCCGCCGAGTAGCGACACCCCCCGATTTCCCGCTGGACATTGCGCCCCCCGGCCTGTAATTGGCCGGGAGGGTTGCGCTGTCGTTATGTCGGGGGATTCTACGTCACCCCACCCCGCAGTTTGTATGCGGGAAAACCCCTCAGGAGAGAGCAATGAAGGTGTATTACGAGAAGGACGCGGATCTGAAATTTCTCAAGGGCAAAACCGTCGCCATCATCGGTTACGGTTCCCAGGGCCACGCCCATGCCCAGAACCTGCGCGATTCCGGCGTGAACGTCGTAGTCGGACAGCGCCCCGGCGGTCCGAACTATGATCTGGCCAAGGAACACGGCTTTGAGCCGGTGAGCGCAGCCGAGGCCGCCAAGCAGGCAGACCTCGTCATGATTCTGCTTCCCGATCAGGTACAGAAGACGGTCTTTGACAACGACATCGCCCCGAACCTCGAAGAGGGCAACGTCATCGCGTTCGGCCACGGCTTCAACGTGCATTTTCAGCAGATCGTGCCGCCCAAGGGCATCGACTGCATGCTGGTCGCGCCCAAGGGCCCGGGCCACATGGTCCGCCGCACCTTTGCCGAAGGTGGAGCGGTCCCCGCGCTGGTTGCCATCGAACAGGATGCCTCCGGCAATGCCCTCGACATCGCTCTGGCGTACGCCAAGGGCATCGGTGCCACCCGTTCCGGCGTCATCGAGACCACTTTCCGCGAAGAAACCGAGACCGACCTCTTCGGCGAACAGGCCGTGCTCTGCGGCGGTCTGACCGAGCTCTGCAAGGCCGGCTTCGAAACTCTGGTGGAGGCTGGTTACCAGCCCGAAGTCGCCTACTTCGAGTGCCTGCACGAACTCAAGCTGATCATTGACCTCATGTACGAAGGCGGCATGGCGGCCATGCGTTACTCCATCTCCGACACCGCGGAATTCGGCGACTACGTCACCGGCCCCCGCGTCATCTCTGATGAGAGCCGTGCAGCCATGAAGACCGTGCTGAAGGAAATCCAGAACGGCAAGTTCGCACGCGACTTCATCCTCGACAATCAGGCCGGACAGCCCATGCTGCGCTCCCAGCGCCGCCTCGGCGCCGAGCATCAGATCGAGGAAGTCGGCACCCGTCTGCGCGAAATGATGAGCTGGCTCAAGAAGTAGTCTCGGTTCAAGAACACACGAAGGGCGGTTCCCGAGAGGGAGCCGCCCTTTTTTGTGATGTGAGGATCAAGAGAAAAGGCGAAGGCCGAAGCCTTCGCCTTGAAGTGCGATATGCCTCCGGCGAACTAGGACGGGCTGCCTTTTTGCATGACCTTGTAGGTGCACAGCTTGCATTTGACGTTCTCGTTGCGCAGATAGTCGGCTTCTTCCATGCTGAGCAGTTCCCATGCATTGGAACGCTCCAGATCGATCATGCGGTCACGGTAGCCATAGTCTTCGTACGCGCCGTCGCGGATGGTGAAGCAGATGTGTCCGCCGGGCTTAGTGATGCGGATCAGCTCGTCGAAGCCTTTGGCGTCGACGTGTCCGTATGTGAAGGTTCCGGCGCAGACGATGCCGTCGTAGGCGTCATCCTTTATGTCCAGCGGCTTGCTCAGGTCGGCCTGCATGAGTTTTTTGTAGACGCCTTTCCCTTCAGCTTCGTCGAGCATTTCCTGAGAGTAGTCGAGTGCGTCGATGTTGTCATACTTCATGCGCTTGAGTGATTCAGCCACAAGGCCGGTGCCGCAGCCTGCGTCGAGAATGCGGCCCTTGGGGTCTTCGCAGACCTTGTCCAGAGCGCGTGCTGTAACCTCATGTGCCACGTACCCGAATGCGTCAACGGTGTCGGCATCGTAGTTGCCAGCCCAGTCCTTATAAGCGTCCATGAGTTCTTCGTGGTTGGTGGCGGTATAGACCTTGTCGAGCGTCTTGTTGTCGGTAACCATGATTCCTCCTAGGCGTTTTGAACTTCGTAGATGCAGTACTTGGCGGAGACGTCTTCCTTTCTCAGGTAGTCGGTATCGACCATTTGCTTGAGCTCGAAGGCCTTGTTGGCTTCGAGGTCGAGCATGCGACGCCTGTAGCCGTATTCCTGATAAGCGCCGTCGCGGATGGTGAAGCATATGTAGCCGCCGGGCCGCGTGATGCGGACCAGTTCGTCGAAGGCTTCGGGACCGACATGTGCGTAAGTGAAGGTGCCGACGCAGATGATGGCGTCGTAGGAGTTGTCCGCGAGCCGCAGGCGCCTGTTCATGTCGGCGTGAAAGACGTTGTCGTAGACGTCCTTCTGTTCGGCCTCGCGGAGCATGTCCCGGGAAAAGTCCATGGCTTCCAGTCTCTGGTAGCCCATTTTATTCATCACTTCGCCGACAAGTCCCGTGCCGCATCCGGCGTCAAGAATCCGCGCTGTGGGTTTGTTGAGATAGTGATCCAATAGCCCTGCAGCTACCTTTGGACCGACATATCCCATGCCGTCGCAGCAGTCAGTGTCGTACTCGGATGCCCAGCATCGGTAGGCTTCCACAAGTTCTTCGGCCGTCTGTGCCTCATAGGTCGCGACCCATTTCTCCGGTGTCTCTTGCATCATAACCCCCGTAAGGTTTTTGAAGCGCAAGAAGCTTCGCGATTATCAGAAATTTTTCTAATGCATTTTTACTCTATGCAGTTCCTCCTCAATGCATCATTGAAAACTAGCATTGTTTTTATATGTTGCTATCCGTTGCAAAACGCAGGTTATGAAGAAGCTTGAAAATGAGAAATGCATCTCGTTTTCGTCCTGCGTTTCTGGCGGACAAGCCAATTCTGTTTCGATTAGTGCGGAAGAAATACTCCGTTGCATCGTCTGTTAGACGGATTACCAGAGCTTGTCAAATCGGATAGGTCGGTTTTGCAATGGTCCTGCATTTGTCGAGAAACCCCTCTTACTGCTTATAAATATTGAACATTGACATTCCGTTGCGTGCTGACTCGAAAGGATCGGAAAAGATTTGATAATTTTTTTGCCCAATGGAAACAGCTTGCTCACCAAATCGAAATGTTGACGGTACAAACAGCTCACATGATCCCCCGCAGAAGAAAGACTGGTTCTGGGGCGTCTGCCTGAGAGCTTGAGTCTTCACCGAGTTGTCACAAGAAAAATCTCCTAACCCTGCTTTTTCCGCTTGACCCAACAGGGCGTTATAACTATTCAGTCTCCCTCGCGAATGAAGGAGGGCGATAGCATGATGGAAAATACAATTATTTTAGGTGTTTTAATATTTCTCTCGGAGGTCGTGGCGCTGACGCTCGGGACTGTCAGAACCATGATGACCGTGCAGGGCGAGACCAAGATGGCTTTTCTGCTTGGTGCGCTTGAAATGACCATCTGGGTGCTCGGAACGTCAGCGGTGATATCCAAGGTCGGGCAGGAACCGGCGCTTGGCATCTGCTATGCGCTTGGCTTTGCATGTGGAAACGTGACAGGCATCTGGGCCGAGCGGAAAATGGCACTTGGACATGTGGTGGTGCGTTTCATCAGTCCGGCTTCGGGCGCTGAGTTGGCGCAGGCCATGCGTTCGGAAGGCTTTGGAACCACGGTTGTCGCAGGCGAAGGGTCTGAAGGACCGGTGACCGTACAGTTCGTCGTCTGTCGCCGTCGCGACTTCAAGCAGGTAATCGGCATTGCCAGAAGCATTGATCCGAACGTGTTCTACACTTACGAAAGCGCCGGAGTGGCATGGTGCCATTCCCCGGCTCAGGGGCAGTGTCCGTCTGAATCCAGAACGGTTGCCGAGGCGAACTAGCTTCGCTGGGAGGTGTCTTTGAGAGATTTATTCCATTTTTTCCGCTTCAAAGCATAAAAAAACCGGCTTGAGAAAGCCGGTTTTTTTATGCGCGATATTTCAGCGGATTTTTAGTGGTGGCAGTCGTGATGATTGCATTCGATGAGTTGGTCCTTCACTTCTCCGGCAAGGAACTTTTGGGCGACCTCATCCACGTTGCCGGAGCAACCGCGAATCACTTCTATGCCGTTTTTACCGAGCACCTGAACCGCTCCCATGCCCATGTTGCCTGCCAGAAGGACTTTCACGCCCATGTCTGCCAGCACAGTGGCAACATTGGACTTGCAGCCACACCCTTCCGGAGCGGGGAGGGTTTCCGTATCGGCAATGCCGCCTTCCTG
Source organism: Desulfovibrio oxyclinae DSM 11498 (assembly GCF_000375485.1). Classification (NCBI taxonomy): domain Bacteria; kingdom Pseudomonadati; phylum Thermodesulfobacteriota; class Desulfovibrionia; order Desulfovibrionales; family Desulfovibrionaceae; genus Desulfovibrio; species Desulfovibrio oxyclinae. Next base: position 123,673 of record NZ_AQXE01000010.1, on the reverse strand, counting down.
TACGGTCATGATGGTGAAATGCAGGCAATGGCCGAAATGTTCATCCACGAGATTGTCGCGGGTGGGAATTGCTATTTTCATCTAGCACCTCGCTTGATTGGTTGAGAATTAATCCCTATACATCATGCCGAAAATAAATGGAAGGCCAGCCTGAAATCATACCGAGCGCGTATGGATCGAGACTTGTTCTTCACGGTTTCCCAGCGTAGTAGGACTGCACGGAGGAATCAAATGTCAAAACGATATGAAGCTGCCATGCATACGGCGGAGCATGTTCTGAATGGTGTCATGGTTGCTATGTTCGACTGCGGGAGATGCTTCAGCGCCCGGATCAATCCTGGAAAATCCAAGTGCGATTACCATTTCGATCGTGCGCTGTCGGAAGATGAGGCGACCGAGGTGCAACGGCGCGTCAATGAACAGCTTGCTCGAAACCTGCCAGTGAGCGATGAGATGACTTCCGTTCAGGATGCCGCGTCGAGATACGATCTTGGGCGTCTGCCCGAAGGAGTCAACGAGGTGCGGGTGGTTCACGTGGGGGATTTCGACAGTTGTCCGTGCATAGGTCAGCACGTAAGCAAGACCGAAGATGTGGGAGTATTCAGGTTGACGACGCATGATTATTCCGAAGGCGTCCTGCGTATCCGTTTCAAGCTCGACTAGCCGTTTTCAAATGGCATGTTTGCGCCTGATGGCTTCTCGCAGGCGTTCTCCACAGGAGACGCACTCCCATACCTCCCTCACGATCAGCGGATTTCGCAGAGGATTCAGGTATCGATGATATGTGTTGGCGTCGCAACGCTTGCAGTATCTTACTTGAAACAGGCATCCCATGAACATGCAACCCTCCGTCACAAATGATGAAGTGCTCATGTTACAGGAGTATGTCGGCCCTGCGTCCCATTCCTGCCGGAGCAGATGTGTTTAACGCAATTGCTCCGGCCCAAACCTCATGGTAAAGATTGCTGTGTTCTCCAAAATAGTGACAACCTTTTTTTTCCTGCTCGTTCTTGGAGCTCAGGCAGCATCAGCTTCGTCGGAGCGGGTTGTGTATGCGCTTTTTTCCCGCGGGTGGCCGCCATTTGAAATGACCATGGATGGCGAGCCTGGGGGAATAGTGCTGGACGTGCTCGCCAGAGTACTTCCTCGCGACCTTGATCTGGAGGTTCGCACTGCCCCCGCTCCTCGCGTTTTTCTTAAAAAGACTGGCGGAGTTACTTATGCGAGGGCCGAAGCAAAAGAGTGGATGAGCGGGAATTATGACAATCTGCTTTGGTCGATTCCTATTCTGGAAGTCAACGATGTTGTTTTTTCAAGGGCATCGGATCCGGTTGAGTTCGATACTCTCTCCAGTCTTGCAGGAAAACGTGTCGGCTGCATTACGAATTATGTTTACCCGAAACTGCAGAGCCTTTTTGATTCGGGCCTTTCCCAGCGCTATGACGTGAACAGTGAACAGCTCCTGTTCCGCATGCTTCACGCCGGGCGAATCGACGTTGCCGTGATGGATCAGGCGCTTGGCAAGTGGATAATGCGTACCGAAGCGGAATTCGGAGTCGCGGATTATTTCATTTCATCAACGCCGGTGAACAGTGTCGGCCTTCGCTTCGTGTTTACCGCTTCTCCAGGCATGAAAGAGCGTATGCCGCAGATCAACGAACGCATCCGGCGGTTATGTGAAAGCGGCGAGATGGAAAGGATTGTTTCCTATTACGAATAATCTGTGGCGCCTGATCTAATCGTAATAAAGAAAACGGGCCCCGCTTTTGCGGGGCCCGTTGTGTTTTGGCCTTGTTTCGTTCGGGAGGAGAGGAGGCTTAGGCAGGCTCTTCCTCTGGCTTGGCACCGATGACGAACTTCACGAGGAAGAGGGCCAGCGCGGCAATGGCGCCTGCGATTCCGGCAATTACCGAGATGTTATAGCTCAGATTGAGGCCGATAGTGGCGTTGCAGATGAAGGTGACGCAGACGGCAGTCATGAAGGTGGCCGGCACCGTTGCGATCCAGTGCAGCTTGGCGCGCTGGGCCAGGTAGACGGCGGCTGTCCAGAGAACCAGCGTTGCAAGGCTCTGGTTGGCGAAGCCGAAGTAGCGCCAGATGGTGGAGAAGTCCTGAGTGGAGATGATGTAGCCCAGCACGAAGAGGGGCACGGCAACCGTCAGACGCTTGGCCACGGCGTTCTGCTTCATGTTGAAGGCTTCCGCCACTATGAGACGGGTGGAGCGGAAGGCGGTGTCGCCGCTGGTGATGGGCAGGACGATGACGGCCATGATGGCCATGAAACCGCCGACCTGTCCGAGCAGGCTCTTGGACACTTCGGCCACCACCGCTGCGGGGCTGCCTGCGGCAACGATTGCGGAGAGGGCTTCGGGGGAGTTGTAGAAGGACAGACCGAGGGTGCACCAGATCAGGCCGATGATGCCTTCGATAATCATGGCGCCGTAGAATACGGAACGGCCTTCACGTTCGTTTTTCACGCAGCGTGCCATCAGCGGAGACTGAGTGGAGTGGAAGCCTGAGATGGCGCCGCAGGAAAGGGTGATGAACAGCAGCGGCCACAGCGGCTTGTCGCCGGGGTGCGTGTTGGTGGTGAAGTCCAGCGCCGGCAGCACTTCGTGACCGGAGGCGAACAGGGCTACTACGAGCGCTACGGTCATGGTCAGCAGCAGTGCGCCGAGCAGCGGGTAGAAACGGCCGATGACCTTGTCGATGGGCAGGATGGTCGCCAGGAAGTAGTAACCGAAGATGGCTGCCACGAGCAGGCCGGTGTCGATGCCGGTGAGTCCGTTGAGCAGTTTGGCCGGGCTGAGCACGAAGACCACGCCCACGAGCATCAGCAGGACGAACGAGAAGACGCGCATGACCTGACGGGCGGACATGCCGAGATATTCGCCCACGACTTCGGGGACGCTGGCGCCCTTGTTGCGCACGGAGAGCATGCCGCTGAAGTAGTCGTGAACCGCGCCTGCGAAGATACAGCCGATGACGATCCACAGCAGTGCGGCCGGACCGTAAAGCGCGCCGAGAATCGGGCCGAAGATGGGGCCGATGCCGGCGATGTCCAGCACCTGAATGAAGATCAGCTTCCATTTGGGAAGCGGCATGTAGTCTATGCCGTCCTGCATGGAATAGGCGGGCGTGGCAACATTGCCGTTGGGGGCAAAGACCTTGTCCACGAACTTGCCGTAAGTGAAGTAGCCCGTGATCAACAGAGCTACGCAAAGAAAAAAGAATGACATTGGAAACCTCCGGAAAATTTTCGTTGCACCTCTTGCGGGGTGCCCTTTCCCTTAGAAGGTTCCGTTCTCGCGTTTCAACGGTTTGCGTCTGAATTGACCTTTTGGCCGGATGAAATGCCCTGTGCTGTGTTCAATGGGTCAGTGCGTGCTTGCTGCGGCAGCCTTCGGCATCTCCGGAATGCGGAAGTTGATGTCCGTTCCTTCCCCCGGCCTGCTTCGGATGTCGAGGGTGTATTGCGGTCCGTAAATGTGTTCCAGACGGTTGAGGCAGTTGCGCACCCCGATTCCCTGAGTGCGGGATTCCACGCAGTTCTTGGAGTAGAATTGCTGAAGCGTGTCGCCGTCCATGCCCGCGCCGTTGTCGGAAACATTGATCACGAGATGCCCGTCCTCGCATGAAGCCGAAATGGTTACCGTGCCGCCTTCCTCACCGGACAGGAGGCCGTGCCGAACGGAATTCTCCACCAGCGGCTGAATGGTCAGGGGCGGGATGGGCCACTTTGCGCACTCGTCACTGACTTCGATCTCGGCCTTGATGCGGTCACCGAAGCGGGCCTGCTCAATGGCCAGATAACTGCGCACCTGATCCAGCTCTTCCGAAAGAGGAATGAAGCCGCGGCTCAGGTCGAGGTTGCGCCGCATGTAGTAGGAGAGGTCCTTCAGCAGATCGCGGGCCTTTTCTGAGTTGGTCCGACAGAACGATGTGATGGTGTTCAGCGAGTTGAACAGGAAGTGCGGGTTGATCTGCGATTGCAGGCGGCGGATTTCCGCGTGAGCCAGCATCTGTTCCTTGACCTGAATGTCTTCGAGTTCGAGCTGGGTGGAGAACAGATTTGCCAGCCCCTTGGCAAGCTCGACGAGGGTGTTGTTCAACGGTGTTTTACGGGTGCCGTAGAACTTGAGCGTGCCGATGATGGTTCCGTCCTTGTAAAGCGGGACGATGATGGCGGAAGTCATGGGACATTCGGGATCGTCGCAGCGAATGTGCTCGCGTGTGTCGAGGAAAAGTGGGTCACCATTTTCCAGCACCTCCCGCGTGGCGAGGGTACGTACGCTATGGCCCGCAAGATGATGATCCTCGCCCGCTCCCACGTGGGCCAGCACGTTGCGGGTGTCGGTGACTGCCACCGCGCCCACTTCCACGCGCTGTCTGATGATGGTGGCCATGGCCTCGGCCGAGCCGATGGTCAGTCCGGACCGCAGGTAACTGACAGTGTGGTTGGCGATGTCCAGAATCTTCTGGGCGTGGATCGAGTCTCGCCGCTCGCGGTCGCGGGAGAAGATGTTGATTATCTCCACGAAAAGCGCGGCGCCGACGGTGTTGATGATGATCATGGGCGGCGCGATGAGCTGCACCAGCGCCACGGCTTCGCCATAAGGGCGGGAAAGAATGAGGATAAGGGCCATGTGCAGGCTCTCACCAAGCAGGGCAAGCGTGGCGGCGGCCTTCCAGTTCATGGCGCGGCCGGAGAACCACAGGCTGACCAGGCCGGCTGCGAGCCCCTCCATGGCGGTGGAAATTCCGCAGGGCCAGGCACTGAAGCCATTGAGGTCGGTCACGATGCGGTGCACTCCGGCGATGAGTCCGGAACCGATGCCGACCACCGGACCGCCGAACAGGCCGCCGGTGATGACCACCATGGCGCGCAGGTTTGCCACGGACTCGAAGACGAAGTTGCCGGTATATGTGCCAAGGATGCCGCACAGCCCGAAGAAGACGGTGAGCAGCATGGTTCGCGTCTTGCTTTGTCCGTGCGTAAAACCGATGCGCTGGGCCGGGGTGATGGTCATCAGCAGAAAGACGCCGCCGACGAGCAGCCCGAACCGTTCGGCCAGCGTGAGGATTATTTCATAGGTGCTCATGGCGCCCCCTAAAGCTCGATTGCTTCCTTGAATTCTCTGACGCGGGCCTTGCTGACGGTGATTTCTGTTTCCTCGGCATTGTCGAGTGTCAGGACGTATTTTCCGTTGAACCACGGAGCGTAGGCACGAACGCGCGAGAGGTTGACCAGTTGCGAGCGGTTGGTGCGGAAAAAGCCGAACCCGCCGAGTCTGGCTTCGAGCCTGTCGAGCGTGAGGTCGGACTGGCAGGGATATTCCCCGCCGGCGGTATTGGCGTACACGCGTCTGGAAGAGTATTCGAAGTAGTCCACTTCGCGAGGATTAAGCAGGACGTTTTTCCCGGAGTGTTCAACGCTCACCCGGGCTATGCCGGGTTTGATGCCCACTTCGGCAAGCAGCTTCTGAAGCGAGCTGGAGGAAGGTTCATTCTCTTGCGCTTCGTCGAGACGTTCACGCACCCGTTCAAGGCTTTTTCTGAGCCTGTCTTCGGGCACCGGCTTGAGAATGTAATCGACCGCGTTTTCCTCGAAGGCGCGGATGGCGTACTCATCATAAGCCGTAATGAAGACCACAAGCGGTGCCTCGCGTTCCTCCATGATTTCCGACAGCACGTGAAAACCGTTTTTGCCGGGCATCTGAATGTCCAGAAAGACAAGATCGGGACGGGTCTGCCTGACCAGCTCCACTGCCGAAGCCGCGTTGCCTGCGGTGTCGACCACCTCCACGTCGGGATAGCCCGAAAGAAGGTAGCTCAGTTCGTCGATGGCTGGCGGCTCGTCGTCCACGAGGAGAGTGCGTATGGTTTTGTCCTGCGTCACGAGGGTTCTGTAAGACCTCTTTTTGCGGTTGGCAACAGTGCAATTGCACTGTTGCCGGTGATACTCTGCTCAATCATGAAGAGAACTCCAAAAATTTCAGCTTTATGGAATGTGAAACGTGACAGGTTTGACTTCGCGTGAAACCGCTTGAGCTTCATCTGCGTCTTGACCGGGAAAACGCCGATTGTCTGATCTATATAATTGATGTGGATGATTTTGTTGATATAGTCGTGGGAATTCAAAAATGTTTTCACAGTTGATAGTTTGAGGTTTCAATGAAGTACCTGCAGGCGATCTCCATACGAAACAAGCTGATCCTTTCCAGCTCCGTATTTCTGGTATTGATTGTTATTCTGGGTTTCTTCCTGAAAGACAGCTTTGATCAGCACATTACTGTCACGACGGAAGAGTACCGGGGAAACGAGTACCAGCAGCCCCTTCAGAAAATCCTTGCGACAATCCCGGGGTTGCAGGCAGGCGTCCTTGCCGGACGTGAGGATCTGGCACGGGAGGCCGAATCGACCATCGAGTCGGCGCTGAGTGATCTCAAAAAGAAGCATGTTGAATATGCCGAGTCGTTGGAGGTCACGGCGGAAGGGCTTGGCAAACGCGGCAGAGAGCATCTTGAATACGATGATCTGGTCAGTCGTTGGCGGGACTTCCGGGGAGAACGTGGCGAGGAGGCCGCAAAGGAAATCTCGCGCTTTCGCGGGGATGTTTCGGAGCTGATCTCGCACGTTGGTGATACTTCGGATCTCATTCTCGATCCGGTCCTCGACAGTTACTACATGATGGACATGACGCTGCTTTCGATCCCGTCCGCTCATGTGCGCCTGAGTCGATTAGCCGAGTTCGGTTTGACCGTGTTGCAGCAGGGTTCGATCACTGCGCGCCAGCAGGCGCGGCTTCGTCTGTTCGCCAGCCGTGTCGAGTCGGATCAGGAACAGATTCAGGAATCCATGAACAAGGCAATGACCGAGGACGCGGGTAACCACGGCCGGTCCGACAGTTTGCATACCAGAGTCCCGTCAGCGTTTGACGCGTATGAAAAAGCCAATGGCCAGTTGATTGCCACCATGGAACGGATGGCTGAAGGCGAGCTTGATGAAGAGATTTTCATTGATGAGCTGCTGGAGGCATCGGCCAAGGCCATGGACCTCTGGCTCGTGTCCAAGACGGAACTGAACAAGCTCCTTGAAATACGGGCTGACCACTACAGGAGTCAGGAGCTGCTTGCTCTTTCCATTACCATTGCGGTTGTGGCTCTTGCCGTGCTCTTCGTTTTCTTTGTTGGCCGCTCCATTCTGGTGCCGCTGCGCAACGTGGTCAATTACACAGAAGAAGTGGCCTCGGGCAACCTGGATGCCACCTTCGATGGGCAATTGAGCGGGCTTCTCGGCAAGCTTCAGCAGTCAACACGGACTATGGTCCAGAACATCAAGGAGCGTCTGGCGGAAGTCGAGGAGTCAAAGGATTCCGCAATGCATTCCAAGCAGCAGGCCGAAATCGCCCTTGAGCAGGCCAGGGAGCAGGAGCAGACCATGGAGCGACAGAAGGAGTCGCTTGCCGAGACCGGAATCCAGATCGTTCAGGTTGCCGAGCGGGTCGCATCCGCATCGGAAGAGCTCTCGGCATCTGCCGACGAGCAGGCGCGCGGCGCTTCATCCCAGAGGGAGCAGTCGAACTCCGTGGCAACGGCCATGGAGGAGATGGTGGCGACGGTGGTGGAAGTGGCCAACAATGCCGCCACGACTTCCAAGGTTGCAGAGGAGGCCACGGTATCCGCCCGTGATGGGTCGGAAATGGTCAGCGTTGCTCTGGATTCCGTGGAGAGCGTATCCCGGTCGGCCGAAGAGTTGGAAGGCGTGCTTGAGACCCTTGACGGTCAGGCCGGAGAGATCGGCAGGATCATCATGGTCATCAACGACATTGCGGATCAGACGAACCTGCTGGCCCTGAACGCGGCCATCGAGGCAGCCCGCGCCGGTGAGGCCGGCAGGGGGTTCGCAGTGGTGGCAGACGAAGTGCGCAAGCTGGCCGAGAAAACTGTGAGCGCGACCAAAGAGGTTGAACAGGCCATCGGACAGATTCAAAACGGTTCCCGGCGTGCTGTTGATTCGATGGGAACGACCAAAAAGCAGGTGGACCGATCCACGGAATCGTCGAACAAGGCCGTCACTGCCCTTGATGACATCATGCTTCGCATCGAAGACATGAACAACCGGGTGGCCCAGATCGCCACAGCCGCGGAAGAGCAGTCCGCGGCTGCCGAGGAGATCAACAAGAGCGTGGACGAAATTACGGGTATTGCCAATGAAGCTGCCGAAGGCGCGGAGCAGGCCGCAGGCGCCACGGCAGACCTCGCGGAGCTTTCATCCGAGTTGCTGGAGCTTTCCATGCGCTTCAAGCAGAACAAGGAAGACAAGTCCAAACTTCGCAAGTCTCAGGGTCAGATGCGCGGTATTCTGCCGAAATTCTACAAGGAATTCATCCGCAAGGAGTACGGGGAAGGGGTGCACGACGATGTCATGGAGAGTATGGGTAACCCCACATTCATGCCGACCAAGAATTACCCCGACCAAGTGCTCAGGCAAATGGCCGATCTGGTTCATGAGAAGACCGGCGAGTCCGTAAAGGAATTTTTCACCAAGGTTGGGCAGCACACCATGTCCTCCTTCGTGAAGATGTACCGAAGGTATTTCAAGGGTGACAACCTCAAGGAATTCCTGCTTTCCATGAACAACATTCATGCAAACCTCACCAGAGACATGCCGGGCATCAAGCCGCCCAAGTTCGAATATGAGGACAAGGGCGACACGTTGTCCATGACCTACATTTCCTCACGGGATTACGGCGAATATTTTGTGGGCATCCTCAAGGCGGCCGCAGAATACTTCGGCCAGCGGATAACTGTGAAGGAAACAAAGATTGGTCAGGGGAGAGTCCGCGCCGACATTACCTTCAGGTAGTTCGGCCGGGACGCTGGATGGGAGGGACCGCCCGCGAATGGACGGTCCCGTTTTTTGAAGGAGTTATTCCTTTTCGCTTTCGGCCTGTTCAATGGACTCGCGAATGAACGAGTCGATGGAGCCGAACAGGTGCATGGCCGTTTCTGCCGCTTTCTCCTGCTCCATGCCGGAGGCGATGAGCGTGCAGGTGGCCGCAGTCAGGTTGGAAGATACAAGCATCCGGGTGTCCGGATTGCCGGGAAGCATGAAAGGATTGTCTTCGTTACTCATGTTGGATCCTCTTTTCTGTTTGAAAGTGGCTGACGGATAGCAGATGAGTCTCCAATTTCCAAGGGATGATCTGATTGCGTGACAGTTGACAGGGCCGTCCTGCCTATTCAGGCGGTCGCATGTGATCCGAACAGGATTATCGCGATGAGGAAACCATGTCATTATTGTCGGAAACAGCCACGGAGTAAAACAGCGTGAACGTATCCGGAAATAAGAGTTCGAAAAGGCAGGGCTTTTTCCGCGTCGGGAGAGGCAAAGCCATTCTGTATTCGCTGCTGGTAATCCTGTTCATGGGCGTTATCATGGCGTTTCTGGATCGTATGTACGCAGAGTTACTCATGCGGCAGGAGCGGGCCGAGGTCTCACGCAAGTCAAAACAGGTGGCCATGACCATCAATAACGCCGTGAACAGCAAATTTTCATTATTGCAGGGCCTCAAGGCGTTTACCGAAACCTATGTTGAGTACGCCCCGCGAAAGTCTGACTTCCCAGAAACATTCAAGATATTCGCCTCCGGACTGTATGCCTCCAGCAGCTGCATCAGGAACTTCATAGTAGCCCCCGGCGGGGTCAATCGATTCGTGTATCCTCTTGAGCGCAACAGAAAGGCCTTGGGGCATGATCTCATGAACGACCCGCGACCTCAGGTGCGGGCCGATGTCCAGCGTGCGGTGGAAAGCGGAAGGATCACCATCAGCGGACCGTACAAGTTGCGGCAGGGCGGCCTAGGACTCATATGTCGCGTTGCGGTGTATGATGAAGGGCATTTCTGGGGTCTTGTTTCCATGGTCCTTGATCTTCCTGAAGTATTTGATGAAATTAATATTTCGGGGCTTACGCAGAGCGTGGATATGAGCCTGGCCAATGAAGACGGAGCGGTCTTTTTCGGCCTTGATGCGGGGGACGGTCGGGAGATCATTACCAGCAGAATCCCCATGCCGGAGGGATATTGGACGCTTGCCATGTCTCCGAAACAAGGGTGGGGAGCAGATGACGGCTGGGCCTTGTGGCCGTTTCGCATTCTGGCTTCCCTTGTGGTGTTGCTAATTGGGATCGCCGTATACCTGCTTTCCAACAAGGCAGAAAGATTGAGACGGGCGGTGGATGAGCGCACGACCGAACTGATCGAGGTCAACTCGCAACTTCAGGCGGAGAACGACAGGCGCAAGGCTGCCGAAGAAACTCTCAGAAGAGAGCTGGCCATCAATCACGCCCTTGCCGACATAGCGGTGGCACTTACCGAACCCGGGGCCGATATCAACAGCGTTTCCAAAGTGGTGCACCGGCACGCTCTCAATATTACGGGCAGCAGGGTGGGCTATGTCTCCTCAATCGACTCCGAAAGCGGCGAAAACATCTGTCATGTCACCACTCCAATGTTTTCCGACGGCAGTTGCGATCTCGCCTCAGGCAGGGTCCCATTCCACAGCGGAACGGGTGGATATAAAGGAATATGGGGGCAAAGCCTCAATACCATGACGGGATTCTACACCAATGACGTTCGCTCGCACGAAGTGTATGGCGCCATCCCCGAAGGTCATCTTCCGGTGGAGACCTTTCTCTCCGTGCCGGCAGTTTTCGAAGGAGAGCTACACGGACAAATAGCATTGGGCAATGCCGATGAACCATATGATGAAAAGGACCTGAGCCAGATTCAGTCTCTTGCGCGGCTCTATGCCATGGCGATCTACCGCATCCGTTCAGAGAAAGCCGTAATGGATGCCAAGGAGCTTGCCGAATCCGCGAGTCGCGCCAAAAGCGAGTTTCTGGCCAACATGAGTCATGAAGTCCGCACTCCGCTTAATGGTGTGAAGGGTATGCTTCAGCTTATTCAGTATTCCAAGCTGGATAGCGAACAAAGCGACTATGTTGAGACAGCACTGGAATCCGTGGACCGGCTTACAACCCTTCTTGCCGACATCCTCGACATCTCCAGAGTGGAAGCAGGGCGCATTCAGCTCAGGCACGAACCGTATGTTCTGGCTGAAGCCGTGGAAAAAGTCAGACAACGTTTCGGGCTTGCCTATGATCAGGCAGGGGTGGAACTGAAAACGGATGTCGCAGCCAAGCTGCCTGCGGTTGTGATAGGGGATGGCTTCAGGGTTGAGCAAGTGTTGGATAATCTGGTTGGCAACGCTCTGAAGTTTACCGAAGCCGGGAGCGTGACCATTATGGTGCGCCTTGAATCTGATGAGGAGACCGGTGCGGAAATGGTTCTTTTTGCTGTCACTGATACCGGTATTGGGATCCCCGAAAAGAATCTGGAGAAACTGTTCGAGCCTTTTGTGCAGGGTGATCAAGGATATACACGGAAATATCAGGGTGCGGGGCTCGGTCTCGCCATTTGCCGGAAACTCGTTGAACTCATGGGGGGGCGGATTTGGGTTGAAAGTGAGCCTGGAGTCGGCGCCACGTTCTCGTTTACCGTTCCTCTCGAAAAAGGGATGAATGCACGGGATGCTGAAGCCGAGTCCGCGGTGGACTCCAATGAGATTGTGGGCTCTCCCAAGGTGCTGTTGGCCGAAGATGATCGGGTCAGCCGCATGTTCATCGAAAACGCCTTGAAGCGTATCGGCCTGCGATACGAGTCGGTGGCAAGCGGCGACATGGCTCTGAAATCTCTTGAAGAAGGGGATTACGATTTGGTGCTCATGGACGTGCAGATGCCAGTCATGAATGGAATCGAGGCCACCCGGCTTATTCGTGACGGCATAGCGGGGGATCGCCACAAGAGCATTCCCATCATCGCCATAACAGCCTACGCCATGAGCGGCGACAAGGAGATAATGCTCGAAGCGGGGATGGACGATTATCTTTCAAAACCAATGAACATCAGTGAATTGCACACGAAGCTGGCTCAAGTGACCTCCGCTCATTCGGCGGCCAATGACTGAGTGATATGTATACGGCGCAGCAGAAAGAAAGCATCGGCTCATTGGTCGGTGCTTTTGTTTTTTCAAGGATAAACGTGAGGGTGAATCTGCTCGGCGTTGTGATTAATTCTGTTCCCTTGCGAGTGGGTGAAGGGAAACAGGTATGGCCCTTGAAGGGGCTTCATGGTAAAGGTCAAAACCGTGATTGTCCTTTATGGTCGGCAGCTTGTTTCCACCATGCTGGCCGCTGTGAATAGGCGATAAGGACGGGCCGAACCTTTCAGACAGTCGTTACGGGGCATGACCGCTCAGAGTGGACGCAATAAACAAAGCAGAGCGAATCGATGAAATTTCTTCCTTCCCAGTTGCTGTATTTTTTTCATGATCGTCGTGCGCAACGGAATCTTCATTCCCTTATCAGATTCGTTCTGTTCCTCTGTTTCTTTATCGCGCTCTACAGTGTCCTTTTTCATATCCTCATGGAAATGGAAGGACAGCATTATTCATGGGTTACGGGCATCTATTGGACTTTGACGGTCATGTCTACGCTCGGCTTCGGCGACATTACCTTCACCTCGGACATCGGAAGGATTTTTTCTCTTTGCGTGCTCATGTCAGGCATTGTCTTTCTGCTTGTGATGCTGCCTTTCACCTTCATCCAGTTCTTTTATGCGCCGTACCTTGAAGCACAGAGCAAATCGAGAGCGGCCCGCGAACTGCCCGAGGATACCTCCGGACACCTTATCATCATCGGCTCGGACAGAATCGCGCTCAGTCTTGCGACTCGCGTCAGGCAGTTCAACTACAAATACTGCATTCTGGTCAACGAGGTTAACCATGCTCTTGATCTGGTGGATCAGGGGTACAAGGCCGTGGTGGGCGATTCGGACAACCCGCAGACATACAAGCTTCTGCGGGCGGATCAGGCGGCCATGATCGTCTTGTTGAGCGATGATTTAAAAAATACCAATGCAGCCTACACGCTTCGTGAAGTGGCTCCAGACGTGCAGGTGGTTGCCAATGCCGATTCGGAAGAGTCGGTGGATATCCTCCAGCTGGCAGGCGCAAGTCATGTTTTCCAGTTCATGAGTATGCTCGGTGAGATGCTCGCCCGGCGCACCCTCGGCACTGGCGCTCGGAGCAATGTCATCGGCAATATCAAGAAGCTCAACATTGCTGAGGCACCTGCCGTCAATACGCCGCTTGTGGGCCAGACCGTCAAGGGCTGCGGTCTGCGCGACGCCACCGGGATGAACATCGTCGGCTTGTGGGAGCAGGGCCGACTGGTGCCAGCACTGCCGGATACCGTCATCGGTGCCAAAACGATCATGATTCTTGCCGGGACCGAAGAGCAGCTTGATGCGTATGACGACTTCGTCGGCCCGGCCCCCTCCATGGATGCGCCGGTGCTTATCCTGGGCGGCGGACGAGTGGGGCAGTCTGCAGCCCGATTACTTAGTCGGCGAAACGTTGACTATAAGATTGTTGAGAAAAACAAGAAGCTTATCAAGGACGAAAAGCACTATGCCCATGGCAGCGCATCGGACCTTGAGGTATTGAAGGCGGCCGGAATCGATAGCGCTCCCTCGGTGTTCGTCACCACACACAACGATGACCTGAACATCTATCTGACAATTTATTGCAGGCGCCTCAGGCCGGACATTCAGATCATCAGCCGCGCCACGTTCGACAGAAACATTACGGTGCTGCATAAGGCTGGTGCCGACCTCGTCATGTCCTATGCGACCATGGCTGCCAACACGATCATCAACCTGCTGAGTCCGGGCAAAGTCATGACTCTCACGGAGGGCCTGAACATCTTCCGAGTCGAAGTAGGCTCATCCCTTGCCGGAAAAACACTCATGGAAAGCAACATCCGCGACGACACCGGCTGCAGCGTCATCGCCGTATCCCGCGGCGAAGAAATGGAAATCAACCCCGACCCGACACTCCCCCTTGAAAACGGCGCCTCTCTCCTCGTCATCGGCGCAGCCGAAGACGAGCGACGCTTCCTTGAGAAGTATCAGGTCTAAGGGATAATCTATGTTTTGATGAAGTGAAAAAGCCCTCACGACCATGGCCGTGAGGGCTTTTTGGATTGTTGTGGCGGAGAGGGTGGGATTCGAACCCACGTACGGGGGATACCCGTAACTCGATTTCGAGTCGAGCGCGTTACGGCCGGACTTCGCTACCTCTCCGCGTTTGGTGCGGCAATATGGCTAATGCCGAATGGGATGCCGTTTATAAACGCTGTCGCCGTTGGATGCAAGTATGAATTTCAACGGTTTTTACGGCGGCTTCGGAAAAACTGTTGCAGAACCGAGGCGCACTCTTTTTCCATGATTCCCCCGACCTGCCAGAGGCGGTGGTTGGAGAAGCTGAGGGAGTGTCCTTCAAGGTTGGACACCAAAGCGCCGCGTTTAGGGTCAGTCGCGCCGAAGATGACGCCGGATACCCGGGCGTGAAGGATGGCGCCCACGCACATGAGGCAGGGTTCGAGCGTCACAGCGAGGATGGTTCCGGGGAGCCTGTAATTGTTCAGCGCTGATGCGGCGCGGCGCAGACAGAGCACTTCGGCATGAGCGGTGGGGTCGTTGAGCGCGATGGGACCGTTATGTGCCGATGCGATCAACTTGCCGCTTGAGTCGAAAAGCGCCGCGCCGATGGGAGCTTCCTCCGCATCGGCCGCGGCGTGTGCTTCGTGCAGGGCGACGTCCATGAGGGCCCGCCAGTTCATATCCTCGGGAGGAACGGGCGAAGGACGCAACCTACTTCTCCTTCAGATACCGCACGCCACCTTCAAGCAGGGCGGTGCCAAGGGTGCCCACGTCACCTCGCGTCCAGTGCGGGTGGTTCGTGGGATGGTTGAAGGCTTCCGGGTGCGGCATCAGGCCGAGAATGCGGCCGCTGGGATCGGTGAGACCGGCGATGCCCAAGGGAGAACCGTTGGGGTTGTAGGGGTATTCCATGCTTACTTCACCCGTCTCGGGGTGAATGTATTGCAGGGCGATCTGCTGGGATTTGCTCAGCTCGTCGAGCATCTTTTCGTCACTGGCGATGATCTTTCCCTCGCCGTGGCGTACCGGGACGTAGAGGGTGTCTATGTCCTTGGTGAAGACACAATGAGAGTCGGGGTTTGCTTTGAGCGTGACCCAGCGGTCTTCGTATTTGTTCGAATCATTGTAGGAAAGCGATACCTGCCGCTCGAAGTACCTGCCGCCTACTGCGGGAAGCAGGCCCAGCTTGACCATGAGCTGGAAGCCGTTGCAGATGCCGAGGATGACTCCTCCCGCATCGAAGAAAGCTTTGAGCTGGTCCAGAACCGGCTTGCCGTTTTCGTCTTCGGACCAGCGCCAGCGGTGAGCCGCTGCCTGAGCCGCGCCCAAGTCGTCTCCGTCGAGGAATCCGCCGGGGAAAATCAGGTAGTTAAAGTCTTCCATGCGGACCAGACCGCGTGAAATATCGGAAAAGTGCACAATCGTGGCGTCGTCCGCTCCCGCCTTTTTGACGGAATGAGCGCATTCCTGTTCACAATTGGTGCCGTATCCGGTAATGACCAGTGCGTTGACGCGGGCCATGGATTCATCCTCCCGTATTGACATATCCGTGCGGCCCTGCAAAATACTCGTGGCCGCGTTGCTTGCCGACGTACATACGTGCGGGCGCGGCAGCAGTCAACAATCCGGGCAGGAGCCCGGTATCATTTTATTAAGTCAATAGGTTCAACCAAGGGGCAAACCGAAATCATGAAAACCAAGTTCATCTTCACAACGGGCGGCGTTCTTTCTTCTCTGGGCAAAGGCCTGGCTGCCGCTTCCATCGGCGCATTGTTGCAGGCTCGCGGGCTCAAGGCCACCATCCAGAAGCTCGACCCGTACATCAACGTCGACCCCGGAACGATGAACCCGTTCCAGCACGGTGAAGTATACGTGACCGACGACGGCGCGGAAACCGACCTCGACCTCGGGCACTACGAGCGTTACCTCGATGTGCCCATGAGCCAGCGAAACAACTACACCTCCGGCTCCATCTACAACACCGTCATCCAGAAGGAACGCCGCGGCGACTACCTTGGTGGTACGGTGCAGGTCATTCCCCACGTCACCAACCAGATCAAGGAATCCATCCTGAGCATGCCCCGCGACGAGGATGTGGCTCTCATCGAAATCGGCGGAACCGTGGGCGACATCGAAGGCCTGCCGTTTCTGGAGGCCATCCGCCAGCTGAAGAACGAGCTGGGCAAGGAGAACGTCCTCTACATCCACCTGACCCTCGTGCCTTACATGCGGGCTGCCGGTGAACTCAAGACCAAGCCGACGCAGCATTCCGTCAAGGAACTGCGCAGCATCGGCATACAGCCGGACATCATTCTCTGCCGTTCCGAAGTGAACCTTGATGAGGACATCAAGCGCAAGATCGCCCTGTTCTGCGACGTGGACCGCGACGCCGTGTTCAGTGCCGTGGACGTGAAAAATATCTACGAAGTGCCGCTTTCCTTCTATGAGGAAGGAGTGGATCAGAAGATTGCCATACTGCTCAAACTTCCGGCCAAGAACGCCGTTCTGGAACCGTGGGAAGAACTGGTGGACAAGCTGCAGAATCCGGCTGGCACGGTTCGCATCGGCGTCGTCGGGAAGTATGTGGATCTCACCGAGGCTTACAAATCCCTGCATGAAGCCCTTGTGCACGGCGGCGTGGCCAACGACGTGAAGGTGGAACTGGAATACGTCAATTCCGAAAAGATCACGCCCAAGAACTACGAGCGCAAGCTCAAGCATCTTGACGGCATCCTCGTTCCCGGCGGCTTCGGCTCCCGCGGCGTGGAAGGAAAGATCCTTTCCATCAAGTACGCACGTGAAAACAAGGTCCCGTTCTTCGGCATCTGCCTCGGCATGCAGTGCGCCGTCATCGAGTTCGCGCGCAACGTGGCCGGACTGGAGAGCGCCAACTCCGAGGAATTCGATCAGACCGTGCAGAACAACGTCATCTACCTGATGACCGAGTGGTACGACTTCCGCACCAAAAAGACCGAAGTGCGCGACGAAAGCTCCGAGAAGGGCGGCACCATGCGCCTTGGCGCCTACCCGTGCAAGCTGCACAAGGACACCAACGCGCACAAGGCCTACGGCGTTGCCAATATCGATGAGCGCCACCGTCATCGTTACGAATTCAACAACAAGTTCTCCGAAGTCCTCAAGGAAAACGGACTGGTTCTTTCCGGAACCTCGCCGGACGGTGAGTTGGTCGAGATCGTTGAAATTCCGGATCATCCGTGGTTCCTCGGCTGTCAGTTCCACCCCGAGTTCAAGTCCAACCCCATGCGTCCGCATCCCCTGTTCCGCGACTTCATCAAGGCCGCGAAGGAAAACAAGTCGGACGACTAGGAGCCTATGGAATCCGCCAAGCTTTACGAATCCTGCCGGTCCGGCCTGTTTTTCATGGCCGGACCGTGCGCGCTTGAGAGCCGGGAATTGGCGCTCGACGTGGCCCGTCACTTGGCGGACATGGCGAAGCGACTTGATCTGAACCTGATTTTCAAAAGCTCTTTCGACAAGGCCAACCGGACCTCGGTGACGAGTTTTCGGGGGCCGGGCATGTCGCGCGGGTTGGAGATACTGGCCGAGGTCAAGGAAACCACCGGACTGCCTGTGGTCACAGATATTCATATGCCCGAGCAGGCCGCCGTGGTCGCCGAGGTGGCGGACGTCATTCAGGTGCCCGCCTTCCTGTGCCGTCAGACGGACCTTCTCGTGGCAGCCGGTGAGACGGACCGGATCGTCAATGTCAAAAAGGGACAGTTCCTTGCTCCCTGGGACATGGACAATGTGGTCGGCAAGCTGCGTTCCACTGGCAATGAGAAAATCTGGCTCACCGAACGCGGTGCCATGCACGGCTACAACAACCTTGTTGTGGACTTTCGTTCCGTGCCCGAGATGCATGCGTTCGATGTTCCTGTGGTCTTTGACGCCACGCACTCGGTTCAGAAGCCGGGCGGTCAGGGCGCCAGTTCGGGCGGCAACCGTGAATATGTGCCCGTCCTTGCTCGTGCAGCCGTTGCCGCAGGCGTGGACGGAGTTTTCATGGAAGTGCATCCGGATCCGGATAAGGCGCTGTGCGACGGCCCCAACAGCCTGCACCTCGACAGTGTGGAGCCGCTCGTCAAGCAGCTGCTCGCCGTGCGGGAGGCCATCTCATGAGTCGTGCACAGGAGTTGGCCGCCAAAACGGAACTTCTGGTGCTCGACTGCGACGGCGTGCTGACCGACGGAGGCCTGTACTACGACGAGTCCGGGATGCGCATGAAGCGCTTCAATGTGCAGGACGGGCTGGGTATCAAGATCGCGCAGGCCGCAGGGCTTGAAGTGGCGGTCATCACCGGGCTGAATCAGCCGCCGGTAGAGCGTCGCATCAAGGAACTCGGCATCCGACATTATTATCCCGGCAATCATCACAAGGTTCCGCTTTTCGAGGAAATCTGTGAGAATGTCGGAGTTGGTGCGCAGAACGCAGCTTTCATGGGAGACGACTGGGTGGATGCCGGTGTGATGAAGGCTGCCGGATTCGCCATGGCCGTTCCCAACGCCCAGCCGGAGATACTGAACATGGCCGACTGGATATCCACGAAGCGCGGCGGCGACGGCGCGGTGCGGGAGGCCATATCCTTTATCCTCAAGCACCGGGGCCTGCTCGACGAACAGTGGAACAAGTGGGTGGGGTGACATGAAGCTTCGGCCGCTCCTGCTTTGGGGAGCGATCTTTTTCAGCGGCATCGTGTTCGGGTTCATTGTGAAGGAGTATGTTTCACAATCCGAACCCGAAAAGCCCGCGCGCGCCGAAAAGCAGACGCTTGAGGACAGTCCGCTGGTTTCCAGTACGGAAATCAGCGCGGAGGACATCCTGTTGGAGCAGGGGAGCGAAGGTGCGCTCGACTGGAAGCTGCAGGCGCGAAAGGCTGCGTACGATCAGGACAATGGGCTTGTCGTTGTCGAGCGTCCACAGCTCACTGCCTACTTCGGTGATGATCGGCAGGAAGTGTACGTGCGCGCCGACGCTGGCGAAGTGGACCAGCAGAACGATAACCTTACCCTGTACGACAACGTGGACGGACGTTTCGGCATGTTTACGGTTCAGGCCAAGAATTTCGATTATGTCGGAGCCATCGACAAGGTCGTCATCAAAGGTGGCGTGTCCGTGGCCCGGCCCGACCTTGAAGTGAACGCCACAGCTGTCGAGATAGACCTTCTCTCACGGCAGATGGTGGCGGCCGGCGGTGTCGAGGCGGTCGTGAGCACCAGCGCGGTCGGCTCAGACGGGACTTCCGAGCCTGACGAACAAGCGGAGCAGTAATATGTTTTTCAATCGAGTCCTGTACTTCATGTTGGCGGCCCTGTTTGTGGCGCTCCCCGTAACTGACACCTCTGCCCAGGAGTTGGGCGAACTGCGCGAAACTTCGGCGAATCTGAACGTTCGCGAGGCCAGAAATCCCGGCGCAGAGCACGTGCGGACCCTCATGAAAGGTGATCGCGTGCGGGTGGCGCATCCCAAGGACGGTTGGGTTGCCGTCTTTGAACCTGACGCCACCGATTATCCCGAAGCCGAGGCTATCGGCTACGCCAACGCAAAGTATCTCGATAAGGTTCCCGATCCGCGCAAGACCTCAGCAGACAAGGGCAAGGCTCAGGCGCCTGCCGAAGTCGAACCGGCCGAAGGTGCCGGACAGGTTGTATCCGACATTCAGGATGTCCCGCCCAAGCCGCAAGGGCCCACCGGCGTTCCTGTCAAGGTCAACGCGGACCGCATGACCTACGACGAGCAGGGTAAGGTCGTCGCATTCGAGGGTAACGTGGTTGCCAAGCACGAAGGACTCACGCTCACTGCGGACAAGGTCTCCGCTTTCTTCGTCACGGGGGATAAGCGTTTCGACGTGAAAGGCATTGACCGCATCGTCGCCACTGGCAACGTTCATGCGGAGAAGGGCAATACTTCCGGTGACTGCGGCAAGCTGACCTATCTGGTCGAGCCGCGTATCCTGGTCATGGAGCAGGAGCCTGTGCTGCGTGACGGCCCCAACAGCATCACCGGCGAGAAGATTCGTTTTTACGTTCGTGAAAACCGCAGTGAAGTGGTCGGCGGCAAGGGCAAACGCGTCGAGGCCGAGTTTTTCACCAACAGCGGTCTGGAGATTCAGTAGATGGAAAAAGGCCTTTCCGCCTCCGACCTCAGCAAACGCTATGGTCGCAAGG
The DNA here is from genome assembly GCF_000375485.1 of Desulfovibrio oxyclinae DSM 11498. Classification (NCBI taxonomy): domain Bacteria; kingdom Pseudomonadati; phylum Thermodesulfobacteriota; class Desulfovibrionia; order Desulfovibrionales; family Desulfovibrionaceae; genus Desulfovibrio; species Desulfovibrio oxyclinae. Next base: position 103,420 of record NZ_AQXE01000010.1, on the reverse strand, counting down.
AAGTCGTTCACAGCATCCGGCTGTCGCTCGGTCGCGAGGAAGTCGTGGGGCTGCTCGGCCCCAACGGCGCGGGCAAGACCACGACGTTCTACATGCTGGCCGGGATCGTCAAACCGTACTCCGGTGACGTTTATCTCAACGGCAGAAATATCACCGACCTGCCGTTGCACGAACGGGCCCGTCTGGGCGTGAGCTATCTGCCGCAGGAAAGTTCCATCTTCCGCAAACTGACGGTTCGCCAGAACCTCCAGATAATCCTTGAGCAGACCGACATGACGCCTCGCCAGCAGCGCGAGCGTGCAGACGAGCTCATGGATATGTTTTCCATTACCAAGCTGGCCGATCAGGCATCCATGTACCTTTCCGGCGGCGAACGGAGAAGGCTTGAGATCGCCCGCGCGCTCATCATGAGCCCGGACTTCATTCTGCTCGACGAACCGTTCGCCGGCATCGACCCCATCGCGGTCATCGACATTCAGGAGATCATCTCCGTGCTCAAGAGCATGGGTATCGGTATTCTCATCTCCGACCACAACGTCCGGGAGACCCTGAATATCTGCGACCGTGCCTACCTCGTGTACGAGGGCACCATCATCCTCGACGGCACCCCCGCCGACATCGTCCAGAGCTCTCGGGCCCGCCAGATTTATCTGGGCGAAGACTTCTCGCTCTAGCTTTTTTCAAGAGTTCCACCCTTTGGTCGTTTACAGTCGCCCGGAAGGTTGGTACAGTTTTTTCATGCTCATTGTATTGCGTATGTAAAATCAACATTTGCGGTTGGTTATCCGGTCTTTCTTGCGGTAGCCGAAAGCATGTGGCATACTCTTACACAAGAGATTCGGGCTGTGTGCCCGAATCAAATGACCAATTTATGTCGAGAACCGGGTGGGACGCCCGCACGAATAGAGAAACCGTATGGGGCTTGAACTCAGGCAACAACTCAAGCTGACGCAGCAGCTGGTCATGACGCCACAGTTGCAGCAGGCAATCAAGCTGCTGCAGATGTCGCGCCTTGAGCTGGTTGAAACGGTTCAGCAGGAGCTTCTTGAAAACCCGTTCCTGGAGGAGTCCGAGAACGAGGCGGTTCAGGAGGCGCCCGAAAAGGAGTCCGACACGCTCAAGGAAGCGGGTGAGGGCACCGATGAATCCGTCATGCGCGATGCGGACTGGGACAACTACATGGGAGAATTCTCAAGCTCGTCCAAGCAGTCGCAGGTTCGTGAGTACGAGTCCCCTGAAGAGGGCCTGACGTTCGAAGCCCGTCTTGCCTCCAAGCCATCCCTTGAAGGGCACCTCGGCTGGCAGATCCGTCTCTCCGACTTCACGGATCAGGAAGTCGCAATCACTGACGTTATCATAGGCAATCTCGACTCCAACGGCTATCTTCATGCCAGCATGGAAGAGCTTTGCGAGATGATTCCCGGTGTTGATGGGGAGCTTGTCGAGTCGGTCGTCAAGCGCATTCAGCGCCTTGATCCGGTGGGAGTTGCATCCCGTACGCCGCGGGAATGTCTGCTCGTCCAGATGGAGATGCTTGGCATCGACGATCCCATCCTCGTTTCGATAGTCACCGAGCACCTTGAAGACATCGAAAAGAACCGCTTCAAGCCGCTGGCCCGCAAGTTCAAGATTTCTCTGGAAGAGCTCAAGGGGTACCTTGAAGAGCTTCAGAAGCTCGACCCTATGCCCGGAGCCAATTTTTCCAGTACGGAGCCGCATTACGTCAGCCCCGACGTGTATGTATACAGCTACGGGGACGACTTTGTGATCGTGCTCAACGAGGATGGTCTGCCGCGTCTGCAGATGAACCAGTTCCTCGCCGATACGGTGCAGGGCAGGGCGGACCTGGACAAGGAATATTTCCGTGACAAGATGAGCTCCGCCGCGTGGCTGATGAAGAGTCTGTATCAGCGTCAGCGCACGCTCTACAAGGTCATGGAGAGCATTGTGAAGTTCCAGCGCGAGTTCTTCGAGGAGGGCGTGACCAAGCTCAAGCCGCTGATCCTCAAGGAAGTGGCCGAGGACATCAACATGCATGAGTCCACGGTCAGCCGCATCACCACGAGCAAGTACGTGTCCACTCCGCACGGTATTTTCGAGCTCAAATTCTTTTTCAACAGTGCTCTCGACCTCGGCGACGGTTCGCAGGTCGGGTCGGAAAGCGTCAAGGCGCTCATAAAAAAACTCATAAGCGAGGAGGAGCCGAAAAAACCGCTCAGCGACGAAAAGATCGGCGAGATACTCAAGGAGCGTTTGGATGTGAACATCGCCCGCAGGACCGTGGCAAAGTACCGGTCCGCCATGGGGATTCCATCATCGTCCAAGCGCAAGAGCTATTTTTAGTAAAGGCTTGTCATTACCCAATAACCAGGAGGGTATACCATGAATGTCAGCTTCACCTTCAAGAACTTCGATCCGTCTCAGCATCTGCGGGATTACGCCAACAAGCGCTTCGCCAAGCTCGGCAAGTTCTTCAAGGACACCGACAATGCGGATCTTCAGGTGAACCTCATGGTGGAGAAGCTCCGTCACAAGGCGGACGTTATCCTGGATGCGGACACCGTGCATCTGACGGCTATCGAAGCCTCAGAGGACATGTACGCCACCATTGATCTGGTGCTGGACAAGCTTGAGGCGCAGCTTCGCAAGCAGCGTGAGAAGATGAAGGGCAAGACCAGAAAGGTCCGCCAGGAGCGGGAAGTTCGCATGAACTACCTGAACTACGGTGATGACCGTCGCGCCGAACCCACCATCGTGGGGACGGACAGCTATGTGCCCAAGCCCATGTCCGTGGACGAAGCTGCCATGCAGCTCGACACCATGGATCATGAGTTTCTCGTCTTCAGAAATAGCGAAACCGAGGGCGTCAACGTCATCTACAAGCGCGACAACGGAGACTTCGGCCTCATCGATCCCGGATTCTGATCAATGAAACTTGGTGATTACCTTGATAAGGACCTGATTCTCTCCGACATGGCCTCGGCCGACAAGGCCGGGGCCCTCGGAGAGCTTGTCGTTCCACTGCAGGAACGCTTCCCGGAAATGGATTCCGACCTTGTTCTGCGCGTTCTCAAGGAACGGGAGGAGCTCGGAACTACCGGCATCGGGGACGGCGTGGCCATACCTCACGGCAAGCTGGATTCTCTGGACCAGATTGCGGTGGTGGCGGGCCGAAGCCGCGACGGACTTGATTTCGAGGCGCTCGATTTCAAGCCATGCCACATTTTCTTTCTCGTGCTCGCGCCGGAACAGGTTGCCGGGATGCATCTGCGTATTCTTGCGCATATTTCAAGGCTCCTGAAGGACGATTCCTTCCGTAAGGCATTCATGGAAGCGGAAGGGCAGGATGAACTCTGGAAACTGCTCAAGAGCGCATAGCAGGCCATGACTCCACGCAATGCTTTTACGGTGATCATCGTAACCGGTCTTTCGGGCGCGGGTAAAAGTACCGCCATCCGGGTTTTTGAAGACCTTGGATTCTTTTGCGTGGACGGACTGCCGGTGAGCATGGCACCTAAGCTGGCCGAGCTTTTCCGCCAGAAGGACGACCCCCGGCAGCGCGGACTCGTGCTTGGACTCGATCTGCGGCAGGACGATTTTCTCGAAGAGTGGAATGAAGCGTTGGAATCCATGGACAACATGGGTGCCCGTGTCGAAATCTTTTTCGTGGAAGCGCGGCTCGAAACGCTCGTGACGCGTTACGCCATGACTCGCCGTCCGCACCCTCTTGAGAGTTCCAGCCTCGGCCTGGAACAGGCTCTGGAAAAGGAACGTGATCTGCTCGCGCCGATCCGCCAGCAGGCTGCGCTGGCCATCGACTCCACACAGTACTCGGTGCATGATCTGCGCCGCGTCATTCAGGAGAAGTGGACCACAGTACAGGAACCCGCCCGCGGTATGCGTGTTCATGTGTTGTCCTTCGGTTTCAAGTATGGAATGCCGATTGAAGCGGATCTGGTGTTCGATATGCGCTTTCTGCCCAATCCTTACTTCGATGCCGACCTCAAGGCGGGGTCCGGCAAGGATGACGAAGTGGCTGAATTCGTACTCGGCAGGGAGCCGGGCAGTGAGTTCATTGGCCGGTTCAGGGACTTCATTGACTACATTCTGCCTCTCTATGCTGACGAAGGGCGGTACAGAATAACCATTGCCATCGGGTGCACCGGCGGCAGACATCGCTCCGTGGCAGTGGCAGAGAATCTTTTTGCCAATCTGAAGGACAACGGATACTCCGTAACTCTGGAACACCGACACATGGAACTTGGGTAGGCACTCATGGCTGAGACCGGACAGGAAATCGGCGCTGGCGTCCTCGTGGTGACGCACGGAGCCTTCGGAAGGGAACTCATCAACGCGGCAGAGACCGTGCTCGGACCGCAGGAGCGTACCGAGTCGGTGGGCGTGGATGTGGACAAGGGCGTGGACAAGACCGTGGAAGCCATCAGGAGCGCCATTCAGCGCAACTCCGACAACCGCGGCACCATCATCCTTACGGACCTTTTCGGTGGCTCTCCAACGACCTTGAGCCTTTCGTTGCTCAAATCGGAGAAGGTTGAAGTTGTCACCGGCGTCAACCTGCCGATGTTGGTCAAGGCGCTTCAGTCACGCCAGAAGCCGCTTGCGGAAATTGCATCTGACGCGGCGGAGGCCGGACGACAGGGCATCAAGGTGGCCGGCGCGCTGCTCAATGCCAAACCGGGCTCCAAAAAGGGGAAGCACTAGATGGCGCTCATTCGCATCGACAGCCGCCTCATTCACGGTCAGGTCATTGAGTCCTGGCTTCCCTACACCGGTGCAACGGTCATCGTCGTGGCCAACGATGAGCTATCGGTCGATATTATGCAGCAGCAGATAATGTCGCTTGCCATCCCCGGCGGGGTGGAATGCCTTTTCGTTCAGCTCGACGAGCTGGAGGCCCAGCTTTCGGATCTGGCCGAAGAAGACGTGCTGGTGCTGGTTTCCAATTGTGCCGATGCCCGCCGCGCGTACGATCTGGGGTGGTCCTACGATGACCTGAATATCGGCAACGTGCATTATAGCCCCGGAAAAAAGCAGTTTTCTCCCAGCGTCTCGCTCTCCTCGGAAGAGGAAGGGTGCCTGCGCTATCTTTACAAGAAGGGTGTCGTGCTCGATTTTCGGTGCGTGCCCAACGATCCGGTACAGGTGAGGTTCCCCGCATGATCGCATCGCCATACATCTGGTTCGCTGTCGTCGCTTTTTTTTTGCCCTCTTCGCTCTTTTCCGAAGCACTATAAGCATCGGGCTGCTTGAACGCCCGCTCGTCATCGGCCTGTTCTGGGCGATGGTGACTGGCCACTTCGAAACATGCATGGCGATCGCCATCTTTTTCGAGTTGTTCTGGCTTGATCTGCTGCCGGTGGGAGCTTACATTCCGCCGCACCTTACCGCCGCCGCGTTCGCCTCGCTCGCCATCGTCAGTTGGTTTGAGATGGTGGATCCTTCAAGAGTCATGGTGGTCCTTTTCGCTTCCATGCCGCTGGCGTGGCTGGGAGCCCAGCTTGAGGGCGTTCAGCGCATGCGTGAAAAGAAAAGCTACAACCGGCTTCTCAACTGGTCACGCAAGCCCGTTCGACACGATCTGCCGGGACAGCTCATCCTGCGCTCCGCGCTAACGCATTTTGTTGCCGCCTTTGTCCTTTTTTATGTCATACTTCTCGGATATGTTTGGATTTTCGAGATGCTTCTGCCGCGCATCGGTGGCCTGTTGTCCTCATTGCAGGTCCAGTGGGCACATCTGCTCGTTGCAGCCACGCTCGGCGGGGTCATGGCGCTACGCGTAAGGCGTGCATATGCCGTACTTTTTGCCTGTGCAGCGCTTGTGCTCTTTTTCTCATTCCGCCATGCTTTCTGACTTGGCAGTCGGTGGACTTTGTGATAAATGGAACATTCTTGATTTTAGGGTGTAGCCGTTTGCTGCAAACCAATCCATTTTAGGAGGACTTGATATGGCTATCGTAGTTGTTGGACACAAGAATCCGGATACCGACACCATTGCTTCCGCCATTGCGGTTGCTGATCTGTGGACCAAGCGCGGAATGGAAGCCAAGCCCATCGCTCAGGGCGAAATCGCTCCCGAAACCGCCTTCGTTCTGGAAAAGTTCGGTTTCTCCGCTCCCGAAGTGATGACCGACGCCACCGATCAGAAGATCGTGTTGGTCGACCACACCGACCTTTCCCAGTCCATGGACAACCTGGACAAGGGTGAACTTCTGGGCGTTGTGGACCACCACAAGCTCGGTGATGTCACCACCCCGAACCCGCTCGAAATGTGGGTCTGGCCCGTCGGCTGCACCGGCACCGTCATCAAGGCCATGTATGACTTCTACGGTATCGAAATGCCCAAGAACGTCGCCGGCATCCTGCTGTGTGCCATCCTGTCCGACACCGTCATGTTCAAGTCCGTCACCTGCACTGACGCCGACAAGAAGGCCGTTGAAGAACTGGCCAAGATCGCCGGTGTTGCTGACGTGATGGCTCTGGGCATGGAAATGTTCAAGGTCAAGTCCGCCGTTGACGGCGCTTCCGCCGACGAACTGGTTTTCCGTGACTACAAGGACTTCGACATGTCCGGCAACAAGGTCGGCATCGGCCAGCTGGAAGTCGTGGACCTGTCCATGCTGGACGCCCACAAGGAAGCCCTGCAGGCCGAGATCGAAAAAGTGAAGGCCGATGGCCGTCACTCCGTCTTCCTGCTGCTCACCGACATCATGAAGGAAGGCTCCGAAATGCTGATCGCTTCCGACGACGCTTCCGTTGTCGAGAGGGCTTTCGACGGCATCAAGGTCGACGGCAACTCCGTCTGGCTGGAAGGCGTGATGTCCCGCAAGAAGCAGGTTGCTCCCAACTTCATCAAGGCTTTTGAAGGCTAATAACCGCAAGAGCTTGTTGTAGCGCAAAGTCAGGCCCGGTGCGATCGGCGTACCGGGCCTTTTTTGTGTCAAAATTTCACAAGCTCAGTTATTAATTCGTGGCGCTGCGTTTACACGGTTCCCCCGGAACGGTATAAGAGAGAATGTGATAACACCCTTTCGAACCGTTAAATTGGAGGAACGATCAATGGCAAATTGTCATGAAATGAAGCCCGGCGATATCTACTACTGCGAAAAATGCGGGCTTGAACTCAAAGTCGAAAAGTCCTGTTCATGCAGCCCGGGCGGAGGAGATTCCTGCACCGTGCCGCTTTCCTGCTGCGGTCAGGAGATGACCAAGAAGTAGGTTCATAAAAATCCCCCTGCCGAGCTTCGGCAGGGGGATTTTTTACTCTTCGGTGGTTCTTGCAAACTCTTGTGCACAACGCCAGAACCCTTCCGGGTTGCCGGTATCGTGTACCTCTTCGGCGATGGGTAGCCCGTAGATAGGAATGTCAGCTTCAAGCATCGCGCGCCGGACCATTCCGTCACTCAGCTCCTGCCGTCCTATCTCGGCAAGCCCCTTTTCAATGAAGTCGAAGTAGTGGGGTAAGGCGATATACATGCCGCAGGTCCGCATTTCGCCTTCATGCCGAGGTTCGAAATGGCCTTCTTCCTTGGCAAGGATGGTCTTCAGGCGGATGCGGTTTCCTTCGGAGAAATCCTCAAGATCAACACGTCCGGAATTGCTGATGCAGTGTTTGTTTTCGTCGTTGACCTGCATAAGCGCGACAAGGTCGGCTGGAGCTTTGGCAAACTCGTCGATCAACCTTTTCATCACGCCTGACGGCCTGCATACGTTGTCAGGATAGACAACGGCAAAAGGGTTTTCCTCCACCACTTCCCGGGCAAGAAAGATGGCTCCGCATTCACCGTCAAGCTGTTCCTGTTCTATGAAATGAAACCTGCTTTCACCGAGCACCGCATCCAGTTCGTTTTGATGTTCATCCTTCATGCCGCCGGGATATTCACCTTTTTCGAACAGCGTGCGGATGATTTCCTTGCCGCGTCTGAGGATGATGGTGAAATCCCGTATGCCGGCATTGAAGCCGTCGAGCACCACATGCTGAATGGCTGCACGACCACCAATGGGGAGCATTTCTTTGGGAAAATGGCCGGGGATGCCTGGAATCGCACCTGCCATTCTTCGCCCGAGTCCAGCCGCGGGAATGACCATATGTCGAATCTCGTTCATGGAGTATCCTTTTTGTTTTCCGGACCATATCCTGCGTAAGCCCGCTTGTCACCGACAGGTTTTCTTTTTACGGATGCTGGGCTAGATTGCCGGAAACCCTCTGGAGATCAATCGTGCTCAGCAGCTTTTACAACGACTTCGACACCGAATGCCAGAACCATGGTCAGACCCGAAAGGAAAAGGGGCGCACCCCTTTTGAACAGGACCGTGACAGGATCATATATTCACCGGCGTTCCGCCGTCTGCAAAACAAGACGCAGGTTTTCCTGTCCGGCGAGTTCGATTTCTACCGCACCCGTCTGACTCATTCCATCGAGGTTTCGCAGATTGGCCGTTCCATCTGCAATCACCTGAACCGACAAGACGAAAGCCCGCTCGGCGACGATTTCATCGTGGACCAGAATCTTGTGGAAGCGATCTGTCTGGCGCACGACATCGGGCACCCCTCATTTGGACATGCCGGTGAGGCCGTGTTGAACGAACTCATGTACAAGCGCGAGGCGGGTGGCTTCGAAGGAAACGCCCAGAATCTGCGCATCCTTGATGATCTGTTCTATCGCAACGGAGCGGAATGGAAGGGCATGAACCCCACTCGTGCTTTCCTTGACGGGATGCTCAAATACAAGACTCTTCATGCGGACTCGGAAAAGAAGGAAAACCATTTCGTTTACGACTTCCAGCAGACCACGCTGGATTTCGTATCAGGTCAGCCGTCGTTCCGTGATGCCCTTGAGGGTGACGAGGACAACCTCAATTCCTTCAAGAGCATAGAATGCCGCATCATGGACTGGGCTGACGACATCGCCTACAGCATCCACGACGTCTCCGACGGCATTCAGGCCGGATTCGTTACCGTGAAGACGATTCGCAACTGGCAGGAATCCAAGAGCGAGGACTACACTGGCGAAGACGACGCACATCTTACTCGATTGTGCGAAGCCGTCATGAACGATAGGCATAACGGTTATCTCAACGGCATGATCGGCAAGTTCATTCACGGCACCACCGTTGTGGAAAGGCGAAATTTCCTCTCGGACCGCACCAACCGTTACGCGTACGACATCAAGGTCGATCCTGCCATGCGTAAGCTTTGCAAGCTCATGAAGAAGCTTTCCATGGCGCTTGTGTTCCGGACACCGCAGATTCACCAGACAGAGTACAAGGGCCGCAGGATTCTCAAGAAACTCTTCGAGGTGTTTGAGAAAGAGTACGTGCTGCTGGAAAAACCGCGCTATCAGCTTCTGCCCGCGCATTACGGGCGTGCCATTGCGGCCGCGGCGGATGACAAGTGGAAGTATCGCATTATCTGCGACTACATCTCCGGCATGACCGACGGCTTCGTGGTGCGGACCTACCGTAGGCTGTTCGATCCCCAGTTCGGCTCCATCACCGATCTGGTCTGATTCGGATCGAGCAACGAAGAATCCCCCGCATCGTTTCGATGCGGGGGATTTTTTATTCTTCACACTTGGCGGTAGCCTGACAGAACCGTTCAAGCTCCTCGTAATTATCTTCCACCGTTTGCTGGATGAAGCCGATTTCCTTCTCCGTGAGGTGCCGGAAGCGGCGCTGAAGCTTCAGGTAGTCGCCGATGGGCTTGACCTTCTTGATCTTTTTGGTGAAGCCGAATCGGCCACCCACCACTTCATAGAGTGGGAACAGGTTGGTTTCCACCGCGAGTTTGGCGATCTCGATGGATTTTTCGCCCTTGCTTCCCCAGCCGGTGGGGCAGGGGGAGTAGATATGCAGATAGGCCGGGCCGTCCACGGCGAGCGCCTTGGCTACCTTGTCCATGAGGTCCGTGGGATGGCTCGGGCTGGCCGTGGCAACGTATGGCACGCCGTGCTCTGCGATGATGCGCGGCATGTTCTTCTTCTGCGTGTGTTGGCCTATGCTCTCCGTGCCGCAGGGCGAAGTAGTGGTGGATGCACCGTAAGGCGTAGAGCTTGAACGCTGAATACCCGTGTTCATGTATGCCTCGTTGTCGAGACAGACGTAGAGCAGATTGTGCCCGCGCTCCATGGCTCCGGACAGGGAGCCGAAGCCGATGTCCGCCGTGGCGCCATCGCCGCCGAAGCACAGGATATTCGGTTTTGACGAGACTTTTCCTTTGCGGTGAAGTGCCTTGATGGCTGCTTCCACGCCCGATGCCACTGCCCCCGCATTTTCGAAGGCCACGTGAATCCACGGCACCTTCCAGGCGGTCTGCGGGTAGGGGGAGCTGATGATTTCCATGCAGCCGGTGGCGTTGCATACTATGGTATCCGGACCGGCCACACGGGTGACCATGCCCATGGCCAGTACCTCGCCGCACCCCTGACAGGCGCGGTGTCCCGAGGAGACCATGGATTCCATCTTGTGAATTTCCTTGAGCTTCGTCTTGTCGACACCGCTCAGGTCGATATCTTTAAGCATCGCTGTCCAACCCCCAGAGCGTGTAGGTTTCGGCCAGTTCGCCCTTTTCTGCCAACTCGACCATCTGCACGAAGTCGTCCACCGGCACGTCGCGTCCGCCTATTCCGGCAATGACGTTGACGATTTCCGGAGCATCAAGGCGACCGTAGAAGACGCTTTTCAACTCCTGCGCCACGGGACCGTTGACGGAACCAGGGCTTATGGCGCGGTCGATTACGACCAGCTTTTTGGCGCCGCTGACCGCGTCCATGAATTCCTCGACCGGGAAGGGTCTCCAGAGACGGATGCGAGCCTGTCTCACGGCTTTGCCATTGGCGTTCATGCGATCAACGGCGGTCATGACGGATTCGCCGAGTGACCCCATGGTCACTATGACGGTTTCCGCATCCTCGGCGCCGTTGGTCTCCACCAGTCCGTACTGTCTGCCGAACGTGTGGTTGAGGTCATCTATCACCTCGCTGACCACGGCCTTGGAGTCGAGAAGCGCTTGTTCACACTGCTTTTTGGCTTCGAGGTAGACCTCTGGGACGCCAACCGGCCCGAAGGTGACGGGATCGGCGGTGTCCAGCTTGATCTGCGGTTCATACGGCTTCAGGAAGGCGTCCACCACCTCCTGGTCCGGGATGGTGATGGGTTCGATCATGTGGGACATGATGAAGCCGTCCATGTTGACCACCACGGGCAGCATCACCCGCTTGTCTTCGCCGATGCGGAATGCGGCCCACGTGAATTCGAGCGCTTCCTGACCATTCTCCACGAACAGCTGGACCCAGCCTATGTCGCGTTCGGCCATGATGTCGGAGTGGTCGTTCCAGATGGAGATGGGGCCGGACAGGGAGCGGTTGGCCACGGTCATGACCATTGGCAGCCGCATACTGGATGCGATGAACAGAATCTCGTGCATCAGCGCCAGTCCCTGCGAAGACGTGGCCGTGTAGACGCGCGCTCCGGCCGCCGCGGCGCCCACCGCCGCGCTCATGGCTGAGTGCTCGGACTCTACAGGAATGTACTCTGCATCAAGCTCTCCGTTCGCCACGAATTCGGACAGCTCTTCCACGATGTGGGTCTGGGGGGTGATGGGGTAGGCGGAAATCACGTCCGGCGCGGCCATTTTGACCGCATCCGCCACTGCCAGGGATACTTCGGTTCCGATTCTGCGTGCCATGCTACTTTTCCTCCATGACCATCGTGATGGCGGTCTTGGGGCATTCGTTGGCGCAGATGCCGCAGCCCTTGCAGTAGTTCAGGTCCGGACGGAAAAAACCGTCCTCGTGTTCCGAAATGCAGAACTCGGGACAGAATACCGCACACATGGTGCACTTGATGCACTCATCCTCGTTCAATACGGGGACGAGCGTCCGCCAGTCGCCTGTCTTGAGCGCGGCGGCGTTGCCGGGATCGCGAATGGCCGCTCCCGGTTCCAGCCGCTGCCACGCGCAGATGGACTGTTTGCTCATGCCAAGCCTCCTCCTTGGTTGACTGTAATGCAATCCTTCGAGGCTTCTTTTTTAGCAAACTCCCTGCGCTTTCACAAAAGCAATTCGGCAAACGGCAGGAGGAAACCGTGAACGGTTACACGTCCAGCAGGACGGACGCGTGGGTGAGAATCCTTTCCATCTGGCTGCCGTTCAGACCGAGCCGATGTTCAAGGGTATGCAGCTCCCCGCCCGGGTCGTAGAGGGGGTAGTCGCTGCCGAACAGCAGGTGCTCAAGTCCGTGATGATTCGCGAGGTCGCCGAGAAGTTTGTCGTCCACGAATTCGAGCGTGCTGGAGGTGTCGAAATAGACGTCCTTGCCGCAGAGGTATTCCAGAACGTGGTCCCAGTGACGATAGCCACCCATGTGTGCGGCGATGATGGTCGGCTCCGGGAATGTCTCGCGAATGGCGGCCAGTTTTTTGGGGCAGGAGGGGTTTTTGTCCGGCGGCAGCACGTCGCCCACGTGGAACATGAGTGTGAAACGACCGTTCACGATTTCCATGAGTTCGTAGAATTCGGGATCATCCATTCTAAATCCCTGAAAGTCGGGATGGAATTTCAGGCCCTTGATACCTTTGCGCTCCAGCCGCTGCAACTCTTCCTCGATGCGGTCATAGCCCGGATGCATGGTGCCGAAGGCGATGATGCGCGGGTCACCGGCCATGAGCTCAAGTGCCCAGTTGTTGGCGGGAATGACCTGCGAGGGATCGGTGGCGGCGGTGTGGATCACCACTCCGTCCAGCCCGGCCTTGTCCGCTCGGTCGAGCAGATCGCAGGGGGTGCCGGTGCCGACGGGCGCAATCCCGTAATGACCGTGCAGCTGCTGTAGGACCTTGTCGGCAATTTTCGGATGGAATGCGTGTGTGTGAACGTCGAGTTTCATGATGTGTTTTCCCGTTTGATGCTCGTACGAAAACAATGTGCCTGCCGTAACGGCAAGCCATTTCAGAGAAAGCGGTGGTGGGCGAAGGTTATCGGAACAGGTCGCGCAGCCAGTCCGGGCAGCGAACGATGCGTCCGTCCGGGGACACGCAGGCGTGTTCGGTCATGCCTGTGGCGTAAACCGTGGACATGTCCGCGTCGCGGATTTCGTAGGCGAAACGCATGGAGGCTTTTTTCCATTCCTCCACGCCCACGCGCACGATGACTTCCTGATCGTAGCTCACGGGCTTGCGGTATCGGCAGCAGGCCTCGCGCACGGGCAGGATGACGCCGCGTTTTTCCACCTCTGCGTAGCTCATGCCCAGCTCACGCATGGCGAAGCTGCGGGCACGCTCGAAGAGGTGCAGGTATTCGGCGTTGTACAGGACGCCCATGGCGTCGGTTTCACCGTATGAGACGAAGTGGCGGTATCGGAACTCCGGCTGGGGGAACTCCCGGGGCATTGGCTATTTCCTTGTTTTTTCGACGGCGAAGGGCAGAAGGCCGTGTCCGTCTTCTATGCGGATGCCTGTCGAATCTGCGCTCTTCTCCGTGAAGTTGTCAAGGTTGGATGCCTCGCATCCGGGACCGTTGACAATGAAGGGTACCGGGTCCTTGGTATGCGTGCGTTCCACACAGGGGGTGTAGTGGTCACAGCAGACCAACCATGCGGTCTCCTCATTCCTGAGCGCCTCGCGAAGCGGGGCCAACACGCGGCTGTCGAAACGTTCGATAGCCTCGCGCTTTTCCTCCGGGTCGCCACCATGACCGCATTCGTCCGGGCCTTCCAGGTGGACGAAAACAAAGTCGCCGGTCTCAAGGAATTTGAGCGCGGCTTCGACTTTGCCTTCATAGTTGGTATCCAGCAGCCCTGTTGCGCCGGGAACATCGATGACCTCCATGCCGGATGCGAAACCGAGGCCCTTGATAAGGTCCACTGCGGATATGACAGCACCCTTCATGCCGAAAAGATTCTCAAAGCCGGGGAGTGAGAGCGGACGGCCCTGACCCCACGGCCAGATGGCGTTGGCGCGCGTGGTTCCGTTCCTTACCAGAATTTCACGGGCTTCCTGCAACAGATCCCAGAACTCGGGGTTGCGCGAATAGCGCTGCATGTCGCGGTTGATGGGCTTGTCGAGAATGTCGTGGGGCGGGTTGATGTCCAGCTCCGCCTCTGCGTCGAGCGCGCCGTCTTTCTGCACCAGCAGGTGCCGGTACTGGACGCCCGGAACAAAGCTGTAGGTGTCGTTGCCTACCAGCTCCTGCATCTTCTCCACGAGCGGTCTGGACTGCTCGGTCTCGATGTGGCCGGCCGAGTAATCGCGCATGATGCCGTCCGGACCGTAGTCCTCGACGGTCACGAGGTTCATGCGCCAGATCAGGTCATCCTTGCCTGCCTGAAGATTTTGCGCGGCGGCCTCGATGGGGCCGCGTCCCGTGTGGTACTTTTCGGGGTCGAACCCGAGCAGTGCCATGTTGGCCACGTCGGATCCCGGGGGCATGGATTTCGGGATGGTTGCGCAGCGGCCGACCATGCCGGTGCGGGCCAGTTCATCCATGGCGGGCGTGTTCGCCGCTTCAAGTGGTGTGCGGTGTCCGAGTGCCTCGTGCGGCCAGTCGCCCATGCCGTCGGCAACGAGAAAGAGAAATTTCATATGCCTTCCTTAGAGGATTCTGAAGCTTACGCAGGGCTGAACAGTGAAGTCCATGGCGTCGATTTCGTCAATGCAGGCGGCTACGTCGCGGGCGCGGGATTCGTGGGTGATGAAGACCACGGGAACGCCTTCGGACTGTTCGTCGCCTTTCTGTACCGCCTGGGCGATGGAGATGGAGTGGTCGGCCATGCTCTTGGAGATGGCAGCCATGACGCCGGGGCGGTCCGCCACGGTGAATCGGAAATAATAGCTGCTGCGGGATTCCTCCGGCGGCAGGATTTCGGCCAACGGGATATCCGCGTTGCGGAAACCGGTGTTGTCCGGGCGATACGCTTCGTCGCAGCCGCTACGGTCGATGTGCTTGGCGAGGTCGATGATGTCGGCCAGGACGGCGCTGCCGGTGGGTGTGTCGCCCGCGCCCTGGCCGTGCAGCATGACCGGACCCACGGCGTTGCCCACCACGCGCACGGCGTTGTAGTTGCCGCCAACGCGGGCCAGCAGGAAGGTGTACTTGACCAGCGCCGGGTGCACGCCCGCCTCAATCTTGCCGTCCACCACGCGGGCGTGCGCCATGAGCTTGATGCGGTAGCCGAATTCGCGGGCCAGCTCGATGTCCAGCGGGGTCACGGCGGTGATGCCCTGAATCGGCAGTTCTGAAAGGGGATAGTCCAGCCCGAACGCGAGGCGGGACAGGACGCAGAGCTTGTGCGCGGCGTCGAAGCCCTCCACGTCGAAGGTCGGATCGGCCTCGGCATAACCGAGGTCCTGCGCCTTGGACAGGGCGGTGGCGAAATCCATGCCCTTGGTGGTCATTTCGGAAAGAATATAGTTCGCCGTGCCGTTCAGGATGCCGAGCATTTCCAGCACGCGATCTCCCGCGAGGCTGTTCTTGAGCGTCTGAACGATGGGGATGCCACCGGCGCAGCTGGCCTCGAAGGACAGCCCTGTGCCGTTTTCCCGAGCGATGGCGAACAGTTCCGGCCCGCGCTCAGCGAGCAGATGCTTGTTGGCTGTGACAACGTGCTTGCCCGCTTCGAGCGCGGACCGGATCAGGTCATATGCGGAATCCAGACCGCCCATGCATTCCACCACGATGTCAATTTCGGGGTCCGTGGTGAGTCGGGTGAGGTCCGTGGTGAACTCGGTGCCGGGAGCGGTTGCTGCGGCGCGGGGCTTGTTGAGGTCGCGCACCACCACGGTGGCGATTTCAAGCCTGCGTCCGATGCGGCGTTCGATCCATTCCCCGTTTTCTTCGAGGATTGCGGCAAGGCCGGAGCCGACGGTTCCGAATCCGGCGAGTCCGAGTTTCACACTTTTCATCTGATATTACCCCTTTGCGAAGAATTTTCGCAGATTTCGTATTGCCTGATTGGTTCGGTGACGGTTTTCCACGAAGGCGAACCGCACGTGGTCGTCGCCGTACTGGCCGAAGCCGAGTCCCGGAGAGACGGCCACTTCCGCTTCCTTCAGGAGCATCTTGGAAAACTCGACAGATCCCATGTGCCTGAATTCCTCGGGAATCTGGGCCCACAGGAACATGGTCGCCTTGGGCGGTTCCACTTCCCAGCCGATGCGGTTGAGGCCCTCGCACAGGGCGTCACGCCGATCCTTGTAGATGTCCATGATCTCGGTCACGCATTCCTGATCACCGTTTAATGCGTGCGTGGCTGCCACCTGTATTGGAGTATAGATGCCGTAGTCAAGATAACTCTTGATTCTGGTGAGCGCCTGAACCATGTCCTGATTGCCGCAGCAGAAGCCCACGCGCATGCCGGCCATGGAGTAGCTCTTGGTGAGCGAGAAGAACTCGACGCCCACGTCCTTGGCCCCGTCCGCCTGCAGGAAGCTCGGCGCTTCGTAACCGTCAAAGGTGAAATCCGCGTAGGCGAGGTCGTGGATGACGTAGAGTTCGTGCTCCTTGGCGAAATCCACGATGCGCTGGAAGAACGCGATATCCACGCACTCGGTGGTGGGGTTGTGCGGGAAGTTGATGATCAGCAGCTTGGGGCGCGGCCAGCTGTGCGTGACGGCGACCTTGAGATCCTCGAAGAAGTCCCGGTCCTTGCCAATGGGCACGCGGCGCACGTCGGCCCCCGCGATGATGGATGCGTAAGGATGGATGGGGTAGGCCGGATCCGGTGCGAGCACCACGTCGCCGGGCGTGAGCATGACCAGCGCGAGGTGCGCGAGTCCTTCCTTGGCACCCATGGTGACACAGGTCTCCATGTCCTTGTCGAGGTAGACGTCATAGCGGCGCTTGTACCAGTCCGCTATCGCCTTGCGCAGCCCCTTGATGCCCTTGGACGCCGAATAGCGGGAGTTGCCGGGGCGGTACGCCGCCTCGCTGAGCTTGTCCAGGATATGCTTGGGGGTGGGCACGTCGGGGTTGCCCATGCCCAGGTCGATGATGTCGGCGCCCTGGTGGCGCATCTTCATCTTCAGTTCGTTGACCTGAGCGAAGACATAGGGCGGCAGCCGGTGCACGCGGGCGAATTGCTGCATGGACGGAACTCCTCGCTGTTGAAAGGTTTTTGTTGGAACTTGTTTTCATATCCGCGCCCCATGGCCGCTGTCAAAGTGAAATTTGTTTTCCGAAAAGGTTTTTGAAGGTATGAAATCCCATTGAAGACGAGGGGTTGCGTTTCCAAAGCAGCGGAAGAAAAAGCCCGTTTCTTTCAGTTCGGGTGAATATGTTTCGCAAAAGCTTTTTCATTGGAAAAAACAAGGGGAAGCCGGGAGGTTGAAGAACCGTTTTGTGTCCGTCTTTTTTACGTCGATTCTTGACCACGGCACCGCCTTTTATTAGCTTCATTCGTTCAATAGTCGGGAAATACCCATTAAGGAGAGCATAGAAATGGTTCAACAGTCCGAGTACATCTGGTTCGACGGCGAACTGGTCCCCTGGGAGCAGGCTAACGTCCATGTCCTTACCCACGCCCTTCATTACGGCACGGGCGTTTTCGAAGGCATTCGCGCTTACGAATGCACCGACGGCAGCTCCGAGGTCTTCCGTCTGAAGGAACACATGGTCCGTCTACTGGATTCCGCCAAGATTCTCGGCATCAAGGTGCCCTACAGCCTCGAAGAGCTGGTTCAGGCCACCGACGAAACCCTCAAGGCCAACAAGCTCAAGGGCGCCTACGTTCGTCCGCTGGTCTTCGTGGGCGATGGCGCCATGGGCGTTCATCCCGGCAACAACCCGATCCGCGTGTGCATCGCCACCTGGCCGTGGGGCGCGTATCTGGGCGACGAGGCGCTTGAAAAGGGCATCCGCGTCCGCTGCAGCTCCTACACCCGTCACCACGTGAACGTGATGATGACCAAGGCCAAAGCCTGCGGCAACTACGTGAACTCCGTTCTGGCAAAGACCGAGGCCGTTGCTGACGGTTACGACGAAGCCATCCTGCTCGACACCACTGGCCACGTTGCCGAAGGGTCCGGCGAGAACATCTTCATGGTCAAGGACGAAGTGCTCTACACCCCGCATCTCTCGCAGGTGCTGGGCGGCCTGACCCGCGACTCCGTTATTCAGCTCGCATCCGATCTGGGATACGAAGTCCGCGAAATGGCCATCGGCCGCGACATGCTTTACACCGCCGACGAAGTGTTCTTCACCGGCACCGCCGCCGAGCTGACCCCGATCCGCGAGATTGACCGTCGTCAGGTGGGAGAAGGCAAGGCCGGGGACGTCACCAAGGCGTTGCAGACCGAGTTCTTTAAGATCCTCAAGGGCGAAAACGAAGATTACGAGCACTGGCTGCACCGTTATTCGGTGGATTAGCGGCCGCTGTTCTGCTATTGACCGGGGAGTCCGGCGGCACTGGCCGGACTCCCCGTTTTTTATATCGACCGAGCGAGCATCAGCATGAGCACCAGCAGCCTTACCGCCAAGTACCGTCCCCAGACCTTCGCCGACGTGGCGGGGCAGGAGGCGGTCAAGACCATCCTTTCCCGCGCGGCCGAAAACGACCGCGTCGCGCCCGCATACCTTTTCAGCGGCACCCGGGGGGTAGGCAAGACCACCGTGGCGCGAATCTTCGCCAAGGCGCTCAACTGCGTGAACGCGCCCACGTCGGAGCCGTGCAACGAATGCGCCCACTGCAAACAGATCACCGCAGGGGCCGCCGTTGACGTCATCGAAATGGACGGCGCATCCAACCGCCGCATCGACGACATCCGCTCCCTCAAGGAAGACGTGGGGTACGCGCCCATCGACGCCCGTTACAAGGTGTTCATCATTGACGAGGCACACATGCTCACCAAGGAGGCCTTCAACGCGCTGCTCAAGACGCTTGAAGAGCCGCCGCCGCGCGCCACCTTCATCATGGCCACCACCGAGGCCCACAAATTTCCGGCCACCATCATCAGCCGTTGCCAGCATTATACCTTCAAGATGCTGCCTCAGGCAGGTCTGGTGGCGCATCTGGCCGCAATCCTCGACAAAGAGGGCATCCCCTTCGAGCAGGGCGCGCTGGACATTATCGCCAAACGTGGCGCTGGCAGTGTTCGCGACTCCATGTCGCTTCTCGGACAGTCCCTTGCCCTTGGCGGCGACAGTCTCAGCGAGGCCGATGTCCGCAATTTCCTCGGCCTTGCCGGACAGGACGTCTTCTTCCGGCTCATGGAGGCCGTTCACGAGCGAGATCTCGTGGGACTCGGCACCATGCTTCGCGAAGTGCTCGATCAAGGGCTGGACCTCGGGTTCTTCCTGCGTGAACTCGTGGGCTGTTGGCGCAACATGTTTCTGCTGCGTCAGTCCGGCCGTTCCGCTTTGGAGTTGCTCGGATTGTCCGGCGAGGAAGCCGAAACATGGATGGAATGGGCAGGCAAGTTCGAGCCCGCGCACATCCACGCAGCTTGGCAGATGACGCTGGACGGCCAGAAGCGGGTCATGTCGAGCCTTGAGCCGGCACTGGCCCTTGAACTGCTGCTGTTCAACCTCGCCTCGCTGCCGGAACTGGTGAATCTTTCAGATGTCGGCAAGGGCGGAGCACCGCAGGGACCTTCCCGCGGTGCTCCGACAGCTGGCCCGCGTCCCGGTCAGCCGGGGATGAATCGCGGCCAGCAGACGCCGCGTCCGCAGAACAGACCGGCACCGCCCCAGCCGGGTGCGCCGCAGGGCGGGCAGGCTTCCCGGCCGCCACAGTCTCCGCAGCGTCCCAATCCTCAGGGCGGAGCGCAGCCCAAGGCTGCCGCACCGCCGCCTCAGGCACCGCCGCAACCGCCGGCAGGCGCTCCAAATCCGCCGCCCGCGCCGCCGAGGGGGGCGCCGAATCCGCAGGTGCCACCGCCACCGCAGCCGCCGGGGCAGGGTGCCATCCCGCCCCCGCCTCCTCCGCCGCAGCCCATGGATCCCACGGTTCCGCCGCAACAGTCGCCTCAGTCCGGGCAACGGGAATCCGGCGCGAAACCTTCGGCTCCGAGGCAACACGGACAGCAGCAGCGCCAACCGTCATCGACTCCCGACCAGGAGCCTGAGCCGGGCCGGTTCGAGGGCATACCCGATCCGGCGGACGCTGAAGGATGTTCCTGCGAGATACCCGATCGATCGGGCGATCTCCCGGAGCCGACCGGTCCCCGATCGTGGAACGGCTTCGTTGAATACATCTGCACCTCGGATTGTCAGGGCAAACCTGCTCAGATTCGGCAGGCCACGGGGGAATTGAAAGGGGACACCCTGACGATCACCTGCGGCAGCAACTTCCTTTGCAGAACGCTTACGGAACCGGCCACGAATGGACTGCTCAAAGGATTCGCGGAGAAATATTTCGGACCGGGCACGAAAGTCGTAGTGGAAACCGTCGACCTGCCCGAAAGGAAAAGTTACAAGCAGCTTCATACCGAGGCCGAGGCCAATCCGGTCGTGAAGAAGGTGCTTGATCGCTTCGGGGCGCTGATTGAAAACGTGTCCCCGATCAACGGTTATTAATCGAATAGAACAGCAAGGAGATCATAATGCGCGGAATGAATGAAATGATGCGTCAGGCCCAGATGATGCAGAAGAAAATGACCCAGATTCAGGAAGACCTGAAGACCCGCGAAGTGGAATCTTCCGCAGGCGGCGGCATGGTCAAGGTCAAGGCCACTTGCGGCAAGGAAATTGTTTCCGTGGAGATCGAACAGAGCGTGGTGGATTCCGGCGACGCCGAAATGATCCAGGACCTCGTGCTGACCGCCGTGAACGACGCGCTCAAGACCGCCGGCGAAGTCATGGAAAAGGAAATGTCGGCCGTCACCGGCGGCATGAAGCTGCCCGGCGGCCTCTTCTAGGGGGATTTTGTGAGCAGACTTCCGGCCCCGCTTCAGGAAGCGGTGGACCAACTCTCCAGCCTGCCGGGCATCGGCCCCAAGTCGGCCCTGCGCATTGCGCTCACGCTGCTGAAGATGCCGCCTGAGAAGGCGCGCGGAGTCGGCGGCAGCATCATCGAGCTGCGTGAAAGCCTGTGCATGTGTGAGGACTGCGCGAGTCTGGCCGAAGCCAGTCCCTGCGCTCTGTGCTCGGATCCGGAACGCGAACGCTCGCGCATGTGCATCGTGAGCGAGTGGGACGCGCTTCTGGCTCTTGAGGAGATGGGCATGTTCAAGGGGCGTTATCTTGTCCTCGGCGGCCTCATCTCTCCTCTGGACGGGGTGGAGCCGGGGCACCTTGAGTTCGACAGGCTGCGACGGCACCTCGACTCCGGCGAAGTCGAAGAGCTGATTCTCGCCCTCGGTGCGACCATGGATGCGGAAAGCACGGCTTCCTACATCAAGAACATGGTTGAGAAGGAATACCCCGGCGTGACGGTGACCCGTCTGGCTCAGGGGATTCCCATCGGCGGCGAAGTCAAGTATATGGATAAGGAGACCCTCAGGCAGTCCCTGTTGCACAGGCACGGGTTCTGACGGTCCAGCAACGCCAGGGTCGGTTTCTTTTGCGAGGGATTGCGTGCCGGCCCCAGGCACAACCTTCCAACGGGGGAAACATGATCGAGATCAGGCTGCACGGCAGAGGTGGACAAGGTGGCGTAACGTCCGCGGAACTGCTGGCAAAGGCTGCCATTGCCGAAGGCAAGTACGCGCAGGCGTTTCCGAGCTTCGGCCCGGAACGGCGCGGGGCGCCGGTGATGGCATTCGTACGTGTCGATGACGAGCAGATCAGGCTGCGGGAGAAAATCTACTCCCCGGACATCGTGCTTGTGCTCGACCCAAGCCTTCTGGACATCGTGGATGTGGCGGAAGGCCTTTCGGAAAACGGAACCGTGGTGGTCAACTCCGCCATGACGCCCGAGGAACTGAAAGAGAAGTACGGATTCCCGAAGGTCGCTACCGTGGACGCCAACAAGGTCGCCATGGAAGAACTCGGGGTTCCCATTACCAACACGACCATGCTCGGAGCGCTGCTCAAGGCCTCCGGCATCATCGGTGTGCAGGAAATGGAAGAGCCCATCGGCGAACGCTTCGGCGGCAAGCTTGGCCCCAAGAACTTCAAAGCTCTTGAACGGGCCTACGGCGAAACAATGGTTGCCTAGCGGCCACACACGACGATTCCATCAGGGCCGGGGAGGACCCGGCCTTTTTTCATGCGAGCCAATGAGCGATAACGAACTGAAAACACTTGCCTCCGCTGAAGTCCGCTCCATCGTCTTCCAGAACGAGGAGAACGGCTACACGATCGCGCGCGTTACGGCCAAGGACGAACCGGGACAGATTACCGTCACCGGAACCATGGGTGATATTTCACCTGGCGAGGTGCTTGATCTGCGTGGCAAGTGGAAGGTTCATCCCAAATTCGGACCGCAGTTCGAGGTCCGCACTTTTGAACAAACCAGACCCGCCACCGAGCAGGGCGTTGTCCGCTTCCTTCAGACCTCCATCAAGGGAGTAGGCGAAAAAACCGCCCAGTTGCTGTTGGAAACCTTCGGCATGGGGATTCTGGACATCCTCGACGAGGACCCGGAACGGTTGCTTGAGGTCAAGGGCATCTCAAAGCGCAAGCTCAACGACATCGTGGAATCGTGGTCCAAGCAGAGAACCATCAAGAATCTGCTGGTATTCCTGCAATCCAATGGAGTGCCTACCACGTGGGCCGGAAAGATATTTCATCTCTACGGTGCCCAGGCCGAACAGAAGCTGCGCGACAATCCGTACGATCTCGCTTACGAGATTCGCGGCGTCGGGTTCCGCACGGCGGACCGCATGGCCCTGAAGCTGGGCTTTCCCCCGGATGCTCCGCAGCGGCTTGAGGCGGCCATCATCTACACGCTTTTCTCCCGGTGTGAGCGAGGAGGCCACCTTTTCATCTCCAAGGATGCACTGTTGGACGAAGCCGCGCGCATGATGGAGGGCGTGGATTTCGACAAGCTCGAAACCGCCCTCTATTCGCTTGAGGAAAAGAAGCGCGTCCGGATCGAGGACCTGCCCGAACAGGAAGTGGACGAGGCGGTCTACCTCATGCATTTCTACCATTACGAAAACGAAGCGGCCCAGCGATTCTACCAGCTGGTGAGCCACCCCACGCCGGTCAGTCGCGACAAGATCGCCGAGGCGCTGCCCAAAGTCGAGGAGACTCTCGGCTTTTCCCTCTCCGACGAGCAGCGCGAAGCGGTCTTCGAGGCGTGCGGGAACAAGGTCTTCATCATCACTGGCGGTCCCGGTACCGGTAAGACAACCATCACCAAGGCCATCGTGCTCACACTCAAGGAGCTCGGGCTGAAGATCAAGCTGGCCGCTCCCACGGGACGTGCGGCAAAACGGCTTTCCGAAGCAACCGGCATGGGTGCGCAGACCCTGCACAGGCTCTTGCAGTATCAGCCGGACGGTGGCTTTCATTACGATCAGGACCAGAAGCTCAAGGCGGACGTGCTGGTGGTGGACGAAGCCAGCATGATTGATGCGCAGCTTTGCGTGGCGGTGCTCCGGGCGTTACCCCATACCTGCCGTCTGGTCTACGTCGGTGATGTGAACCAGCTACCGAGCGTGGGACCGGGCAACGTGCTCGCCGACATGCTCAACTCCGAGCGCATCCCCAGCGCGCGACTGTCGCATATTTTCCGTCAGGCGCAGGAGAGCTTCATCGTCGTCAACGCGCACCGCATCAATAACGGGCAGATGCCGAGACAGCATCCCATGCCCGCTCCGGAGGCCGATTATTACTGGATTCCACAGGAAGATTCGGCAAAGGTCCAGAAGCTGATTCTGGACAGCGTGTGCGAGCGTATCCCCGAGGTCTACGGCATGGACCCCATGCGGGACGTGCAGGTGCTCACACCCATGCATAAAGGCGATGTGGGCACGCAGGCGCTCAACCTTGCACTTCAGGAGCGCCTGAATCCCTTCAAAGGTCGGGAAGTGAAGCGGGGCAACACCAGTTTTCGCAAAGGCGACAGGGTGCTCCAGTTGCGGAACAACTATGACAAGGACGTTTTCAACGGCGACCTGGGCTGGGTGGCGGATCTTGATCCGGAAGATACCGAATTGTTGGTAGAATTCGACGACGGCAACACTGTGCACCTCGAAAGCTCCGATTTGGACGATCTTTCTTTGGCCTACGCCGTGAGCGTGCACAAGTCGCAGGGCAGCGAGTATCCGGCGGTGGTCATGCCCGTTGTGACCCAGCACTACATCATGCTTCAGCGAAATCTACTCTACACGGGACTGACCCGGGCGCGAAGCCTCGCTCTGATGATCGGCTCGGACAAGGCGCTCAAGCTGGGATTGAACAACGTCACCTCGGGCAAGCGGGGGACGAACCTCTCGTTCCGCCTGCGGCACCTCTTCGACAACAGTCTCCTGCACGCCGGGTAGGCTGCTCCATAAAACAAGGGCTGCTCCGGGGGGAAACAGCCCTGAATTCCGAACGTCAGCGGTGACGTCGGAGACATGTCCTTTGCGGCGAACGGCTCGCCTTTGATTACTCCCGAGCCATGAAATCGAACATGAAGGCGTAAGTGTCGTGCATCTCGGTCTCCAACTGGCTGAAACACTGTTGGGCCTGCTGCATGTCGTTCGCCTTGGTGGCCTTTTCCAACAAGAGACAGGCCTGCCTGACGCGTTCCGCACCGATGGTGGCGGAGCCGCCCTTGAGCGAGTGGGCCAGATGCCTCAGCGTATCCACGTCTCCCGAATTCAGCGCTTCTCGAATCTGTTGTATCCTCTTGGGTTCCTGGCTGACGAAAACCGCGAACATCTTCTTGATGAAAGGTCGCTTCTCAGCCATGGAATCAAGGAAGGAAGAGTCGATAATCTCCGTGGTCATGGTGGTATACCTCCCCTCGACTGTTACCCTTTTATGCAAATCATCGGCATGAGTCTGGCAACCGGAGCCGCGAGACCCGCGCCTGTCACGGACGTAATGACATCGCTACTTTTCTTGTACGCGTCCGGAGCTTCTTCGGCAACGGATTTGAGACTTTTGCTGCGAACAAGTATCCCTTTGTGACGAAGGGATTCCCCGATGTCCATGCCGTCGAATTTTCTCTTCGCTTCCGTGCGGGACAGAGCACGCCCGGCACCATGGTTGGCCGAGCCGAAGCTCTTGCGCATGGCCTCCTGTGTGCCGGCCAGAATGTATGAGGCAGAACCCATGCTTCCGCCGATGAGCACTGGCTGTCCCGCTTCCCGAATGTCTTCCGGAAGGGAGGGATGACCGGGAGGATAGGCCCGCGTGGCACCCTTGCGGTGCACGAAGAGTTTGCGCGTACCGTGCTCGCCCTCATGCCGTTCGACTTTGCAGGTGTTGTGCGACACGTCATAGAGAAGGGGCAGGGTGGCTTCGGGCATGACCGAGGCAAAGGCCTTTCTCACAAGATGCGTGATGACCTGCCGGTTGGCGAGGGCACAGTTGATACCGCAATGCATGGCGGCCAGGTAGTTCTGTGCTTCCTTGGAGTCGATGGGCGCGTGGGCGAGCTGTCTCGGATGTTTCGATTTGGGGGCACCGCTTTTGGATTTCTTCCCCTTTCTGCTCTTGGTTGGAGCCATGGCGTTGAGGAAATCCGTACCGATCTGATGACCGAGTCCGCGCGAGCCGCAGTGGATGCTGAC
This sequence comes from Desulfovibrio oxyclinae DSM 11498, assembly GCF_000375485.1. Taxonomy (NCBI): domain Bacteria; kingdom Pseudomonadati; phylum Thermodesulfobacteriota; class Desulfovibrionia; order Desulfovibrionales; family Desulfovibrionaceae; genus Desulfovibrio; species Desulfovibrio oxyclinae. The sequence continues at coordinate 77,802 of NZ_AQXE01000010.1, read as the reverse complement.
TAGTGCGTCACCCTCTGAAATCCCGAAGATGTCGGCTTTTTCCGCGTCCAGTATTTCCTCGACATACTGCACTTCGAGGTAATGGTTTCCACCGCCGAGGCTGCCAATCTGGTTGCGGATGCGTTTTTTGGCCTCTTTTGAAACTTTGGAAGGATTGGCCCCGCGCGAAATACCGTTGTCCTCAATGCGCTCCAGATCGGCCTTTTGGCCGAGGCCGCGTTGCACGGCCCAGGTGGCTCCCCTTGTCAGCATCTCATCCAGTTCGTCGCCTTCAAGGACAATGTCACCACCGCGTCCGACTCCGGCCGGCACGGATGCAAACAGTGTGTCTGCCAGTTTTTCCTGATGAGCGAGGATGTCGTCCCGAGTCAAGCCGGTCAGCAGGGTACGGACTCCACAGGCAATGTCGAAACCGACACCTCCCATTGAAATGACGCCCCCTCGCTGCGGATCGAAGGCCGCAACACCGCCGATGGGAAAGCCGTATCCGGCGTGGGCGTCGGGCATGGCCATGGATGCGCGGACGATGCCGGGCAGGCAGGCCACATCCCTTACCTGTTTCAGCACCTCTTCGTCCATGTCGGCGAGAATGGATTCGGAAGCGAAGATAATCCCGGGCACCCGCATGTCGCCATGGATGGGCAGTTCCCATTCGAATGGGCTTTTCTGGACAAGATGACGCTTCATATCGAAGCATTATAACTCGATATGCGGCTTGTGTTCAATACATTTTCCGTAGACAGGCTTTCGCGGGGCGATTTTGTTGAAAGCGGGTGCAAAACGGGTTCTACCAACGTCAGGAAAAAAGGCCCCCGCCTTCAAGTTGAAGACGGGGACCGGGGTTCCTTGTCGCGATCCGGGCGGGCTACTTCATGGGCATGTTGGGGCGTTCCGTGCTTCCGCCGGTGCCGGGGAAGGGCTCATACTTCGGAGCGGGTTCGCCGGTGCCGAGGATTTTCTCGGCCTCTTCCATGAAGACCATGTAGCGGTGCTTGCACTCGAAGAAACCGTGCCACCACGCATAGTCCGGGGCCATCATGGCCGCGCCCATGCGTGCTCGACGTCCTTCGTGGTGCCAGAGGAAGTAGTACTCGATTTCGGGCTTCTGGTCGAAGGGGTTATCCTTGTCGAGCAGACCCTTCTCGTACATTTCGTCCAGCTTGGCCTTTACAGGCTTGTAGTACGTCTCGTTGTAGTTCTCCACAGCCTGATCAAGCTTGTTGTAATGGTCATCAACCCATTTCTGGCCGTGGCACTGCTTGCAGATTTCCTTCATCTTGTCGCGCTCGGTCTTCCAGTCGGTCTTGGCCGGGAACGGCTTGAAGTTCTCGGGGCGGACCGTGAGCGGCGCCTGAGTTTCCCAGCTGAGGCGTTCGGTGACGTCATGAGTGGTCATGACTTCGCCCGCGCCGGACATGTGGCAGCTGGCGCAGGTGGGACCGCGGTAGTCCACGCCGGGCGTCCAGGTGCCGGGTGCGGCACGCCAGTTGTACTCGTCGCCGAAGGCGTCATAGATGGCGCCGTGCTTGGATTCGTTGTAGATTTCGATCTGCGGATGGTCCGGACCGAGGTGGCACTGGCCGCAGGCTTCGGGCTTGCGAGCTTCCATGACCGAGAAGCGGTGCCTGGTGTGACAGCTGGAGCAGGAGCCAAGGCTGCCGTCCAGGTTCACGCGGCCGACGCCGACGTTCGGCCAGGTGTCGGGGTCGAGTTCACCTTCTTCGTTCACCTTCAGGATGCTGCCGTGACAGGCGTAGCAGCCGGTGGAACGTTCGACGGTGTTGTTCAGACCCTTTTTCATCCAGAAGTCGATCTTCCAGACAATGATGTTGGTGTTGGCGTGCTTGGAGCGGCTGTACTGCTTTACCTCGTCCGGGTGGCAGCGGGAGCAGTCCTTCGGGGTGACCACGCCTGCCACCGGGACTTTGTATTCGCTTACACCCCATTTGGTGTCGGAGCGCTCGTACTGTTTGTAGTGAGATTTACTGACGTCCTTGTCGTGTTCGTCAGCCTGGTGGCAATCGAGACAGGTGATGTTGGCGGCAGCGTGACGGCTTGCCGCCCAGTCCGCGAAGAGTCCGGGTGATTCCTGCTTGTGGCACTGGAGACAGGCCATGGCCTGTTTCGACATGCCGCGCTCAATGCGGAATTCCTTTTTCTTCTGCAGATCAGCGCCGGAGGCCGGGGCTGCCAGAAGCAGCAACGCGGCCAGAAGCGTCAACAGCGTGTAAGTCTTTCTCATCTCCTCTTATCCCCCTTTGATGATTAGAGACCTGGTCGCTTGTAGTTGTAGTAGGGCCGGTCGACGTGAACCAGATTCTTGTGGCAGTCGAGACATTTCTTCTCGTAGCCGGGCCTCGGGTACATCACCTGCTTGTGCGCCAGCATGGCTCCTCGCTTGTAGGGCATGTAGAGCAGGTTGCGGTGACATTTGAGGCACTGTTCGTTCTTGATGGACTTGCGGGCCTTGGCGGCTTGTTCCTCCCGGTCGTACTCCACCCCCATGAAGTGCGCGACAACGTCTTTTATGCCGTGTGCGGTCTTGGTATAAAAGAAGTTCACAGTGTCTTGAGGGGCCGGAAGGTGGCAGTCCATGCAGTCTGCCACGAAGCCCTGTGGGTTGTTCACGTGCGTCGACGTCTTCCAGGCCATGTAGGCGGCCTGAATCTCATGGCATGAAGCGCAGAACTCCGGCGTGGAGGTCCGCACCATCGTGTAGTACGCCATGCTGAAGATCGGGAAGCCGAGAACAATCCCGAGGACGATCCACAGGATCGGCCGATAGGGTTTTTTCATAGGCAAGCTCCGTCCTGTTTTTGGTTTTACGACAAGGATTTAAGCCATGTTACTCCTTTGCGACCATCAAAGATTTGATTCAGGTCAAAAAAGCACGACTGTTTTAAGGGGTATCACAAATTTATAGAATTTCCAGAATTATTATATTGCTTATCAAGGGTTAAGGGAAAGTTGCGAAAAGGGGTAAACGAGCGTAGAGAGTTGGCCGTCGGCAATAGCTGAAACAGCAAGGAGTCTGAATTGCGGATAATCATCGTCGGAGCCGGAGAAGTCGGCTTTCACATCTCGCGCCGTCTGGCCGTGGAGAACAAGGAAGTCGTGGTCATCGACCGATCGGAGAAAGCCCTCAAGAGGGTTGCCGAGGCCACTGACGTGCAGACCATTCAGGGTTCCGGCAGCAGCCCGCAGGTGCTTCTCGATGCAGGCATCAAAGGCGCGGACATCATGCTTGCGGTGACGGACAGTGACGAGATCAACATCCTCTCCTGTTTCTACGCCAATCAGCTTTCTCCCAACCTGACCAAACTGGCCCGCATCAGAAACGATGACTACACGCACTTTGCCGAACTCATCAAAAACGACGCCATCGGGATTCGCAAGATCATCAACCCCGACCTTGAGGTGGTCAACGCCATCCTGAGGCTGATGAGCGTTCCCGGAGCCGTGGAAATCAATGAGTTCGCGCAGGGCAAGATCCGCCTCATCGGCGTGAACCTGCCTGCCAAATCTCCGGTCATCGGCACCAAGCTTTTGAACCTGCGCGACCGCATCGGCGAGACCCCGGTGGTCATCGCGGCACTGGTCAGGGACGACGAACTCATCATCCCTAGCGGCGTGGACGAAATCCGACAGGGCGACATGGTCTATTTCGCTTGCGACATCCGCGATCAGGACGAAGTGCTGGAAAGCCTCGGCATCCACAGCGAGCCGGTGAGCAAGGTGCTGATCGTGGGGGGCGGCAATATCGGCTATCATCTGGCCAAGGCGCTTGACTCGAAACATTTCCATACCCGCGTCCTGGAGACCGATCCGGAACGCTGTCAGTTCCTGTCCGAAAACCTCGACCGGCCCATCGTGCTACAGGGCGACGGAACCGATCAGGACGTGCTGCACGAGGAAAACGTCGGCAATATGGATATGGTTATCTCCGTGACAGGGGATGAGGAGATCAATATCCTTACCTGTCTGCTGGCCAAGAGCCTCGGCGCGAAGAATACCACCACGCGGGTGAACAACTTCGCCTACATGCGGCTCATCGACCCCATCGGCATCGACCACCTCGTGTGCCCGCGGCTTTCGGCCATCAACTCGATCCTTCATTTCATCAGGCGCGGCAAGGTGATATCCACCGCCAGCATCAAGGCCGACGCGGCCGAAGTGCTCGAAGCCATTGCACAGGAAAATTCGGACGTAGTGGGCAAGCCCATCATGGAACTCGGTTTCCCCAGAGGCACACTGGTACTGTGCTTCCAGCGCGGCAACGACGTCATCATCCCTCGCGGCGACACCGTCATCGAACCGGAAGACCGTCTGATCATCCTCACCGCTCGCAACAACATCAGCAAGGTCGAAAAGGCGCTGGACGTCAAGGTGGAGTTCTTCTAGATGCGCTGGCGCAACGTACTGCACATTATCGGCGCCCTATGCGCCTGCGTAGGCCTGACCATGCTCTGGCCACTGCTCTGGGCGCTGTGGTACGGCGACTCCGGCGTGCAGCCGTTCCTGCTGGCCTCCGGCCTGACCGTGGCTTCGGGGGCGGGCCTCTTTTTTACTTTTCGTCAAAGCGGCATCAAGGTCATCAGCCACCGAGAGGGCATGGCCATCGTGGCGCTCGGCTGGTTGGTGGCGGGCGCGTTCGGCGGCCTGCCGTTTTTCTTTGCGGATACGTTCCCGACCTTCACCGACTGTGTCTTCGAATCCCTTTCAGGGTTCACGACCACGGGAGCCAGCGTGCTCTCCGACATCGAGTCCGTACCGCGCAGCATTCTGTTCTGGCGGAGCCTGACGCATTGGCTGGGCGGCATGGGCATCATCGTACTCTCTCTGGCCATCCTTCCCTTTCTCGGCGTCGGCGGCATGCAGCTTTACAAGGCCGAGGTTCCCGGACCGGTCCCCGACAAGCTCAAGCCGCGCATCAAGGATACGGCCATGGTGCTGTGGAAGGTCTATCTGGCCTTCTCCGTGATCGAGACCGTATTGCTCATGTTCGGCGGCATGGATCTTTTCGATGCGCTCTGCCACACCTTCGGAACCATGGCGACCGGAGGGTTCTCCACCAAGAACACCTCTGTTGCGGCATTTGATTCAGCCTACATCGACTACGTGATCACTGCCTTCATGTTCATCGCCGGGATCAACTTCTCCCTGCATTACCTCATGCTCAAAGGTAGGCTGAGCGCCATGATCAAGGACCCGGAGTTTCGGGTCTTCGCGGTGTTGTTCCTTGGTTTTACCGTGGTGCTGGCCCTTAGCGTCTATCTTGGCGGTACGTATGACTCCACCGCAGACGCGGTTCGGTTTACCTCGTTTCAGGTGGCCTCCATCCTGACCACGACCGGCTTTGCCACGGCGGATTACGAGCTCTGGCCAGCCCTGTGTCAGGCCATTCTGCTTTTCTGCATGTTTGTCGGCGGCTGCGCCGGATCTACTGCAGGCGGCATGAAGGTCATGCGTATCATGCTTATCCTCAAGCAGTCCTATCAGGAGCTTTTCCGCTTGATTCACCCGAGAGCGGTTTCCAAGGTGAAGCTCGGGCGCAAGCCGGTTTCAGATGATGTCATTCGCGGTGTGTGGGGCTTTTTCATCCTCTGGATCGGGCTGTTCATGCTGGCCGCGTTCGTGGTGTCCGCCACCGGAATAGACGTGGTTTCCTCATTTGCCGCCGCGCTTGCCTGCATCGGAAACATCGGTCCCGGCATCGGCTCGGTGGGGCCGACTGACAACTATGCGCATCTGCCGCAGTTGGCCAAGATGGCCCTGACACTGTGCATGGTTCTGGGACGGCTTGAGATTTACACCGTCATCATTCTTTTCGTGCCGGAGTTCTGGCGCAAGTAGTCGCGAGTTCATATCCATCGTCGCAGACAACAAAAGCCCGCCGGATGCATCCGGCGGGCTTTTGCGCTCTGGGTGGATACGGGCGGAACTCAATCTGCCCGAAAGTGGCAGCCCTTGGACTGCCGGTTCCGCATCGCGGAAAGCGTTATGACGTACGCCGTCTGGCAGCCGTGGAAAAGGTCCACTAGCGGTTTGCTGATCGGCGTGTTCTTGTAAAAATCCTGAAGGTTCTTGGCCAGAGTACGCATGTCCGAGAAAGCGCGGTGCAGGCGTCCTGCACTTCTGGAGATGCCCACGTAGTTCCACATGGTGTTGCGGATGGTGGCCCAGTCCTGATTGATGAGTGCCGGGTCTTCGTTATGCTCATCGCCTGCGTTGACCCAGTCTCGGATGGAATCCCTGAGCTTCTCGCTCATGGGTTCGGTCTTGCTGATGCGGCGCGCAATGTCCCGGCCGGAGGTCACACCCCATACCAACCCTTCGAGCAGAGACGTGGAGGCAAGACGGTTGGCTCCATGGACGCCGGTACAGGAGCATTCGCCCACTGCGTACAGCCGCTCCAGCGTGGTGCGGCCATTGAGATCCGCGAGCACGCCGCCACAGAAATAGTGGGCGGCGGGCACCACCGGGATCGGCTCGCTGGTGATGTCCACGCTGATGTTGCGGCAACGCTCGCTGATGGTCGGGAAGCGTTTGACGATGTCCTTTTTGATGTTCCGCGCCGCGTCGAGATACACGCAATCGTCGCCGGTCTTGAGCATCACGTCCATTATGGCGCGCGTCACGATGTCGCGGGGCGCGAGGTCGGCACGGTCATCGTAACGCTTCATGAAGGCATCGCCGCAGCTATCCACGAGAACGGCACCTTCGCCGCGCACCGCCTCGGAGACAAGGAAGCGCTGGCCGCCGCGTTTACCCGCATAGAGTGCCGTGGGATGGAACTGGACGTATTCGCAGTTCAGCAGCCTCGCACCGGCGCGATGGGCCATGGCGATGCCGGAGCCAATGGAGCCCGGGGTGTTGGTAGTATGCAGATACACCTGCCCGATGCCGCCGGTGGCCAGCACTGTATAGCGCGACAGGAGCGTTTCCACCTCGGCGGTATGCTCGTTGAGCACGTAGGCCCCGACACAGCTGTTGGCGAGGCTGTACTTGAAATCCATGTGCGACGAATGGTGATGCGTGGTGAGCAGGTCGATGGCGGTACGTTTGGTCAGCACCGTGATGTTGGGATGCTCGCTCACGGCCTTGGAAAGGGCTTCCATGATGTTGCGGCCGGTGTGGTCGTGACAGTAGAGGATACGGGGGAGGGAGTGTCCGCCCTCGCGGGTAAGAAACCAATCACCGGGTTTGCGCTGGTTGAACGGTATGTGCAGCTTGTCGATGAAGAGCTCCTGCAGCACGTCTGGACCTAGTGCGCAGAGCTGTCGGACCGCCTTGGCGTAGTTGTGATTCCACCCGGCGGTCATGATGTCTTTTTCGAGAATCTCGGGCTCGTCGTTTTCCGCATGGAAGACGATGCCGCCCTGTGCCAGCTCGGAGTTGCCGTAGGAAAGGCGTTCCCCGGCCGTAATGACCGTGCAGTGAACGCCTTCTTCAGCCATGGTCAGGGCACTTACGCAGCCGGCGATGCCCGATCCGATGATCAGAACATCGCTGATGGACCTGTGGTGTTCCATTCTTCCCCCTTCGAGGGTGGCGCAGGAACGGTATTGTCCCTGCCACGGTCCGAAAGCTCGATCTCCGGACCTTTCAAGTTGCCGCCTACGTGGGCCGGAAGGGCTATGCGCAGGCTTTGAGCATGCGTTCCAGCGCTTTGCGCGCGGGTTCGCGGACCTCCTCGGCAACGTCAACGGGTTCGGCGGTGTCGAGTTCCGAAAGTTTTGCGGCCAGTCTGGCTTCGGTGGTCTTACCCATGTCCTCGCAGCGCTGTACTGTGAGAGGGCGGATGATCTTTTCGCCCTTGTGACGCTCGGCAAGGCGTTCCACGAGGTTCGCTTCGGTGGCGACATAGATGGTGCTGCCTGCCGGAGCTTCCGCCACGTACTTGATGATGAACGAAGTGGAACCGTCGGCGTCCGCCTCGCGGGTCACATCAGGCGTGCATTCGGGATGCACCACGATCTTGGCTTCAGGTTCCCTGTCACGAATCTCAAGCATGGTGTCGAGCGTAAACTCTTCGTGAATGGGACAGCATCCCGGCCAGATAAGCAGCTTCTTGCCTTCGACCTCATCCGGGCTGACATACAGGGATGGATCTTCTTCAATCACGCTTTCATTAAGGATGTGACGTTGTTCCTCGGGAATTCCGAGAGCATCGGCGGTGTTGACCGCAAGGTGCCGGTCGGGAAGGAAGAGGACCGCGTCGCCACGTTCCATGGCCCATTCGAGCATGCGCTTGGCATTGGCGGAAGTGCATACGGAGCCCTCCCAGCGTCCCACCACGGCTTTCACGCCTGCGGAAGAGTTCACGTAGGTCAGCGGGATGATTTTCTTGCCGCTGCGGGAAAGGATTTCCAGTGCTTTCTCCACGGATCGCGACACGGCCATGTCTGCCATGGGGCAGGACGCATCCGGAGCCGGAATATGGATTCTCTGCTCGGGACGGCGCAGAATGGCAGCGGTTTCAGCCATGAACCAGACGCCGCAAAAGACGATGTGCTCGGCTTCAAGCCCCTCAATGCGACGGGCCAGTTCAAGGGAGTCTCCGGTTATGTCGGTATGCGCGAGTACTTCGTCGGACTGATAGTGGTGTCCGAGGATTGCGAGGCGGTCGCCCCGTTCACTCTTGATGCCTTCAATGCGGGCTGCGTCGCTCATCTAACACCTCTTAAAGAGTTATGAATTGCATGCTGAAGTCGGCTGCCGGTGCGGAGTGGGTGAGTCGTCCCACGGAAACGTAATCAGCACCGAGGCTGCCGATCTCGGTGATGTTGTCGAGACTGACGCCGCCGCTTATCTCCGTTTCGATGGTCTCGGGGATGTTGGACAGCGCTTCGCGGATCTGATCCGGGGTCATGTTGTCCAGCATGATGCGCTCAGGCTCGGCCTGCACGGCGGTCATGACCTCATCCAGATTGCGGCACTCGACTTCCACCGGCGGGCAGGGATCGTATTCGGAGCGGACCAGTCGGACTGCTTCGAATATTCCGCCTGCACGGTCGATGTGGTTGTCCTTGAGCATTATCATTTCGGACAGGTTTTTGCGATGGTTCTGCCCGCCGCCGACGAGAACGGAATATTTCTCGACGTAGCGGAGCCCCGGAAGGGTCTTGCGGGTGTCCAGCACGATGGTTTCGTAATCGTCGAGCGCCTGTACGTAGCGGCGGGTTAGCTCCGCTATGCCTGACATGTGGGAAATGAAGTTGAGGATGACCCGTTCGGCCTTAAGCAACACGGTCGCAGGGCCCTGCAGGGCGGCAATCATGGTGTCAGGACCGATTTTCTCACCCTCATCCACATTCAGCATATGCTTGCAGCCGCCTCCGGCCATCTCAAGCACAAGCGGGATGATGGGCAGTCCCGCAATGACGGTATCCTGCTTGGCGACGATTTGCGCGTTTGCCTGATCATCCTCTTTGAAGAGGGCGGCCGACGTCAGGTCGGAGCCGTCCTCGGCAAGGGCCACCTTGATGGCCGTGATCAGGAACATGCGGGCTTCAGACTGGAAAAATTCGTCAAACGATGTGTTCATGGCGGTTCCCAATGGTTTTCTTCAGGATAAATGGGAGTATGACAACGATTCCTTTTCGTCAAGTAGGTGAAGAGTTCATGAAATATTTCACAAAGATGTCGTCTGCGAAAGTCCTTAATCTTTGACCTGAAACCGTGATTGGTCTAAGAGGGTTCGGATGAGCGTGAAAGAATCCATTCCCGAGCTTTTCGAAAAGGAAGAGCACGGAAGNAAAGAGCACGATTATGACCAGCATCCCGCGGACGCCGCTGAACATATCGGCGGACTGGATGTGGACGAGCAGGTCAAGTTCATCAAGCAGCTGACCATCAAGGACGCTGCCGACTCCATTGCGGAAATGGATGCGCAGGACCAGCATGAACTCATCAAGAATCTGCCGCAACGGCTTGCCGCACGCATCATCGGGCAGATGTATCCGGATGACGCTACCGACCTGCTCGAAGAGCTCGACGAGTCGCACCGCAAGAATCTTCTGGGCAACCTGAAAGCCGAAGACCGGGCAGAGCTCAAGACACTCATGACATTCGACCCGGATACCGGCGGCGGCGTCATGAACACCGAGGTTGTGGTCCTTTCGCAGGATCTTTCCGCCGACGAAGCCATCAACAAGCTCCGCGAGGAAGTAGAGGACAAGGAAATTCCTTACTACGCCTACCTCGTTGATGAGCGTGAAAGGCTGACCGGCGTCGTCTCCCTGCGCGACCTGCTGCTTTCCAGAAGGGGCAGGAAGCTCAAGGAGCTCGTCAAGACGCAGAAGCTTATTTCGGTGAGCTACAACGTTGATAAGGAAGAAGTCGCCCGCCTCATCGCACACTACAATTTTCTGGCGCTTCCCGTTGTCGATTTCGGCAACCGCCTGCTCGGGGTCGTCACCGTTGATGACGTCATCGACATTATTCATGACGAGGCCTCCGAAGACATGCAGACCATGGTCGGTGCGGGCGCGGACGAAACCATCGATTCTCCGGTGGGCTTTTCCGTTCGCAAACGGTTGCCGTGGCTGCTGGTCAACATGCTCTTCTCCGGCGTTTCTGCGTGGGTGGTCCATCTTTTCGAGGGCAATATCGCCCAGATGGCCGTGCTGGCCGTGCTGATGCCTATGGTGGCCAATCAGGCGGGCAACACCGGCCAGCAGGCGCTCGCGGTCATGATCCGCCAGCTTGCCATGGAGAAATTCGACCGCAAACGCTCATGGCTGGCGGTATTCCGAGAAATGAAGATCGGCCTGCTCAACTCGTTGATGATCACCCTGATGGTCTTCGGCGTGATTTTCTTCATGTTCGGCAATCTGGAATTGGCCGGAGTCATGTCCTTCGCCCTGGCGTTCGACATGCTGATTGGGGCTTTCGCAGGCGCGGCCATTCCCTTGCTGCTGAAAGAGATGGGTCGTGACCCGGCGCAGGCGTCCAGTATCTTTCTTACGACCATTACCGACTCGCTCGGCTTCCTGTTCCTGCTCGGTCTCGGCGGCGTTGTTCTGCTGACCCAGTAGCCTGTCTTCAAATAATTGAAAGCAGTAAAGGGGCCATCTGATATCAGGTGGCCCCTTTACTGCTTTTTGAACGTTGCTTGAACGCAATGCTTTCCGTTTGATCAACAGGCGATGCTAGTCCTCGTATCCGCTCCCGATTGCGGAGAATGGCAGTTGAACGTCAAGCTCAGGAACTCGCTCAAGAACCCATGCAGTAAAGGTGTTGCTGTTAGGTCCCGGGAAGGCCTTGTATGTGTCCGGCCAAGGGTATTCACGAGCCGCATCATCAATTCGACGGATTAACTCATCAGCATCAGCGCCTCGCAGATCAGCCAGAAGTTCAGGCCGTTCTCCGAACCAGTAGCGGTCCGGAGTATCGTTCTCAATGCGAACGACCGGAAGGCCGCGCTTTTCCCGCCACCCGATCACTTCGTAGACGGTGTATTTTTCCTCATTGGTCTTTTTGGTGGCAATCCAGGTATGAACCGCAAACCACCCCCGCCATCCCCATGTGGGAGCGGCATAGACCTGAATGACCGCCTCTTTCGTCAGCGCCGGGTCCGGAGCAATGCCGGCTGCCTCTCTGCTGGCCGTTCTCCAGTCGCCTGTGGAACAACCTGCAAGGCACAGGATGATCAGAAAAACACAATATACCTTTTTCATCGGATTCATTCTCATACTTGTTAACATTCAAGAAGACTCCAGAGGCGTCAAGCGTGAAGCGCATCCATCTGGTTTCCCGCTGGGAGAATCGTCTCAAATATATATGTTCGAGATGATTAAAGTCCATCCCTGAGGCTTTCAGAAGCAGATAAGAAAGCAGAGGATAGATGGCTTCTTTCCTTGCCTGTTGTTTTTCAAGCATAAAAAAAGCCCGCCTTGCGGCGGGCTCGATATCGGAATCGGGTCCCTTGCTAGAAGCGGCGGGGACGACGTTCACGAGGCTGGGCTTCGTTGACGCGCAGGTCACGGCCCATGAAGTTGAAGCCGTTGAGGGCTTCGATGGCTTCGTCGCCACCGGACTCCATTTCCACGAAACCGAAACCGCGAGAACGGCCGGTTTCACGGTCCTGAATGACACGTGCGGAGGAGACTTCGCCATATTCGGCAAAAAGGTTGTGAAGATCAGAATCGGCCGCGGACCAGGCAAGGTTGCCTACGAAAATGTTCTTGGACAAGGGAAAAACCTCAAACTAAAAAATGAAACCTAACACCCGAAAACTGTTTCACCAGATTCGGGCTCGAACGGAGCTTCGGCAGCTGCAACGACGCAATGTGCACCGATTCCGTTCACTCAACTCTAAAGCCCAATATCTGTCATTCCCCACTTGGGTCAATAGTTTTTTATGGAAGATTTTAATTTTTTCATCATAAAGACGGACGCACTACGGTGGTGAGGCGCTCGAAATATCACTGTCCGATACAGTTCGACAGGCCCAAACCCCGCTTGTGCCGGGCATGAAAAAAGGCTCTCGCATAGCAAGAGCCCCTGAAAACGGTATGATGTGGAAGCTAATCCATTCCAAGTGAAGCAAGCAGGTCATCCACATCTCCCTGACTGCTTTCCTCGGTCGGTCCCTGCAGGTCGCTGGCCTTGGACTGCGCCTCTTCCCGCAGGCCATTGATATCCTTCTGGGGGGCTTCCTCTCTGGCCTTGATCATCAGGCCCGTGGACACCATTACCTCACGCACGATCTCTTCAACCTTTCGCAGGGAGTTGATGATGATCTTGATGCGCTGGCCGGTAAGGTCCTGAAAACTCAAGGTGACCATGATCTGGCTAAGATCGTTGGAGAGGGTGGAGTTGATCTCCTTCAGCTTCTCACGGTTTTCCTTGGTGACGCCTCCGGATTCGAAACCCTTGACGATATCGTCGAGCGTGGTGGACATGTCCTGAAGCTTTTCCACGATGTCGATGATGTCCACCGCGGCCTTTTCCGTGGTGCGCAGCACGGCATCGAGCTGGTCGGACGTCTCGGAGAATATTTCATCGGGATCAATGTCGGCCTCGATGTGCTTGACCACCTCGCCGGTCTTGGCCGCCTTGACCTCATTATAGATCTGCTTGAGACCTTCCTGAAGGTCCGCGTTGACCCGGCGGTAGAATTCGCCTTCGAGCAGTGCGGTGGAGAGATGGTTTGCTATCTCTTTTTCCACCGACTTGGTGATGGAGTCACGAAGGCTTTCGGTCAGCGTTGCCGCAACCTTGTCCATCATGTCTCTGACGATATCTTCATTGGCCGTCATGAATCCCCTCCCGGATGCACTTATGCGATCAGGTTCGTCTAGAGCTGCGGATTTCTTCCCGCTGACGCTGAAATACGAACTGGATGATCATCTCAAGGTCGTTTTCATTCATGTTGACGAATTCAAAGCGATGGACTCCCGAACTCTTGTCGCCGTCTATTACCTTGCCCTTGGAACCGGCCAGACGAAGGGGAACCCTGTCCAGCACGATAACCACCTCAAGCAGGTCTCCGGCGCGTACGTTCTCCGAAGTGCTAAACTTCATGCCAGCGCCGGAAATCTCGATGACTTCGAGGTTCAGCGGGAAATCGTCGCGAAGGTGTTCCCGGCTGAGCAGTCCGAGAATGGTATCGAGCTTACGGTCCATTTCCTGAAGGAACCCGGTGACTTCCTCCGGAAGCTTCCCGCCGCGCAGGTCCGCCTGCATGGGCTGGGCATGGCTCTGGAAGAGCCGGGGAGAGTCGAGGGCGTGCGCCTGTCTTGCGTGCGCCTTCAACCTGACCGGGACCCGTGAAAAAGACCGCTTTTCACTGCTCATACCAATCTCCGTGGCTATTGCCTGTCCGCGTCCTCAAGATCCAGACTCATGGCCTTGACCGGACAGACCCTTGTACACATGCCGCAAGCGGAGCATTTTTCCACGTCGAACTCCACGGTGCGGTCGGACTTGTTGATGACGAGGGCCTTGGTGGGGCACATGGAGATGCACAGCCCGCAGTGGACGCAACTGTCCTCGTCGCGGAATATCTTGTGGGCGACCGGCGTAATGCGGATGCCAGCTTCCTTCAGGTATGCGATTCCCTTGTGGAAGTCTTCCTCAAGCCCCGTGATTTCGAGTGTCATGGTGCCTTCGTGCCTCGGGCTGATATCGGCCTTGAGAATGTTGAAGCTCAGGTCGAACAGCTTGGAGAGGTTGGAGACAACGGGCCGTCCCGACTCTTCCGGCGGGAACGTGAGGTAGACGATTTTCCTGAATCCTTTGATGATTTCGTTCATGGGTATCCTACTGATATTCGTTTTATGGCATGCCTTCATTCAAGGGGCAAGCCGCTACTTCTTTTCGAGATACTGCAAAGCCTGCTTGGCTTCCCGCGAGTCCGGAAAGCGCTTGACCAGCAGATTGAGCGCCGCCTTGCCGGCTTTCTGCTTGCCGAGATTCATCAGGGCGTATCCCTGCTTGAGCATGGCCGCAGGGACCTTGCTGCTCTTGGGATACTTCTTGATGACGTCATCGTAAAGCAATGCGGCGCGGCCGTAGTCCTTGAGCTTGTAATAACTCTGACCCTGCCAGAAGATGGAGCTGGCGCGATAGGGGTGTTCCTTGAATGTCTCGGAAAACTCGGCCCAGTAGGTGCGCGCCTTCTCGTAATTACCCTGCTTGTATTCGCCCATGGCCCTGTCGTAGAGCGCCTTGGCGGGGTCGGCAGGTTTCTTCTCGGGTTCCGGAGCAGCCACCGGTTCGGCAGCAGTTCCGTTGGATTCCGCGGCCGCGACGCCCTGTTTTTCACTCTGGGGGCTGGCGGACCGGGCTGCTTCCATCGCCGCAACGGTTTCCAGCTCGACATTGAGGTCGTTTTCCATGGCGAATTCCACCGCGCTCAGTCGTTCGCGCAGGGTGGGCATGGTGGCGTTAGCCGAGCCGAGCTGGTTGTCCATCCTCACCTGCATGACCTCGACCTGACCGGTGAGAAGGGCGAACTGTTGCCTCAGGCTGTTCAGTTCCACCCATATATCGGCGGTTTTCTGGGCTACCGGAGTGTTGGTCCTTTCGATCTCCTGGCTGAGCTGCTGCCGCGCTTCGGCAAGCTCTCGCTCCAGTTGCATGATCAGGCGGCGTTGCTCCTCGCTGGTTCTGCGCGAGCGTGCCTCGATGGATTCTACCTGCTGCTTGGAAGCGCATCCGCCCAAAAGAAGCGAAAACATTACAAGCATCATCGATAGGGTGATGACCTTTTTCATTGGATGGGCTCTCCTCGTTTTCTGCCGATGAGAACATAACTTAATGCCCCGATGAGGGGAATGAAAATGATGAGCTGGATCCAGCCCACCTTTTCTCCGTTGCTGTCAAAGTCGCGTTTCCACGCGTCAAGTATGGCCCATGCGCTGAACGCGAAGAGGGCGAGCACAACGCCGCCCGCGAGCGCCCATTGGGCGGCTGTTATCTGGGAAATACGTTCAAGCATTTGCGTAGCTCCTGTTATTTCGCGTGAGAAGGTGAAGTCCGAGCAGCAGGAAAATACCGGTGACAACCTGTGTTACGCTGGCGAATCCGAAATCGCCGCGCCAGTCGGCCCTGAAGAATTCCACGAAAATGCGGAATGCGCCGAACAGGACGAGATACAGGCCTGCGGTTCTGCCCGGGGTTGGATTTCTGCGGGAAAACCAAATCAGTGCAAAGAAAGTCAAAAAGCCCGCCGCGCTCTGGTACAGTTGCGCAGGATGCACAGGCGTGCCGATGGGGGCGAGACCGTTCGGATCGGAGAAGATCATTGCCCACGGGACATGGGTCTTTGCTCCGTAACAGCAGCCTGCCAGGAAACAGCCAAGGCGGCCGATTCCCTGACCCAACGCCACGGCAGGGGCCAGCGCGTCACACCAAGCCAGTCGATGCGGCTCACGCCTCAGTTTCATGAACCCCAGCACGGCGGCAAAAGTCAGACCGCCGGAAAACACAAGCCCGCCGTTCCAGAATGCTACAATCTCAGTAGGGCGTTGCAGGAAGTAGGGCAGGTCAATGAGCACATACAACAACCGGGCACCGAGAACAGCGCCCAGTACGATGCGGAACGCAAGTCCCGGCAGGATATCGGTATTCAGACCACGGCGTTTCGCCTCGCGCGTTGCCCACCAGATGGCAGCCAGAAACGCCAGCGCAACGAACACTCCGTAAGAGTGCAGCGTGAGTGGTCCGAGCCTAATCAGTACCGGATGCATCCTTCCTGTTTATCCAGAGCGAGACAAGCACCGCACCTGCGCCAACGGTCAGGGCCGAGTCAGCCACGTTGAAGGCGGGCCAGTGGTATGTTCCCACGTAAAAGTCCAGAAAATCGACAACTTCTCCGAGGCGAACCCGGTCGATGAGGTTGCCGACCGCTCCACCGGCGATCATGCCGAGCCCGGCGATCATGAACCTGTCGGACTCCTCAGTCTTGCGCAGCAGTTGCGCGATGAATACGAGAGCGACCACGGTAATGCCGACGAAGAGCGGTACCTGCCAGTCGATATCGTCACGGTCCAGAAAGCCCCATGCCGTTCCCTTGTTGCGGACGTGGACGAGGTTGAAGAATCCGGGGATGACCTTCTTCCAACTCCACAGGGGGAACGTTTCCATGATCAGCCATTTGGTCCATTGATCAAGGGCGACCATGACGGTCGCCCATATTCCGGCTATTGCGTAGCGGTTCATTCCTATTCCTGATCCAGCGTTTCGAGAACAGCGGTGCAGCGCGGGCAGGCTTCCGGATGATCCGGGTTGCCGCCAAGGTCTTCGCTGATGCGCCAGCAGCGCTGGCACTTCTCGCCCGGGGCACGTTCGACAAGAATCCTGAGACCGGAGACCTCTTCCGCCTCAAAGGCTTCGGAAGTGGCTTCGGTTTCAGGAGCGAACGCCAGTGAGGAAACGATGAAGAATTCCTTGGCGTCGAAGTCTTCCAGTTCGAACAGGGGCTGGATATCGCCGAAGAGGGTCACGCGGGCATCAAGCGGTTTGCCGATGACGCCTTCCTTGCGCTTGGGTTCGATGGTTCGGTTCACTTCGTGACGGATGGCCAGGCGCTTTTCCCAAGCGGTACGCTCTGCCTCGTCCATGTTCACGGAATCCGGAGCGAAGCGCAGGGCGAACACGGTTTGCTGCTGCGGCAGGGAGCTCTTGATGGCCTCGGGCAGATTCTGGAACGCTTCCTCCGCAGTGAAGGAGAGCACCGGAGCCATATCCACGAGCAGCATCATGAGAATCTGCCACAGGGCGGTCTGCGCGCTACGGCGCTTGCGGCCATCCTGTTCCTCCACGTAGAGGCGATCCTTGAGGATGTCCAGATAGAAGGAGGACAGGTCCACGACGCAGAGGTTGTGCAGCGTGTGGTAAACCTTGTGGAACTCGTAGTTCTTGTAGGCGTTCTGGATGGTATCGTGACTGCGGGTCACCAGATCCAGCGCATACCGGTCCAGCGGGAGCATGTCCTCGGCAGACACGCGATCCTTCGCCGGATCAAAGTCGTTCAGGTTCGACAGCAGATAGCGGCAGGTATTGCGGATGCGGCGATAGGCGTCCACGAGCCTGTCCAGCGTCTCGTCGGAGATGCGCACATCTTCCTGATAGTTGGAGGCGGAGACCCACATGCGCAGAATTTCCGCGCCGTATTTGTCGATGATCTCCTGCGGCGCGATGACGTTGCCGATGGACTTGGACATTTTGCGTCCTTCACCGTCCACAACGTAGCCGTGTGTCAGCACGGATTTGTAGGGCGCCTTGCCGCGCGTTCCCATGGAGGCCAGCAGCGAGCTGTGGAACCAGCCGCGATGCTGGTCGGAGCCTTCCAGATACAGGTCGGCGGGGTAGGTGGTCTCTTCACGCTGTTCGACAACCGCGGCGAAGCTGGTGCCGGAGTCGAACCACACGTCGAGGATGTCGCGTTCGCGCTTCCAGTGGGCGGCGCCGCACTTGGGACAGGTCAGTCCTTCGGGGACGAGCTCCTCGATGGGGGCTTCGAACCAGTAGTCGCATCCCGTGGGGTGCTTGGCGTATTTGTCGCAGATGTCGTAGACCCACTGCGCGTCGAACCACGTCTCGTCGCATTCCTTGCAGATGAGCGCGGAGATGGGTACGCCCCAGTTGCGCTGACGGGAAATGCACCAGTCGGGACGGTTGGCGATCATGTTATGGATGNGCTCCCTGCCCCATGCCGGAATCCAGTTCACGTCGCCGTCAATGGCCTTGAGGGCGCGACCGCGCAGGTCGTTTTGTTCCATGCCGATGAACCACTGGGTGGTGGCGCGGAAGATGACCGGCTGCTTGCAGCGCCAGCAGTGCGGGTAGGAGTGGCTGATTTTGGAGGACGCCAGCAGGTTGCCCAGTTCTTCAAGTTTCTCGATGACCTTGGGGTTGGCGTCGAAGACGTTCATCCCGGCGAAGAACTCAACCTCGTCGAGGAATTCGCCGCGGTCGTTCATGGGGGAATAAATGTCCAGTCCGTAGCGCTTGCCGGTCACGAAGTCGTCGGGGCCGTGTCCGGGGGCGGTGTGAACGCAGCCGGTACCCGCTTCGAGGGTGACATAATCAGCCAGAACCATGGGGGATTCGCGGTCGTAGATGGGGTGCTTCGGCTTGAGCCCTTCCAGCTCGGAACCCTTGACCGTTGCGACGACCTTCGGGGAGTCCCATCCGGCGGCTTCGGCAACGGTCTCCAGCATACCTTCGGCAACCACGTAGAAATTACCTTCGACCTCGACGAAAACGTAGTCAAAATCGGGGTGCACGGCCACGGCCATGTTGTCGGGTATGGTCCACGGTGTGGTGGTCCAGATCACGACGTAGGTCTTCTGCGGATCGACACCGGCGATGTCCTTGACCTTTTCATCGAACATGGGAAAGCGGACGTAGATGGACGGGGAAGTGTGGTCCGCGTATTCGACTTCAGCCTCGGCCAGTGCGGTATGGCAGTCGCAGCACCAGTAAATGGGCTTCTTGCCGCGAACCACGCCGTTGTTTTCCATGAATCTGCCCAGTTCGCGGGCGGTGGCAGCTTCGTATTCGGGCTTCATGGTCATGTAGGGATCTTCCCAGGTGCCGAACACGCCGAGACGCTTGAACTCCTTGCGCTGCACGCCCAGCCACTTCTCGGCATACTCGCGGCAGATTTTGCGCACGGTGAGGGTGGGCAGCTCTTTGCGTTTCTTCTTCAGCTCCTGCTCGACCTTGTGCTCGATAGGCAGGCCGTGACAGTCCCAGCCCGGCACGTACTGAGCCTTCTGCCCCTGCATGTTGCGGGATTTTACCACGATGTCCTTGAGCACCTTGTTGAGCGCGGTGCCCATGTGAATGTGGCCGTTGGCATAGGGAGGGCCGTCGTGGAGGCAATATTCACCGTTCTCGCCACCGGAGGAAATCATCTGGTCGTAGGCGTCGATCTCTGCCCAGTACTTCAGGGTTTCCGGTTCACGCTGCTTGAGGTTCGCCTTCATGGGGAACTTGGTTTTGGGCAGCAGAAGAGTTTTCTTGTAATCACTCATGGTTGGCCGATCCTCCGGGGACGTATATTTCTTTGAATAAAGTAGGTGGTCCAAAAAGAGCGGCTAGAATGGTTCAAGGGGGTGCGGAAGTCAAGGCCCGAAGCGGAAGAGTGCGACGATACACCGTGTTAGACGCAAACAGGCAATCTCGTTTTTCCATTTGGAAACGGTCTGTGGTATTGCCCGAGGCATCGCAGGTGAAGATCCGATACGGAAACGATCAGATTCGGCAAACAGGGCCAAGGTTGGTACTCATGACGCTCTCATCGAAAATTTTCAATGAAAACACTGAAAAATGGTATTCGGGGTATGCTTTTCAAGGTGCCGTGGTGCTCGGCATCGCCCCCATCCTGATTCCGATAATCGTCGGCAAGGCTGCGGGAAATGGCGCGGCGGGTATTGTCGTGGCCGCGTTCTACGCCGGCCAGTTGCTTTCGCCACTGCTTGGAGGGCTGGCCGACAGAACCGGCAAACTGCGCATGATTTGGGCGTTCGGCTATGCGATTCTGGGGCTGTGTCTTGCGCTCTTTGGCGGAACGTCGAATCTGGTTTTCTGGATGACCCTTTGTTTCCTTCAGGGCGTGGGGGCCGCCGCCAGCAATACCGTGGCCGCCATGTTTATCGTGGAGTTCAAGCCCAAGGCGCAATGGGATGATCGAATAGGATGGCTTCAGACGTTCTACGGAGCGGGACAGGCCATTGGGCTGGGCCTTGCCGCGGCGCTTCAGGCCACGCCGGAGTTGGGAATGCTCGCTTCCGGGCTGCTCATGCTTCCCGGCTGGTGGCTGGGGCGCAAAGGGCTGCCAGCCGAGGAAGATCGAACCCCTCAGGAGTCGGCACAGAGAACCGGAGGCAACCGCCCGGCGCGTCAGCCGGTGCCGCACAGTCATCATAGGCTTGGCCGACTCAAGCATTTCTACAACCTGTTGACGCGATTGAAATCCGGGTACGGGCTGTTCATCTTCAGTTGGTTCCTTTCCATGCTCTCCATGTGGCTCATCTTCAATCTGTATCCGCTTCTGATGCAGCAGACTTATGGCATCGGGGCCTTTGCTTCATCCCTGTACTATGCCGCGGGGGCTTTTATAGGAATCTTTGCGTATGCACCGTCAGGCGCGCTGGGAAGAAGGGTCGGCAATGGCTTTGTGGTCATGCTTGCCTATGCGCTCGTCATCGTGTCCGTGGCCGGGATGACGGTGCTTGCATTCACGAACAGCGCACAGAGCGTCTGGCTGGCACCGCTTTTCTTTTTGCTCACGCCCATTGCGTGGTCGCCGGCAATCGTCGCAGGTACGGCCTATGTGGCGGAGCTGGCCGATTTCGAGGAAGGCAGCGCCATCGGAATATTCAATGCCACCACTGCCATCGGCAGCGTGCTGGCAGCGCTCGGCGCAGGCGGCATCGCGGATTCCCTCGGTTTTTCAAGCGTGCTCGTGCTTTCAGGCGTACTCGGAATCGCGGCCTGCGTCCCGCTTGCCAAGGTCATGATCTCGCGTAAAAAAGACGCTGTTGAAACAACAGGGGAAGGCGGGAAGAGGGTGTTTTAGCTGGAGAGAGACGGGCCGGAAGCCGTTATATGGCAATGGCGGCATCGCTCGTGGCATGAGAAAATGAAAGGGCGGGAAAGCTGCTTTCCCGCCCTTGTCAATTACTTGGAACCGAGTTCGATACTGCGCAGATAGGATTCCGTGACCGCGTCCACAATATTGCCTCGCGTCGCCGTGCGATCCAGATGCAGCAGCGCCTTGATGGTCGTTCCGGCAGGGGAGCTGACCATTTCGCGCAACTGGCTGACATGGTGATCGGACTCCTTGGCGAGTCTGGACGAGCCGCTGAAGAGCGCTTCGACCATTTCCGTGGACTCCTGCCGCGTCAGCCCGAGATTGACCCCGGCCTCCATGAGCGCCTCCATGAAATAGAAGACGTATGCGGGACCGGAACCGATGACTGCCGTGAAGGCGTCGAACTGCTTTTCCGAGAGCACCTTGACCAGCCCGAGCCCGTCAAAAATCTCGGGAATGAAGCTTTTGCTCTCGTCGGACAGTTGTTCGTCGTCAAGACAGATCGCGAAGACGCCTTCGCCGACCATGGCGGGCGTATTGGGCATGATGCGGACCACGGGGCATTCCTGTCCGGACATCTCGCGGAGCGTATCCACGGTCAGTCCGGCGCAGATGGAAACGAGGCACTTGTCCGGGCCGAGGGCGGGGGAGATGCTTTCCAGAACCTTGGACGCGTGCTGCGGCTTGACCGCGAGTACGACATAGTCCACCGCTTCGGCGAGCGCCTTGGCGTCCGGCTGGGCCTTGAGGCCGTATTCATTTTCGAGGGTGGCGATGACCTCGGCGTTGAGGTCGGTGCCGTGAATCTCGACGTCATCACGCACGGCCATGCCGCGGATGATGGCGGACCCCATGTTTCCTACGCCTATGAACCCGATTTTTTTCATTTAGTTCACCTGTTCGATGCTGCTGAAGAAGTAGGCCGTTTCGACTGCGGCGGTTTCGGGAGCGTCGGAGCCGTGAACGGCGTTGTTCTGGATGTTGGTTGCAAAATTCTTGCGGATTGTGCCTTCCTCTGCCTGTTCCGGGTTGGTGGCGCCCATCAGTTCCCGGTAGCGGGCGATGGCGTTCTCGCCTTCGAGGATTGAGACCACTGCCGGGCCGGAAGTCATGAATTCCACCAGTTCGCCAAAGAAAGGGCGTTCCTTGTGAACCGCGTAGAAGCCTTCGGCTTCCTTCTGGCTCATCTGGACCATTTTCATGGCCTTGATCTTGAGGCCCGCGTCGCTGATCATCTGCAGGATGGCGCCGATGTTGCCCGCCGCGACGGCGTCGGGCTTGATGATGGAAAGAGTGGTTTCTACAGTCATACCTAATTGCCTCCGATTATTTGTTTTACCCATGTTACCATGACGGTCCCCCCGGACCGCCTTTTGGCGCTAGCCCAGCAACATGCGGTCGGTGACCCCCTCACCGCCGCGAAGCTTGGCAAAGCGCTGCAAAAGATCTTCGACTTTCAGGCCTTTCTTCTCCTCGCCGCAGATATCCATGACTATCTCACCCCGGTGGAACATGATGAGTCGGTTGCCGAGGCTGATGGCCTGCTGCATGTTGTGCGTCACCATCAGTGTGGTCAACCGCTGCCCGGAAACCAATTCGTCCGTCAGGTCGAGGATCATGCTCGCGGTCTTCGGGTCGAGGGCGGCCGTGTGCTCGTCGAGCAGGAGTAGGCGAGGGCGCACCAGTGTGGCCATGAGCATGGTCAGGGCCTGACGCTGGCCGCCGGAGAGCAGGCCGGTTGCTGTCCCGAGCCGGTCTTCAAGGCCAAGGTTCAGCGTCTCCAGCCGTTCGCGAAAATAGTCGCGGTCGCGGCGCTTCACGCCCATGCCGAGTCCGCGCCGCTTGCCACGTTTCATGGCCAGAGCCAGATTCTGTTCGATGGTGGCTCCGGCGCAGGTGCCCATGAGCGGGTCCTGAAACACGCGGCCGATGCGTCCGGCGCGCTTGTATTCCGGCCAGCCGGTTACGTCGTCGCCATCCAGCTCCACCTTGCCCGAGTCGAGCCGGAACGTACCGGCCACCGCATTGAGAAACGTGGACTTGCCAGCGCCGTTGGAGCCGATGACAGTGACGAAATCGCCTTCGCGCACATCAAGGCTCACGCCGTTCAGGGCCGTGACTTCGTTGACGCCGCCCTTGTTGAATACCTTGATTCCGTCGGAAACGTTCAGCATGGAACTCATGCCCGCCTCCCGGCAAAGAGCTTCTGCTTCATCTTGGGCGCGGTGAGTGCGATGACCACCAGCACGGCGGTGATGAGGTTCAGGTCGCTCGGCGTGATGGAGAAGGAGCCGAGCTTGAGGCCGAGGGCGAGGGCGATGGCCACGCGGTAGAGCACCGAGCCGAGCACGGCGGCAATCAGAGCGCGGCTGATGGATTTATCGCCAAAAACTGTTTCGCCGATGATGACAGAGGCAAGGCCCGCGATGATGGTTCCCACCCCCATGTTGACGTCCGCCGCTCCCTGATTCTGGGCCACGAGAGCGCCGGAAACCGCCACAAGAGCATTGGAGAGACCCACGCCGAAGATGATGACCGTGTCGGTATTCACACCCTGACTGGTGATCATTCGCGGGTTGTCACCGGTTGCCAGCACGGCAAGGCCGATTTCGGTATGCATGAACCAGATCAGCAGTCCGACCACGGCAAAGGAGATGATTCCGAAAAGAATCGGCGTGGACTGGAACATGGGCAGGCCGGTGAAGGCGTTGAACTGATCCACCACCGTGTCCGCGCCGAGAAGTGTCATATTGGGTTTGCCCATGACCCTCAGGTTGATGGAATACAGGGCGATCATGGTCAGGATGGATGCCAGCAGGTGCAGAATCTTGAGCTTCGTATTGAGGATGCCGGTGACCATGCCTGCGAGAAATCCCGCCCCCGCAGCCATGGCGCAGGCCAGCGCCGGGGAGTGGCCGCCGGATATCGCAACGGCGGAAACCGCTGCGCCAAGCGGCAGGCTGCCATCGACCGTGAGGTCCGGAAAATCGAGGATGCGGAACGTGATGTATACGCCAAGGACCATCAGGCCGAAGGCGAACCCCTGTTCCAGCGCCCCCAGCAGGGCGTACGTCGTCATGTGAGCTTTCTTCCTGTCCTTTGAGGCGGCGCGCAAAAAAACAAGGCGCGTCCGACAACGCGCCTTGTATCGTCATTATGTTCTTTTCGCAACGCCTGTTACTTCACGACCTCATCGGCCTTTTCAAGCATCTCGGCCGGAATTTCAAGACCCATGGATTCGGCTGCGCCGGGGTTCACGTAAAGCTGAAGCCGCTTGATGGTTTCCACCGGCATTTCGGCCGGATCGGCACCTTCATTCAAAATTCTGGCGGCGATGTCAGCGGTCTGGATGCCCATCTGACGATAATCGATGGCCAGCGCGGCGATCGAACCGCGGCGAACGGAGTCGGTATCGCCGGTGAACAGGGGGATGCGGTTCTGACGACAGACCTTGATGGCGGATTCAAGAGCGGAAATGGCGGTGTTGTCCAGCGGGATGTAAATGGCGTCCGCGCGTCCCACAAGGCTCTTGGCCGCCTGATACACGCCGGAAGAGTTGGCGATGGTGGCTTCTTCGATGGTCACGCCCTCTTTCTTGGCAAATCCCTTGAGCAGGTTGATCAGGGTCACGGAGTTGGGTTCGCCGGCATTGTAGATGACGCCGAGGCTTTCCAGTTCGGGCATGAAGTCCTGCACGAGGTTGAGGTGCTTGTGCATGGGGCTCATGTCGGTCATGCCGGTGACGTTGCCGCCCGGCTTGTCCAGATGGGCCACGATGCCTGCACCGACCGGATCGGTGACGCCTGTGAAGACGATGGGGCGGTCCTTGATCTTCTGCACCGCGTGCTGTGCGGAAGGCGTGGTGATCGCCAGCACGAGGTCGGGCTGCTCGCCCTTGATCTGGTTGGCGATCTGCACGCTGGTGGCGGGGTTGCCCTGAGCGATATGTTCCTTGAATTCGGCGTCGATGCCGAGTTCGATGATCCTGTCCTTGAATCCCTGACGCATGGCATCGAGGGAGGGATGTTCAACGATCTGGGTGATGGAAATGAGGCGGGACTCTCCGGCTGCGGCGCCTGTTGCCATGAGCAGGGTCAGGCAAAGCGCGACGATGATGCGTTTCATTATTCTCTCCTTAAAATGGCGGATAGGTATGGCGTATCACGACATCAAGGAGCGAAGAAAGTCAAGTATCAAGAGAGGGGAAACCTCGGTCACGAGGCTGTGCAAGTGAAGGCTGACAAAGGTGGATCAGGATGGAATCAGAATCTGATGTCCTCTTCCTTCGAGACCTTGAAGGCCTTGTTGCCCTTGACCCGTCCGGGCAGGCCATAGAACTTCTTTACGCCCTCGATCTCGGCTTCGAGCAGGTTGTCCTCGTCGGTGTCGAGCAGCATGATGTCGCCCTCTTCAAGGTTCAACAGCTGGCGGCCGGTTATAGTTGTCTTGCCGAGGCGGACCACCATTTCCACCGGCGTGTCCATGAGCCGCTCCTTGAAGCGGTTGATCCACACGTGGTCCACTTCGAGGCGCTCGGACTGGAAGGAGGCGTGCAGTTTGGAGCGGATGGGCTCCATGGTGGCGTAAGGCAGGCAGACGATCAGCGAGCCGATGGCGTTCTCAAGCTCGACCTCAAAGGTGATGACGATGACCACGTCAGAGGGCGGAACAATGGCAGCGAACTGCGGGTTCACCTCGGTGCGTACCATTTCGATATGCACCTCGTGCACCGGTTGCCAGGACTCCTCCATGTTGTTGAGCGCGATGAGTACGACCTTCTCGACAATGGCCTGCTCAATGGGCGTGAAATCGCGGCCTTCGACCTTGGGCTGGCTGCCTGCGCCGCCGAAGAAGTTTTCAACGAGGGCAAAGACGAGTCGGGAATCAACCACGAGCAGGGCGTTCCCGCGAAGGGGATCCATTTTGAAGATGGAGATGGAGGTCGGAACCGGCAGGGAACGCATGAAGTCGCCAAACTTGGACATGTCGATGGAGATCGGGTTGATGTCCACCCGTTTGCGCATGGTGTTGGCCAGCGCATTGGTGCAGAGCCGGGCAAAGCGGTCGTTGACGATTTCCAGAACCGGCATCCGCCCTCGGATGATCCTGTCCTGGTTCGCGAGGTCGAATGATACGACCCCGGAATCGTCTTCCGGCAGCTCCGCCTCGGTTTCGACATCCCCTCCCGAGAGTCCCCGGAGCAGGGCATCGACTTCATCTTGTTCAAGAATCTTGCTCATTCGGCATCCCTGTGCATCGTTCTGTTCGCGAAACCGTCACCGTCATCTTTTACACGGTCACGGCATTGTAAAGCAAGAAGCGGACCGTTTTTCATTCCAGGAAACTGCATAACCGGAACAAACCACTACCTTTTCTCTACACGCCACGTGCCGCCTTTGCAAGGATTGCGCTTTTTCCGACTCTTTTTTCATCAAGAGAAAAATTTGAGAAAGTCTAGAGCTGGTAAAATATTATGCAATTAAAAGGTTTTGAATGCAGGTTCGGACAAGCGGGCTATGGAGTCTCTGTCGGAGTTGTTCCAAGGGAGACGATCGGCGCCTGCTCTTTGAATTCCGGGGAAATCTGAGTGATGGGAACGATGGAAACCTTTCCGTCAAGGCTAGCCTGCCACTTTTCGAGGGCGGCAACCGTTTCCTTATGGGGGTGTCCGATGGCTATTGCCATGCCATGCTTTCGGGCGATCCGTTCCGCTTTCTTGAGCTGAAGGATGATTGCCTGAACGTCTCGGGTGTTGTCTATGAACACGTCACGACGGTAGAACGGAATGCCAACCTTGCGCGCCGCCTTGCGGCCTGCGGAGCGCGAGGTGGTGCGGCTGTCCAGAAAGAACAGCCCTTGTTGATCAAGCTCGTTGAGCACGACTTTCATTCCGGTGTAAAACTCCGTGAAAGCCGAGCCCATGTGGTTGTTCACACCCTGCGCTCCGGGGACCAGCTCAAGATTCTCCCTGACGATTCTCTTGATCTGATCGGCGGTCATATCCGTGAAAACTGCCCCTTTACCGGGGTTGGTCTCAGGCCACCCCTGAGGCTGCATCGGAAAATGAATCAGCAGGGGATTACCGGATTCGCGTATCAGCCGGGCGGACTCAAAAGTGTGTGTGCTGTGCGGCCAGACAGCATAGGCAAGGGGGATGTCGAGCTTGAGCATCCTGCGCAGCAGATACAGGTTTTCGCCAACGTCATCGATGACCACGGCCATGATCGGCCCCTGCGGAGCTCCGTCGCCAAGCAGTGGCGCCTTCGGTTTATG
The DNA here is from genome assembly GCF_000375485.1 of Desulfovibrio oxyclinae DSM 11498. NCBI lineage: Bacteria > Pseudomonadati > Thermodesulfobacteriota > Desulfovibrionia > Desulfovibrionales > Desulfovibrionaceae > Desulfovibrio > Desulfovibrio oxyclinae. The sequence goes on along the minus strand of NZ_AQXE01000010.1, from coordinate 50,474 downwards.
GGAGAAGGTAATGGTGTGCGTCTGCACGCCGTCAACACTGATGCTGACGAGATCGCTCCCCCTTTTTTCAACCTGTGCGCGGGAAAGACGCCGCTCAAGCGCCGTGTGCAGGTCAGCAAGAAAATCACTGATGTCTTCAGGCTCCGGGAGCGTCATTTTCTGGAAGTGGTAGTCCTCGCCTTCGTGCGAACGTACCTCTACGTCGTCGAGATGCAGTTCGCTGAAATCGGTTTCATGGACTTTCAGGGCTTCGAGAAGAGAAAAATCGACCAGACGGACCTGTTCGGCAATTCCGGGCCCTTGCGGCTCTTCATAGGCACGTCCTGCATTCATGTTTTCCGATGCAGTGGCGTTGTCGGTGGCCACCTCGACCCCGGAGGGCGGAAGGGCGGCATCAGGGGCCGACCTCAGGCTGATAAAAACGAACAGCGTGACCAAAAGGCACAGGGCCACTGCGGTAGCCGCGATGGGGACGGGCCGGAGGAGCTTGTCGCTCCACCGGCCCTTATTGCCTTCCTGTTCCTGAACCTCTTCAGGTCCTTTGTATTCGTCGTTCATCGGCGTGATGTATTGTCTTTACTTGATGCTGCGAAGCTTGGGCAGCTTCTTGACCAGTTCCAGAGCCATGCGCAGCTGGTTGTCGCGCCTGAGCATTTCGGCGACCTTTTCGGAGACGGCCTTCTTGTGGACCTTGTCACCGTTAACGTTTTCCAGATGGCCGCTCAGGTCCTTCTCGCGGAAGAAGCGGTGGGGGCGATCATCATCCTTTTCAGTCGGTTGAATGAAGGGGATGGTCAGGTCGGGTTCAATACCTGTGGCCTGAATGGAGCGCCCGCTCGGAGTGTAGTACAGGGCGGTGGTCAGCTTGATGCCTGCTCCGCCGGGGAGAGGGTAGAGCGACTGCACCGAGCCCTTGCCGAAGGAGCGTTCCCCGATGAGCAGGGAGCGGTCGTGATCCTGCAGCGCACCCGCCACGATTTCGGCGGCGGAAGCGGAACCGGAGTTGATGACCGTCACCAGCGGCACGGTAACATCGTCACTTTTGCGTGTGGCGAAGTAATCCTGACGGTTGTTTTCGTCGCGACCCTGCACGTAGACGAGCAGGCCGTCCTCGATAAAGGTGTCGGCCACGGAAACGGCCTGTCCCAGAACGCCGCCCGGGTTGTTGCGCAGGTCGAGAACCACACCCTTGAGTTCGGAGCCATCCTTCTGGAAGTCCCGGATTCCCTCACGAAGCACGCGGGTGGTGTTTTCGTTGAAGCGGGTGAGACGAACCAGCATGTAGCCGTCGCCGAGGCTGTGCGTCTTAACGCTCACAATGGGCACGGTGCCGCGCACGATGTCGATATCTTCGGAGGCTTCAGCGCCTTCATGCAGTATGTTCAGCGTGACGGTGGTGCCCTTTTCGCCGCGGATCAGTTTGACCGCGTCGTTCAGGGTCATGTCGTAGGTGGGGGTGCCGTCGATTTCGAGGATGACGTCCCCGGCCTTCAGTCCCGCTTCATACGCCGGGGTGTCCTCAATGGGAGTGACCACTGTCAGGCGATTGTTCTCCATGCTGATTTCTATGCCGATGCCGCTGAATTCACCGCTGGTGCTTTCCTGCATTCCGGAGAATTCGGCGGGTGTCAGATAGTTGGAGTGCGGGTCGAGCTGTTCAAGCATGCCCTTGAGTGCGTCATCGATGAGCTCCTCGCGGGAGATGGGATTGACGTACTGTTCTCCGACCAGCTCAAGAACCTGGCTGAAACGGCTCAAAACCTGAAATCTATCCGGATCCTTACCCGCGACGCTCGGTCCCGGGGAAACCGCGAGTGCGAAGAGAAGAAGGGCCGTGGCCAGCCAAAGAGTGATTCTCATCAGGTCCTCCCGTGGTGGGGGAGCTTTCGGGCCCGAAGCAAGAGCCCGCTTAGTTTTATCGAGAAGTTAACCAATGCTTTGGATTAATGGGTTTTTGGTGAAAACGCAATTCAAAATACAGCCCGGGCCCGCCCACGAGCGGGTAATACCCGGTTTTTCCGATGGGTTCATCCTTCTCCACTTCCTGTCCGGTTTGAACAAACGTTTCGGACATGAAGGCATAGAGGCTGTAATAGTCAAACCCATGGTAAACGATAACCACCTGCCCAAAGCCGCGAAGTAGGTCATTGTGCACCACTTTGCCCCAGAATACGGAGCGCACCTCTTCCTGGTCACCGGTTTCGATGGCAAGTCCACGCCGAGGTGGAGTGGCTGAAGGGCTGAACCCGGCTGCAACGGAGCCTGCGGCAGGCCAGGGCAGAGCACGTTTATAGTGTTTGAAATTCTTGGTCTTCTGCGTCTGGAGGCGGTAGTTGAGCGTCTTGATGTCCGCAAGGATACCCTTGAGCTGGCTTTCAAGATCCTGCTTTTTCTCCCTGACGTTACGCAGTTCGCGTCGAAGAGCCAGCTTGTCCCGAAGCAGCCTGTCCTTGGAGGCGTTCACCCGCTTGAGCTGCGCTTCGGCCTCTTTTTCAAGCAGTTTCTGCCGTTCCAGATTCTTTGCCAGCTTTTCGGTGGTCTCGCGGACCGCCACGAATTTTTCGCGTGTCGCGCCGTACACCTCGGCCAGCCATGTGAACCGACGGTCCGCGCTGTCCCAGCTCGCAATGTTGCCAAGCTGGGCCCGTAAATTCGTCAGGTGCACCGGCCAAATTGATTTGACGAGATTTTGCAGCTCGGAGAGCAACTGTTTGCGCTTGGCGTCGAGCTCGTAATGCTCCTTGCGCGCTTCATGCTCATGTTCGCGAATCTTATGCAGCTCGGCTTCTTGCGCACGGACCTCCGGCAGCAAGGTCTTCATGCGTGAACGAATATCGCGCAGCTTTTGCGAAAGACCGCCCTCACGCGCCTTGAGGCGTTTCATGAGCTGTTCCGTCCGGTCGGCTTCCTGCTGCTTTTCCTGCAATTGCTTGTGCACCGCCTGAGCCATGGCATGCGTCCCGAAGGCCGCAACGGCGAAGATAGCGAGGAATATGATAATCAACCGGTTGGAATGCTGCATCTAATCCAGAAATGTCTTGAGTGGGCAGGTTTCACAAAGCGGTGCTTTCTTTTTACACCAGTCCTTGCCCGTGCGCACGATCAATGCATGAAATTCGTTGTACAGTGCCACATCCTGATCCAGAGCGTCCATGAAAAGAGCCTGTAGCTCATGATACTCGACTTCCTCAGAAACCATGCCGTGTCTCGCAAACATCCTTGCAGTGTAGGCATCCACCACGAAAACGGGTCTGCCAAAGGCATAAAGGAGCATGGAATCGGCTGTTTCCGGACCGATCCCTTTGACTGAAAGCAGGGTTTTGCGAAGCTCTCCGGTTTCGAAGTCATCAAACGCCGCAAGATTCCAGTCGCAGCGGTCCCGAAGAAGTTCAAGAAACCCGCGCAGCCGTGCGGCTTTTATGTTGAAATAACCAGCCGGTCGAATAAGGACGGCGAGTTCTTCGGGGGGTAAGGCGTACATGGCCTGTGGCTCCATGCACTCCGCCTCCTGAAGGGCAGCAATCGCCTTTTCGACGTTGGTCCACGCGGTATTCTGGGTGAGAATGGCACCGACGCATANTTCGAAAGGTGTTTCACCGGGCCACCATCCGCTTGATCCAAGCGAATCGAGCATGGACCGGTACATGCTCTCAAGCCGTGCGGCGGTGCCCATGACTAGATTGCCACCTCTTTCCAGAGCAGTGCCACCCATTCACCCTGCCTGAAGATTTCAGGCCTGGGCAGTCCCCGACGTTCATACGCTGCGGCTACGCGTTCGGCTTGCTCGGCAAGGATGCCGGAAAGGATAAGGCTGCCGCCTTTCTTGACGTGCCGGACAAGATCGCCCGCCATTTCGATGAGCGGCCCGGAGAGGATGTTTGCAACCACCAGATCATAGGTTCTGTCCGCCGCGACGCTTTCGACGCCACCCACGGAAAGCGCAATGTTTTCAGCGCAATCGTTGGCATTGACGTTCTCGCGTGCGCAGACCACGGCCTGCGCATCAATATCCACGGCGAGCCCCTCAAGGCCGAGCTTGGCAAGACCTATGGCGAGGATGCCGGAGCCGGTGCCCATGTCGAGAAACTCCATGCCCTTGGCGATGCGTCCTTCCTTGGAGAGTTCGCCGATGAGCTCAAGGCACAGGGATGTGGTGGGGTGGTGGCCGGTGCCGAAAGCCATTTTGGGTTCGATGACGATGTGCGTCATGCCGTCGTCCATCTGATCCTTGAGCCACGGCGGCAGGATTTCGAAACGGTCGCCGCAAGAAACCGGGGCGAAAAAATCTTTCCAGGCCATGGCCCAGTCCTCGGATTCCTGTTCGTGATATTTCAGGCCGCAGCCGGGGAATCTGGTTTCAATCTCGCGAACGAGTTCCATGCCCAGAGGGTGGTCTTCGAGAAAAAGGGTATAGTTTGCGCGACCGCCTGATTCGATCTCCTCCCAGCCGTGGGGGACTTTGGAGGAGAGAAATTCGGTGCATTCGTCGGACTCGTCAGCGGGAACGGAGAATTCTATCTTGAGCAGGGTCGCCATATCGCCTTCATCTTCCCTTGAAGTAGAGGTTTAAGAAAAAAACAAGCTAATTCGATGTGTTCAAAATTAAGTCATGAAATCAACGAGGGAGCCCTTGCCAGTATACACCTGATTCATGACCGAGTCGTTGAAACTGCGGCTTTGTTCGACGGGGTCATTATGCGGAGAATCGGTGCGCTGGCCGGTCTGCGTGTCGTTGTCGGGACCGCTGGAGCGTTCGACGGAGCCTCGCTCTTCGCGTCGGGAGATGTTGTCCACGCCCGCATCGGCGAGTCCTTCGTACGCATTGTTGATTCCGGATATTTCCATAAGGCCCTCCACGTTGCTCTACAAGGATAAACCCCCGGAGCAACGTGGTCAAGAAAGCGCCTAGGACGGTATTCTGGCGGCCAGAGCCTCAATAGAACGGTTGAACGCTTCGGCTTCTTCCCAGAAGGGCATGTGACCACTCTGGTTGAAGATCTCAAGACGGCAGTCCGGCATGGATTCGGCGGTGAACCGTCCGGTCTTCGGGCCGAAACAGACCTTGGCGTGTGAGCCGAAGGCGGCCAGCGAAGGAACCGAGACCGTTCCGAGCGCATCCACGTAGTCGCATCGCGCATAATCCCTGTAGATGGCTGCGGCCGAGGACGGTTTTGCCAGAAGGTATTCCGCAAACATCCAGTCGAAGTCCCGGCCTGCCGCTCCTGCGGCGAACATGCCGTTGACAAAGGAACGCCCGTATCCGCTGCGGTTGGCGACAAAGGCGTTCAGAAAGATGTCCAGCGCCATGGCGTCGCGCCCGCGCAGACCGTGAGTATTCCATTCGGCGGGATGCATGGGGGCGGGCGTGGCTTCAATGAGCCCGAGCGCGGCAACACGGTCACTCCCGAAACGGCTCCAGTAGTCCAGCACCAACGGCCCTGCAAGCGACCAGCCGCACAGGATGCAGCTTCGCAGGTCCAGCGATTCGATCAGTTCCCGCAGGTCTTTCGCGTATCGTTCAAGCGTGTGTCCGCGGCGGGATGTTTCGGAACGCCCGTGGCCGCGCAGGTCGTAGGTCACCACCTTGAACCGGCTCGACAGGCCGTTCACCTGACGATCAAAGAAACGGCAGCTCATGCTCCATCCGTGGACAAGCACGAGGGGACGGCCGCTACCGTGCGTCTCGACATGCAGCCGGACGCCGTCGCTGGTGATCATTCCTTTTCGTTGAGTTCTGCCAGTTTACCCTTCCATTTCTTGGGGAAGGGCTTGATGTCCATGACGGGTGTGCCGTCGATGGCTTCCAGCGGCTCCACTTCAAGGCGGGTGCCTTCAATGCGCATGACGCGAACCCTGTGCAGCCCCACCGGATTGGGACGGAAGGGCGAGCGGGTGGAGAACACGCCGCGCTGAGGCTTGTCTTCCTTGCCGCGCGGATGAACCTTCAGCGTCTTGCGATTCGACTCGTGGAACCACGTGAACAGTTCGACCCAGTCACCCTCGGACAGGCCGTCGAGCCCGGCTTCATACTCGGGTTCGATGTCGATGACGGCCCGTACCGCGCCGTCCTCGTCCTCCATCTTGGGGGCGGTGTTCCTGTCCGTGATGCTTGAACTGATCCAGCCGACGGGATGAATGGTAAGGTCCATGATGCCTCCTACGCGAAATGGTCGAAGCCGCTGGTTGAAAAATCCTTTCCGTTGACCCGCACGCCGGGGGTGCCGCTCACCTTGCCGAGCATCTGAACGCCCGGAACCGAGCGTACCTTGAAACCGGTCTCGAAGTCGGCGGTGCCGAGAAGTGCGTAGTCCTCGCCGCCGAGAACGAGGGTCTCCACCGGGTCGAGTCCCTTTTCCTCGCAGTAGCGTACCACCTCGGCCGGGATCATGTCTTCGGAAATCTCAATGTCCACGCCCTGTTCGGGAGTCACCAACCGGGGCAGATCCCTCGCCAGCCCGTCCGACACATCCATGAGCGAAGAGGTGCCTGCCGCGGTGAGCAGGGAGGCGATCATCAGCTTCATCTTGGGGCGCAGGTGGGCACGGCAGGCGGCGGGATAGGCTTCCTTGGCGGCGTCGCCCATTTCTTCCATGGCGAGCATACCCACGCGGGCAAGCCCGAGATCACCGCAGACGAAGACCCCGTCACCAACGGCGGCTTTTCTGCGCTCGATAAAACGACCCTTGGAACCACCGGCGCCGAAAATGGTGATGTTCACGCCGAGCTTGTCGGCCCGGCTCAGATCACCGCCAGCGAGCACCAGATCGTTCTGGCGGGCGAGGGCAGACATGGATGAGAAGAACTCATCCCAGAATCCGTCCGGCAGGCCATCGGGAATCATCAGGTCCATGTTGAAGGCAATCGGTCGCGCGCCCATTCCGGCTATGTCCGAAAGGTTGACCGCGAGTGCCTTGTAGCCGATATCGCCGGGTGAAAAATATGAGCGCCGGAAGTGGACATCCTCCAGAAACAGGTCCGAACTGACGCACAGGTCCGATTCATTGGACAAAATGCAGCAGTCGTCCCCGCGTCCGAGCTTCACGTGCGGATTGCTCAGGGTGAAATGGGAATCGATGAGTTCCAGAAACGCGTCTTCGCTGGCAGGGTTCATGACATTCTCCATTACAAGAGTTCCACGTAATCTTTGATGATAACCTTGAGTCCGAAGCCCGGGAAGTTGATGCGGTACTTGTCGGGCGGGATACGGGCGATGATCTTGCCTTTTCCGAAAATCTTGTGGCGGCAGAAACCGAGCTTCTCGGAATCGTCGGAGCCGGATTCCGATGCGCTGCGCACCTTGTTGGTCACCTTGGAGCTCCCCTTCGGTTTCGGGGCGTTCTGCTTGCGCTCAAGACCGCCGGAATAGGACTCGTGCAGCCTCTCGAAGCATTCGTTGGGCAGTTCCATGACGAAGGGCGAGGGCATTGCCGGATCCGAGGTGCCGTTAAAGCGGTTGTAGATGGTCTTGGGCACCATCAGGCTCAGATGCTCCTTGGCCCGCGTGCAGGCCACGTACATGAGGCGGCGTTCTTCTTCGAGGTCCTCGGGGCGCTGTATGGCCCGCTTGGAAGGGAAGCGATCCTCAACGAGGTCGATGAGGATGACCGCGCTCCATTCAAGTCCCTTGGAGGAGTGAACGGTGGACAGCACCAAGGCGTCCTCGTCGATCTCATCGTCTTCGGGATCGCCGTCGAGGGAAAGGTCGGCCAGAAACTGATCCATGGTGCGGTAGTTGGCGGCAATCTGCGCCAGCTGCTCCAGTCCCTGCTGCCGTTTGGGATAGTCGTCCGGGAATTTCTCAGTGAGAATGGGCTGATAGAACGCCATGAGGCGATCCAGCGTCCCGGCGGGTGTCAGCTGGGAGCGGCGCACGGCGTCCAATTCATCAAGCAGCTCCGCCACGGCGGGATGCTTCTTGCGCATACTGGCCAGATACTTCTCTCGTCCCTGTGTGTGCAGCGCCTCGTAAATCTTGGCCACGGTCTTGGGCCCGACCCCTTTCACGTGATCCAGTGCCCGCTGCCACGCCAGCAGATCATTGGTGTTCAGGCTCAGGCGCAGAAGCGACATGATATCCTTGATGTGCGCTGCTTCGCTGAAGCGTATACCGCCGAATTTGCGATAGTTTACCCCAAGACGCGTGAGCGAGGTTTCCAGATGGAAGGACTGAAAACCGGCCCGAAAGAGCACGGCGATCTCCTTGAGCGGATACCGCTTCTCAAGCTCCAGAATCTTGTCCAGCACGATGCGCGCCTGCGTCTGGTCGCTGATGGGATAAACCACTTCGGGCTTGCCGCGCCCCTTGATCTCAGAAAAAAGGTGCTTGTCGAATTTGGTGCGCGCGTTTTCCAGAATGTTGTTGGTCAGATCGAGGATTTCCTGCGTACTGCGGTAGTTCTGCTCCAGCCGGATGACCTTTGCGCCGGGAAATATTTCAGGAAACTTGAGGATGTTGTCCACTTTCGCGCCACGGAAGGCGTAAATGGATTGGGCATCGTCACCGACAGCCATGACGTTGCCGCTGGTTCCCGCAAGCTTTTGCACGATGCGCGCCTGCACGAGGTTGGTGTCCTGATATTCGTCCACCATGACGTAGCGATAGCGCGTGGAGAGCTGGTTGCGCAGCGGCTCGTTCTCGGTGAGCAGTCTGTCGAATTCGAAAAGCAGGTCGTCATAGTCGAGCAGGGCGTGCTTGCGTTTGAATCCTGCGTAAGCCGAGGCGATTTCCGCGATATCGTCGATGTAGGGGGAGAGGTGGTAGGCCTCGCGCTGCACGATGGCGTCCAGCGGCTCCTCCTTGTTGCGGGACTTGGTGATCATGTCCAGCACGGTGTTTTTCTTGGGAAACGACTTGTCTCCCTTGCCGAGTTCGAGTTCGGCACGAATGTCTCGCACCGCGTTTTCCTGATCCCCGCGATCCATGAGCGTGAAGCCGCCGTCAAACCCGAGGTCCATGGCGTTACGGCGAAGGGTGGCGTAAGCAAATGAGTGGAACGTCCCGCCGCTGGTGCCGTCGAGCGGGCGCCCAAGGATGCCTTCGGCACGGGCGAGCATTTCCTGTGAAGCCTTGCGGGTGAAGGTCAGCAGCAGGATCTGCGCAGGGTCTACGCCCTGTTCCACGAGGTGGGCCAGCCTGTAGACGATGGTCCGCGTCTTGCCGGAACCGGCCCCCGCGATGACCAGCACCGGGCCTTCGGTTGTGGTGACGGCCTCGTACTGGGCCGGATTCAATTGATTCTTCAGGTCGATGCTCATTATGGGTCCAGATTGAAATGCTTGAGTATTTCCTGCCCGATTTCGCGCATTCGGCGCGGCTTCGAGCCATGGGAGTCGTACCAGATGGCACCACGGGCGGTATGGGTGCCGGTGCGTCCGTGAAATCCGAAAACGCTGTCGCGACCGAACTTCGCCTTGAGGTCGTACCCCGGACGGGCCAGACAGACAAGGTCCGGCGCACGGTCACGGAGCGTGCCGGAATAGAGTTCGTCAGCCGTGAAGACACGTTCCATGACCCGTTCCCCCGCATGGGTCAAGCCCTCAAGGGCCGCTTTAAGCTCCGGGATCATCCTGTCTGCGTCTGCGTCTCGCAGGCAGCCTCGCGAAAAGCGGGAACGGCGGTGCAGATAAATTCGTCCCGGATCAAGGGCAAAGGCGCGGGCCTGCGGCGAAATCTTGGAGGAATCCCATTCGCCTTCCGGCGGAAAATCCAGCGAAAGCAGACCGTTTGAGACAAGCCATGTGTTGAGGCAGACTTCGGTCTTCAACTCCGTGAATCCGTGGTCCGCATGGACCATCAAACGCTTCGGCTCCGGCAACGCATCATACCGTTCAAGAAAGTCACCCACCGCTTCATCCCAATCGTGCAGGAAATCCATGCATTCCCGGTGCAGCGGATGCATGGAATCCGTCACCGCAGTGTACAGAAAATGGAAAAGCCGATCCGTTTCCGTCAGCACGAAGATGAAAAGATCCCAGCCGTGGTCGGGCCAGAGCATGTCCAGCGCCTTGCGCCGCGTCTTGAGGCTTTCGCGCAGGCCCAGAAGAAGTCCCGCAGGGTCAGCGGAAGCATTGGCGGTCTCCGGCTCAATGAGGTAGCCCGCTTCCTTCAGCTTCGGCAGCAGAAAGGGCGGATGCACGGCGCGGGCGAGGTCTTCGGCTACAAACCCGGCCACCAGCATTCCCCGGATGGGACGAGCCGGATAGGTGTTGGGCAGGTTGATGACCCGTGAAACGCGACCGGCTTCCCCCAGACGATCGAATATGGTGGGACAGGCCACGGCTTCGAAACTGGCTGGCGAGGAGCGGTAGGTGTCCGGGTCAAACCGCGCAAATCCGAAAACCCCGTGCTCTTCAGGTCCTTTTCCCGTGAACATGGAGGTCCAGTTCACCGGAGAAAGTTCGGGAATTTCAGCGTCAACGGTGTCCGCTTCAGCGGCGATACGGGCGATATTGGGCAGGGTGTCGCCGAGCTTGCGGGCAAGGTCTAGCGGAAGCCCGTCCAGACCGAGCACGGCCAGCCGATGCCACTGCCTGTCCTTCAGTACGATGCTCACGGATACACTCCGAAAAGGACCGCCGAAGCGGCCCCTTCAGGGGGCTACTTGAGCCGCGCCTCGTATTTCTTCAGCAGAAAGGCCGGATTGTACGAGAGTTTGGCCTTGCGCAAGCCCTCGTCACCAAGGTCCTGCTCACGGTTCACGTATTTGAACTCCTGGGCGTTGTGCTTGAGGAACATCTGGTTGATGGCCTGATAAACACCCTTGTAGCGCACGTCGCCCTTTTCGAAATGAATGACCACCGTTTCCTCGTCCAGTGCCTCGGCCACGGTGTAGGCGATGACCCGACCGTCCACGCGAATGGCGCCGCCGTAAAGGGTTCCGATACGGTCGAAGTCATGCAGTACACGCTCGATGGCGTGATTCTCGGCCACAAGCGCTTCAGACGGGTTGTTTTCCTCATACCAAGCGATCCATTCGGCCTGCATGGCGAGGACTTCCTCCACGCACTCCGGCTCCATGGGATGGTAATTGAAATCCGTTTTCTTCACGAACTGGTTGAGCAGGTTCTTTTTCTTGTGGAACTTGTTGCCCCGCAGCTCGGTGAGGTCTTCGACCGAATAGAGGTAGTCGAAATGGTCCCGGTTTTCAGTCAGTTCGATGCGGTCGGCGTACGCTTCCTGCCAGAGTTTGGCGAGGTAGTCGGGCACGCGGGTGAATTTGCCTGCTTCCACCATGGCCTTGCACCCGAACCAGTCGTACTCGTGCCATGGGCCCACTGGGGCCCAGCAAACGGTTTCCGGCTTGGTCTGACGGATGAAGACCATGTTCTTGTGAAAGGCCCATTCAAGCCCGTAGTGCTCGGCCCAGCCCCAAATGTTGGCAAAGGCATAGTCTGAGCTGGCCCTGTCCGGGCAGCTGAACAGTGCTTTGTGATATTCTTCCTGACGCGCAAGGCTGATCGGTTCAAATTCTAGCGCCATTGAATGTACCCTTCTTGAGTTTTCGTTCCTTTATCATTGCGAATTTCTGCCAGTTGCGGGTGGCGTAGGTGTGCAGCAGAACTGCAGCCTGTATCACCTGCGAGCAGAGCATTGCTATCCATATCCCTTCGGCCTCGTTCATGAAATGATGGCCGAGCATCCATGCCAGCGGCAAACGCACGAACCATGTGGCCGATCCCATTATTATCATATTATATAAGGTCGCCCCGGCACCGTTGAGACAGCCCGCCATGATCATGCTGGTAAGCGTAAACGGTATCGCGAGCACGTTCCATTTCAGGTAGCTGAGTGCCTGCGCCTCAACGAGCGGCTCCTGCGTCAGCAACGCCACCCATGGCGGCAACAGCGGCCAGATGGCGAAGGTCAACAGGCTGATGCTGACCACCCCGATTCCGAGAATCTTGTACCCGAACGCCTTGGCGGTGTCCGGGTCGCGTGCACCAAGGTAATGCCCGATGAGGATGCTCGCCGTCATATTCAGTGCGAACGCGGGCAGAAAGAGCAACGACTCGATGCGCAGGCCGATGGACATGCCGGCCAGCGCGTCCACTTCGCCGCGGGGCAGGCTCGCCGTGATGGCGTACAGCACGAGATACCCGGAATGCCAGACGATTTGCATGAGACCAGAGGGCCATGCCACCTTCACCAGATACGGCAGTGCCGCCTTGATCCAGCGAACCGGCGGAAAACTTGCGGGGTCCAGGGCGCCCTGCTTGAGCAGCACGATGAGGTTGCTGATCGCCCCGGCCGTCACGGAGCCGAAGGTTGCCCACGCGAGCCCTTTGTATCCGAGGTTGGGCAGCCCCCACATGCCAAGCCCGAGGCCAACGTCCATGACCGCGTTGACGGTGGTCACGACCACCATGGAATACAGCGGCACCATGACCTGCTTGCGGGCCCTGAAAACGGCGTTTGTGGTGATGAGCAGATAATAGGAGGGCAGGATCATCAGGTAGACGTTGAGGAAATACTCCGTGACGTAGCGCATCTCCTGCGGCACCTGCAGCGCGTCCTGCAAAAGCCCGCGGCAGGGCATCCCCACGAGGAGGAAAACGCCCCCGAGCGCCAGCGCACAGGCTACGGCAAGACTGACGTAGCGCTTGACCCGCTTATGGAGTCCGGCGCCCTCGGACTGGCTGATGGCCGCGACCGCACCGTTGGCCACGGCGATGGCCACGACCAGCAAAAAGAACAGGGATTGGGTGATGATTCCCAGCGAGGCCTGAACTTCGCGGTTGATCTTGCCCGCCACCCATACGTCGGCCATACCGATAAAAAAATGGAATACCATCATGAGTACCTGCGGCCAGGCAAGTCCCCAGATGGTTTTATAGGGAGAACGCGTCATGCGCTCCGAGAGTTCAGGACTGCTCAACGATTCGCTCCTCGATCAAGTGCATCCCGACAGGATAGCCATTTTACGGAAAAAGCCAAGAGGCGGGAGGCAGGAAAATCCTCCCCAGTCTGATCGATCTGGATCGCGGCCGGTTCGGCTAGTCGTGCCGATGCGGGACGTCGCCCTCTACGTGGACGTGGGTATGGGTATGCGGAACAAGGGTTCCCGAGACTACTCTTCCGTCCTTCATGGCGGCGATACGCTGCGTGGTGGCATCGAGAAAATCGGCCTCGTGGGAGACAATGAGCTTGGGGACGTCCAATGAATTAAGCGTCTCGACCAGTTGCTCCCGCGCCTCGGGAGACAGGCCGGTGGTAGGCTCGTCGAGCACCAGCAGGCCGGGGCGCATGGAGAGAACGGTAGCCAGCGCCACAAGCCGCTTTTCGCCGCCGGAAAGTCGGTACGGGACGCGATCCTCGAAGCCGTGCAGCCCGAGAGATTCGAGCGTGCTCACGGCGAGTTCACGCGCCTCGGCGCGGTCCATGCCCTGATTCAGCGGGCCGAAGGCCACGTCGTCAAGAACCGAAGGGCAGAAGAGCTGATCGTCCGCATTCTGGAACATGAAACCGATTTTCAACCGGACCCGTTCAAAGTCGTCAGAAGTCTCCACGGACTGATCGAAAATACGGATGCTGCCGCCATCGGGCTTGATCAATCCCATCAGCACGTGCAGCAGGGTGGTTTTTCCGGCACCGTTGGGTCCCATGAGCCCCAGACTTTCGCCTTGATGCACGGTCAGGTCGAGGTTGTCGAGCACCTTCCCGCGACCGGGCCACGCGTAGGAAATCTGTTGCAGTTCGACGAGGTGGTCGTTCATGCGGTCCTCCGGATGAATTCTAGCCAGATGAGTCCGGCGGCGACGAGCAGGATGAGGGTCAGGAAAGCCACATCACGCCCGGATGTTCGGAATATGGCGAGGGAGTGGAAGCGTCCGGAGAAGCCCCGGCAAATCATGGCGTCACGAACACGCTCGGCCCGGTCCCAGCTGCGCACCAACAGCATCCCGGCCAACCATGCATAGGAGCGGTAGGTGTGCATGTCAGTGCGGGGACGAAAGCCGCGGGCACGCGCTGCTCGGTTCATCCGGTCCAGCTCCTCGCGGATCAGCACGGCGTACCGATGCGTGAAAACCAGCATGTGGCAGAGCTTGTCGGGCACGCGCAGGGACTGCATGGCCGGACCCAGGTCGCGAACCGGGATGCTGCCCATAAGCGCCGTAAGCGAGAGCACTACGGCGTTGGTCTTCAGGGTAATAAGCCCGGCCAGCCGAAGACCTTCCAAGGTCACTTCAAGCCCGGCAACACTCGTCAGCGGCGTACCAGGGGTGCTGAAAGGAAGAAATATCCACATGAAAAGCGTAAAGAAGTTGACCGCCAGCAACCGCTTTGCCAGCCGCCCAAACGGAAGCCGCGCCGCAAACGCGAGCAAAGCCCCCACAAGCAGGGCGCCACCGGCCGCCACGGGACTCGTCAACAGCGCGGCGGGCACAGTCAGGACCACTGCGGCAAGCAGCCTGAAACGCGGGTCCAGCGAGTGGACCGGTGAGGCGGTATGCGCGAACGGTTCGGTTGATTCCGGCAAGAGGTTACTCCGGGCTGACGGGTGTGCTACGTGATGCGATCAGGTAGCACACGGCAGGTCGTCCCGCAAGATCAGGCCAGGTCCACTTCCGGGGCGATGGCCGCGATGGCACCGATGGAAAGCGTCAGAAATTCGCCGAGATCCATGCCGATTTTCTCGCATTCACGAATGCAGTCACGGTTGACACTGGCCGCAAAAGCCTTGTCCTTCATCTTCTTCTTGAGGCTTTTGGCCTTCATGCCGTCCATCTTGGTGGGGCGGACGAGGGCCGCCGCGTGGATGAGGCCGGTGACGGTCTCGCCGCAGCGAAGCGCGTAGTCGAACTCGGTTTCCGGGTCTTCGGCCCCGTTCATCTCACAGGCGTGGCGACGGATGGCGTTGATCGCGTCTTCGGGCAGGGCGCCGTCAAGCATATCGACCGTATCGAGGCCGTGCCGTTCGCCGTTTTCCTTGGTTCCGGCGTAGTCAAGATCGTGCAGCAGGCCGGTGACGCCCCAGAGATCTTCATCCTTGCCGAGCTTGCCAGCCAGCGCACGCATGACGGCTTCGGATTCCAGGGCGTGGTTGATGAGGTTGTCTTCGCTGTTGTGCTTCTTCAGCAGTTCAAAGGCTTCCTGACGGTTCATGGTCTCTGATTCCTTGAAGGTCTTTACGGTTTCAATACAGCCAGCAGGCAGCTTCCACGCCCGGAGCGACTTCCTTGAGCGGCGGCTCCTCTTTGGGGCATTTGTCAAACGCCTTGGGACAGCGCGGGTGAAATGGACATCCCGAAGGCGGCGCGGCGGGGTTGGGTGGTTCACCCTGAAGTTTGACGGCGTTGCTCACCGCACCGGGGATCGGGACAGGCACCGCCGCGAGAAGCGCCTGCGTGTAGGGATGCCTGGCGCCCGCAAACAATGTCTCGCTTTTGGCGAGTTCAACAATTCTTCCAAGATACATGACGGCCACGCGGTCGCACAGATTGCTGACCACGGACAGGTCATGCGAAATGAAGAGATATGTCAGGCCAAAGCTGCTCTGCAACTCGCGCAGCAGGGAGAGCACCTGCGCCTGTACGCAGACATCCAGCGCGGAGACCGGCTCGTCGCAGACGATCAGTTCCGGCTTGAGGGCCAACGCGCGGGCAATGGCGATGCGCTGACGCTGTCCCCCGGAGAATTCGTGCGGGTAGCGCGAGGCGTAATCCTCATCCAGCCCGACCTGTTTCAGTAGCCTGACGGCTTCGGCCTTTCTCTCGGCACGGTTGCCGAGCTTGTGGATGTCCAACGGCTCCCTGACCGCGGAACCGATACTTTGGCGGGGATTGAGCGAGGAATACGGGTCCTGAAATATGATCTGGATGCTGCGCCGAAGCTCGCGATCGTCCCAATCATCAAGCGCCTTGCCTTTGAATTCGATCTGTCCGGAGTCCGGCGGTTCCAGGCCACAGACGAGCCTGCCGAGAGTGGACTTGCCGCACCCGGATTCGCCCACGAGACCCATGGTTTCACCCTCGCGCATGGTCAGGCTCACCCTGTCCACGGCGCGAAGACGCGAGGCTTCAAGGCCCAGCAGTCCGCCGCGAACACGGTAGGTCTTGGTCAGTTCCGAGAGGGTGAGCAGGGCGGTCATCCCTTCACCCCCTTGTCGAACAGCCAGCAGCGCAGGTGCCTTCCCTCACGCACCACCTCGCGCGGCGGAACGGTACGGCAGATATCCATGCAATGCGGGCATCGGGGATGAAAGCGGCATCCTTCGGGGCGATGAAAAATGGATGGGACCGTGCCGGGCAGCGCCTGAACCGGCGTTCTGTCGCCAAGTCTCGGCACCGAGGCCATGAGTCCCTGCGAGTAGGGATGCAGCGGCTCGGAAAAAAAATCTTCGGCAGGAGAGAGCTCCACCAGCTCGCCAGCATACATGACCGCCACGCGGTCCGCCATGCCCGCCACCACGCCGAGGTCGTGCGTGATCAGCATGAGCGATCCATTCATGCGCTCCTTGAGCTCGGACATGAGTTCGAGCACCTGCGCCTGTATGGTCACGTCGAGCGCGGTCGTGGGTTCGTCTGCGAGCAAAAGCTCCGGTTCACAGGCTAGCGCGATGGCAATGACGACCCGCTGCCGCAGCCCGCCCGAAAGCTCGTGGGGAAAGGACCTGGCGACCCGCTCAGGGTGCGGAACTCCTGTGAGCCGCAGTGTCTCCACGGCGCGAGCGTCGGCTTCGGCCCGTGACAGGTTCATGTGCAGCCGCACGGCCTCGGCGATCTGTTCGCCCACGCGAAAAACAGGGTTTAGGGCGGTCATGGGTTCCTGAAAGACCATGGAAATGCGATTGCCGCGCATGGCCCTGAGCTGGTCAGGGTCCATTTCGGTGGTATCGTCGCCATGGAAAAGGATGTGTCCGTGCGTGATCCGGCCTGGCGGATCCGGGACGAGCCCCATGACGGAAAGGGCCAGTACCGACTTGCCGCAGCCCGATTCTCCGACAAGGGCAAGGGTTTCGCCTTGCATTACGGACAGGCTGACGGTATCCACCGCCTTGGCCACGCCCTTGGGGCTGGCGAAGCTGGTCGTGAGGCCCTTGATTTCGAGGACGGGTTGCGCCATGTGGGTCGATACTCCGGAGTTTCCGGATGTATACAGCAAATCCGTCCATTTAACAACGATCCCCGGGAGTGAACGTGAAGAAGGTAGCCGTTGTCGGCGCAGGACTGGCCGGATGCGAATGTGCTTGGAAACTGGCGGAATCCGGTGTTTCCGTGACGCTTTTCGAAATGAAACCCGTCAAGTACTCGCAGGCCCATGAGCGCGACACTCTTGCCGAGCTGATCTGCTCCAACTCTTTCCGTTCCGCGGACATCACCGCAGGCGTTGGCCTGCTCAATGCTGAAATGCATGAGCTGGGAAGCCTCGTAATGGAAGCGGCCGACGCCACCTCGGTTCCGGCAGGCAAGGCTCTGGCCGTGGACCGCGAGCTGTTCTCCCGCCACATAACGGACCGCATCGAGTCTCATGAAAACATTGAACTCAAGCGTGAGGAAATAACCTCCCTTGATGACGAACGCATTCAGGGCTTCGACGCGGTCTGCATCACCGCCGGACCGTTGGCGAGCGAGCCGCTTGCGCAGAGCCTGACACAGACCGTGGGCGGAGAGGGACTGTATTTCTACGACGCAATCGCGCCCATCGTGACGCGTGACTCCATAGATTTTTCCAAGGCGTTCTGGGGTTCCCGCTGGCGGCCCGAGGATGATGACTATCTGAACTGCCCCATGACCGAGGACGAGTACAAGTCGTTCATCAAAGCCCTTATGGAAGGGGAAAAGGTTCAGGCTAGGGACTTTGAAAAGGAAATACATTTCGAGGGCTGCCTGCCGGTGGAGGAGATGGCCGAGCGCGGCGAGATGACGCTGGCATTCGGCCCTCTCAAGCCGGTAGGGCTGACCAATCCGCACAGCGAGGAGCAGCCTTTCGCCGTTGTGCAGCTGAGGGCCGAGAATCGCGACAAGACCGCCTTCAACCTCGTAGGTTTTCAGACCAAGCTCAAATACCCCGAGCAGAAACGCATCTTCCGCATGATTCCGGGACTGGAGAATGCCGAGTTCCTGCGTCTTGGTTCCATTCACCGCAACACTTACGTGAATGCACCGGAAGTGCTGAGCGAAGAACTGGAGCTCAAGGCCCGGCCGGGTGTCTTCCTTGCAGGCCAGATAACCGGTGTCGAAGGGTACCTTGAATCCGCCGCCTGTGGATTGTGGCTCGGCATGCTCCTGCGTGCGAGACTCGAAGGCAACGACCTGAGTCACCCTCCGGCGGAAACCGCGCTCGGCGCGCTCATGGGGCACCTGAAGACCACACCGCACAAACGGTTCCAACCTTCCAACATCAACTTCGGCCTCATGCCGGGACTCAAAAAGCGTGTGCCAAAGAAATTCCGCAAGGAAGAATATGCAAAACGCGCAAGAGATGTATTCAATAACTGGCTGAATTCATAGCCTTCGAGTATGCACAATTGATTACTGATAGAATTTCGGGTAAAGGAGTCGAAATTCAATATCGAGAGAAGGTTTATTGTGCGTACTCATGTTCGTCTGATTGCTCTGGCCGCGGTAACCGTCATTCTCTGCGGATGTTACAGAAACACAACCGTCAACCCACACGTGGATGAAAAACTGGTTGAGCGAGAACAGCTTTACCAGAAGACATTCGCCCTTGAACGCCGCCTTGGATATGAAAACAGGGCCGAAAGCGTGGGGCTTCGCATTTTGCAAGCGGGTATGCCGTTTTGCAAAGACAACTGGAACTACGCACAGGGTTTGAAACTGAGTACCCTTGATTCGATTGATGAAGAATGGCAGCAGGCGTATATCGATTATCTTGATCTCCCTCGCGGCCGCGAAAATTACGTTTTCATCGAATCCGTGCAGGCCAACGGTCCGGCGGATAAGGCCGGATTGAAACCCGGAATGGTCGTCCTTGCCGTCAATGGCAACGAATTCCCCAGCGAAGGATGGGACTGGAAGCACAAGGTGGCCGACATCTGCGAGGATGCCTCGGACGAGCCGAGGGTCGTGCTTACGGTGGATGACAAGGGCAAGGAGAGAAAGCACTCCATCCACTCCGTCAAGGTGTGCGACTACGATGTTATTTACTCAAACAAGCCGGAAATCAACGCCTACGCCAGTGGCGAAGAGATCATTATCTGCAAGGGGATCATCAAGGAATTCACTAATGACTCCCAGCTTGCCCTCATCGTAGGGCATGAACTCGGGCACAACATCGCGGGTCACATCGACCAGAGTCAGGCCGCACTGAACACTGGGCTTTTCGTGGACATCCTCATCACCGGCCTGACCGGCGTAAGTTCCAATGCCGGAGTATCCATCGCGAACCAGATGAATTACAGCAACAGCATCGATCACGAAAAGGAAGCCGATTACCTCGGCCTCTATTTTGCTTACCGTGGTGGATACAATGTGGAAGATGCCGCAAACGTGTGGCGAGGCATGGGTGCCGAAAGCCCCTATGCGATTTCCCATGATACGACGCATCCCAACTCGGCGAGCCGTTACGTCTATATCAATGAAACCTATGATGAAATCATTGAAAAAGAGCAGCGTAACGAGGTCATCCTGCCCAACCTGACGCAGGAGGCTCTCGACCATTACGGCGGTGTGGAAGAAGTTCCTTACGGAAGCCCCCGCGAGCGGGGCGAGATCATCGCCTCAAAGTAGACACAAGCCCCGCTTCGGCGGGGCTTTTTTATGCTTGATTCCCTAACGGGCCGGGAGTAGGCATTACCGGAACCCGGAGCTTTTCATGCCGCATCACGACCATCCCTTTCACCGTTCACCCAATCGAACCATACTCAAGCTCGCGATTCCGGTATTGTTTTCCCTCGTGGCGGAACCAGTCACGGGGCTGGCAGACACTGCTTTCGTCGCGCGTCTGGGATCTGAGGCAACCGCCGCACTCGGCATCGGAACCATGGCTTTTTCCGCCGTGTTCTGGGCCTTTTCGTTTCTCGGCATCGGCACGCAAACCGAAGTCGCCCATTCTCTGGGTGAGGACGATCCTTCACGAGCCGCGAGAATCAGTTCCCTCGCATGTGCCATGGCCGCCTCGGTTGGGCTGGTTCTTTTTTTCGGTGCCCTCCCGCTTCTTGACGGCATCGGCGCGCTACTGGGCGGCGACGGGGCTGTACTGCAAAACGCCTCGGAATATATGGAATACCGATTGCTCGGTGCGCCGGGTGTTCTGGTAACCGTTGCCTGCTTCGGCGCACTGCGGGGAGCGCAGGACATGAAGACCGCTCTGTATGTTGCGGTGGGCGTCAATGCGATGAACGTGCTTCTGGACTGGCTTCTGGTCTTCGGCGTGGGACCGTTCCCTACCATGGGCGTCGGCGGAGCAGGGCTTGCCAGCTCCATCAGCCAGTGGTGCGGGGCCATCTGGGCCCTAGTTGCGACTGGTCGGATGGTCGGGCTTTCACGAGACCTTCGCCTTACGGACTGCCGCAAGCTTCTTTCCATAGGAGGCGACATCTTCGTGAGGACCGGAGCGGTTCTCATCTTCCTGTCGCTCTGCACCCGTGCGGCCAATCAGGTCGGCCCCGAGGAAGGGGCGGCCTATCAGGCTATCCGTCAGTTCTTCATCTTTGCCGCATTGTTTCTGGATGCATTCGCCATCACCGCGCAGTCGCTTGTGGGATATTTTGTCGGACGCGCCGACCGGGTGACGGCCAAAAGCGTTGCCCGGCTGACCTGCTTCTGGAGCATCGGCACCGGAGCGGCATTGTGCTTCGGGATGATCCTCTTCCGAGCACAGGTGGCATGGTTGCTCGTCCCGGCCGGAGCAATCGCCGTCTTCCACCCCGGATGGCTGACGGCGGCCCTGATGCAACCGCTCAGTTCGCTGTCATACGCCACGGACGGCATCCATTGGGGCACCGGCGACTTTCGATTTTTACGAAACGCCATGGTCATTGCCTCCATTTGCGGTGCCGCCGCCGTTATAGGCATAGAACACTTTCGACCTGCCCCCGCGCTTGTCTGGATATGGCTTGCCGCCACGCTCTGGACATTCATTCGTGCAAGCTTCGGAATCGCCAGGATCTGGCCCGGCATTGGTGACGCTCCGCTGAACAGACGTGATGCTATTTGACAAGACTAGACCGATCGGTCTACAGAGTTTCCATGGGAAAAAACACGAAAGAACACATCCTTGAGATCGGCGCGAACCTTGTGCACCGGCAGGGGTTCAACAATACCGGTATTTCCGAGGTCCTTCGGGAAGCGGACGTCCCCAAGGGCTCGTTCTATTTCTATTTTTCCAGCAAGGAAGCATTCGGTCTGGAACTGGTGGAGTTCCACAGAATTCGCTTTGTTGAAGCCATGCGCCGGCAGTTGGAGGAGTCCGAACTGCCGCCGCTTGATCGACTCAGGGGCATGTTTGCCGGCCTGCGCAACAGACTTGATGAAAGCGGTTATGCCCTTGGATGTCCCATCGGCAATCTCTCCCAGGAAATGGGAGACTTGAACCCCTTATTCGCAAAGGCTATTGCTCGCGTGTTCGACGCCATGTCACGGTATGCGGAGGGAGTCCTTTCGCAGGCCAAGGAGCGCGGAGACATTCCGGTCATAATTGATCCACGGGAAACGGCGGACTTCATCGTCAATTCCTGGCAGGGAGCTCTTGTGCGTATGAAAGCCAGTAAATCTCCGGAGCCGCTGGATCAGTTCGAAAAATTCGTTTTCTCCATTATTCTGGACCAATATTAGCAGGTCACGAGGTGACCTTTTTTACACCTCTCAACTAGACGACTGGTCTACTACAAAGGAGATTTTCATGTTCATGCTCAACCATGTTGCCCCCGAGTCAGCTGAAGGAGAGATAGGAAAAGCATACTCGGCTTTTCCGGAAGCATTCGGTGTTCCGGCTCCATTGCAACTCCTGAGTGCAAGCCCGGGGCTCTTCGAGTGCCAGATGCGACAGATTGGTTACTACCGAGACCGCTCCGCGCTGGATTTCGCGTTGACAGCTTCAATCCGCTATCTCGCTGCCGATCACTTCGGTTTGAGCGAATGCGTGGATTTCAGCAGGAACCTGTTGCTCGCAACCGGAGTTGATGACGCCGAGTTGGAAGAGATGCGCAATTCGCCAAATAATGCACCGCTTTCTGATGGGGAGAAAAGCCTATTGGTGTTCGTCATGCGCGTGGTGCGCGGCGAAAGGGTTTCGAAAGAAGACATCACCGAGCAGCGTGAAAATGGCTGGAACGACGCGGCAATACTGGATGCCTGCAATCAGGGAACGTTCATGGCAGGCACCCGGTTGCTCATGCAGGCCTTTTCCGACAAGCGTGGGGCTTGATGAATCCACGGGTCATGGGATATGAGTCCTTAGTCACAACCGATTCAAATCCAAGGATTCTCCAATGGCGCTGATATTCGGCGGGCCGAAAAAGCCCGTATACAAGGAAGAAAGCAAGAATGACCAGAGGCTTGAACTGGCCAAGAACCTGTATCTTGGCGGCAAGATCAAGATCGTGACCACCGATGAGATGCCGGGCCGCGAAATAGCTGGGGCGTTCGGTCTCATCGTCTGTCGCAGCTACATCTTCGACAACGCCTTCTACGGCCTGCTGGCTCAGGCGGTGGACGTCAACGCGGACGCCATCATCGCCTACCGCGAGAACGTTTCCTTTCATCCGGAAGGGGACAAGTACTATTCCTGCTACGGCACCGCCGTGCGCCTGAAGCCCGTCAAGAAATAGCGGCATGCAACAAAGACAAGAAAAGCCCCCGTCCCGAGAGGGAAGGGGGCTTTTTAACGCTCTATGGGGCAGGCGGACCTAGCGCTTCACAGCGGCGGCACCCTCGTATTTGACGGAAATGATCTCGTATTCGATCTTCCCACGCGGGGCGTCAACAACGATTTCGTCGCCTTCCATCTTGCCAAGCAGCGCCTGTGCCACCGGAGACATGATGGAAATGGTGCCGTTCTTGTAGTCGGCTTCGTCGGCACCGAGAAGCGTGTACTTCTTGACTTCCTCGGTTTCCATGTCCTCAATCTCAACAGTCGCGCCGAAAAGAATCTCATCGCTGTTCTGCTTGTCGAGGTCGATCAGGTCGAAATACGGCATGCGGGATTCAATGTGGCTGATGCGCGCCTCCAGCATGCCCTGACGTTCACGGGCCGCGTCGTATCCGGCGTTTTCCTTGAGGTCGCCTTCTTCACGGGCTTCCTTGATTGCCTGAATGACTCCCGGACGTTCCTTCTTCAGTTCGTCCAGTTCTTTTTTGACGCTCTCATAACCCTGAATCGAAATGGGAATGCGGCTCATGATGATCAGTCCTTGAATTTCTGTTGATAATAGTAAAGCACACCGGCCGCCGCCTCGGCGGCTGGATTGGTAGTGGTGTGCGACTGCAAAACAGTATCCCTAAGGCAACCGCAACGAGTGGTCAAGAGAAATCGAATGGAGAAGGTATTTCTGGCTATTCAGGAGCTTAGCCTTGAGAACCGCAAAGCATGAACCCCAATATCGGGCGGCATTTTTCAATGCAGGCAGGATAGAAACGAGCGTGTTCCCTGGTGCCTGAACGATTTTCCCGCCCCCAGAAGAATTCCGCTATTCCAAGAGGTCGCCAGCCATTGACGGCTGCCAACTGGAGCAGCTTGGGCGCGCAGCAGTCACCGGTTCCGGTTGGAATCCCCTTGCCTTGAAAGACGTGCTGAAGCTGGGCGCTCTCATTCTTGAAATTTCTGAGAACGTATAGTTCATGAATCTCCCGCATGAGTTGCGAAGACAGCTCACGTCGCATGCGTTTGAGTTCCGCGCGAAGCGTGGCATCCCCATTAAGAGCCTGAATTCTGCGCCCCAGCCGTTTGATTTCCGGCTCAATATGGCGGGAAACCTCGTCAAAAGCCTCCTGCTCGACCAACGGAGGAGCCCAGCCCTTCACGGCCCAGACGCCATTGAACTGACCGG
The DNA here is from genome assembly GCF_000375485.1 of Desulfovibrio oxyclinae DSM 11498. Classification (NCBI taxonomy): domain Bacteria; kingdom Pseudomonadati; phylum Thermodesulfobacteriota; class Desulfovibrionia; order Desulfovibrionales; family Desulfovibrionaceae; genus Desulfovibrio; species Desulfovibrio oxyclinae. The sequence goes on along the minus strand of NZ_AQXE01000010.1, from coordinate 26,526 downwards.
AAAAGGCTTTTGCAACGCCCGGGTTTCCTGCGGCATCCTCGTACGTCATCACACCGAACATCTGGCCACGCGGCTGACCGAAAAGCGGTGTGGTCGAAAGCCTTGGGTCAGCCTCGCTTTCCGGCAGATGCCAATCAATGCGTCCATGACGCTCCAGCTCGGTCATGAGTTTCCGGCACGCCTCCATGGCCGAACCGGCCTTGAGAGAATGCTCGGTACCGCATCGGGGGCAAAAGCCCTGGCAGGAAACGGAATCCGTAGAAAAATCGCACATGACCGGAGACATTGCCTCAAGGACCTTGAAGAGTAAAGCGACAGACCTCGCCGGAATCGACGGTCTCCGTGCCTTCTTTCCGGCAGCGACGGAAGGCTTCAATTATGGCGCAAAACTGCCCCGATTGCAGGGATTGCCAGGTCTGAGCCTTGCTCTTGAGCCATATCTCGGGTAGGCGTATTGACACGGATTGCGACATTACCGCACCGAACAGGAGTATACATCACCATATGACTGACGACACCAGACCCGACCAGGGAGCCGAAACCGAAAGCAAGGGCTCCGAACAACTTCCCGAAATTTCCTTTGATCAACTGCCCGAACCGCTTATGGACGCCTGCAAACGTGTAGGCTGGTCCGACATCATGCCCGTGCAGAAGAAGGCGCTGCCTTACGTCATGCAGGGACGCGACGTCATGGTTCAGGCCCGCACCGGCTCGGGAAAGACCGGCGCCTTCGTGCTGCCGCTTCTCGACCGCATAAAGCCCGACTCCACCGACTGTCAGGCACTCGTGCTTGTCCCCACCCGCGAACTCGCAAAGCAGGTCGCTCAGGAAGCCAAGAACCTTGCCGGAGACTCCGGTATCAACGTCGTGGCCGTCTACGGCGGTGTTGGCTACAAGGCCCAGCTCGACGCCTTTTCCGAGGGCGCACAGATCGTGGTGGGTACGCCCGGTCGAGTGCTCGACCACCTCAAGGGTGGCTCGCTGAACCTGAACAAACTGCAGGTTCTCATCTTCGACGAAGCCGACCGTATGCTCTCCATCGGCTTCTACCCCGACATGAAACGCATTCAGGCATTTTTACCCGACAGGCTCGCCGGCGCGTTCATGTTCTCCGCAACCTATCCGCCCGTGGTACTGCGTCTGGCCGACCAGTTCCTGCACAAGCCGGATTTCCTGAGCCTTTCGCAGGATCAGGTCAACGTTGCGGAAATCGAAAACATTTTCTATGAGGTCCCGGCCATGGGCAAGGAGCGCCATCTGCTCAAGCTCATCGAGACCGAGAACCCCACGTCCGCCATCGTGTTCTGCAACACCAAGCGCAACGTGGAATTCGTGGCCACGGTCATCAAGCAGTTCGGCTTTGACGCCGAACCGCTGACCGCCGACCTTTCGCAGAACAAGCGCGAAAGCGTGCTGAATCGCATCCGCGAAGGCCAACTCAGGATTCTCGTGGCCACCGACGTCGCCGCGCGCGGCATCGATATTCCCGAGCTTTCCCACGTCTTCATGTTCGAACCGCCGGAAGACCCGGAGTCCTACATCCACCGTGCGGGCAGAACCGGCAGGGCTGGCGCGTCCGGAACCGTCATCACCCTCGTGGACCTCGTCCAGAAGGCCGAACTCAAGCGCATTGCCGCAAAATTCAAGATAAATCTCGTCGAACGCGAAATCCCGGACGACGAGGAGGTGGCCTCGGTCATTGAGGAACGCCTCACGGCAATGCTTGAGAAAAAACGCCGCGACCTGACCTATTTTCAGGGCGAACGCATTTCCCGCTTTCTGGACATCGCCAAACGTTTTGCCGAGGAAGATGATACGCTGGTGCTGCTGGGCATGTTGATGGATGAATTCTATCAGCAGTCGCTGCATACCCCGCCCGAAGTGCCCCTTTCGGAACAGCCCAAGAAGAGTCCTCAAAAGGGCAAGGGAAAACCTGACCGAAAGCCTTCCGGCGACAAAAAGCCCTCAGGCGACAAGGCGGGCTCGGATGACAAGCCCAAACGCAAACGCAGGCCGCGCAGGCGAAAGAAGAAGCCCGCTGAAAACAAAGGCTCGGGTGAATAAATCAAAAAAGGGAGAACGCCGAAGGCGTCCTCCCTTTCTTCTTTTCAGATAATCGCGACTACGGTCTGACGCCGAGCCGACGGTCACGGAGAATCAGGTCTGCCAGCGTGAGGGCCGTCATGGCCTTCAGCACCGGGTTGATTCTTGGAATGGCGCAGATGTCGTGCCTGCCGCCGATACGCATGCATACCCGTTTTCCCTCCACGTCCATGCAGTGCTGTTCCTGCGCGATGGATGGGATGGGCTTGACGAATGCGCGAGCCACCACGTCCTGCCCGCTGGAAATACCGCCGAGGATCCCGCCTGCGTTGTTGGACGAAAATCCGGCGGTGGTCATATAGTCGTTGTTCTCGCTACCGAGTTTACGGGCCGCATCGCAGCCGGAGCCAATCTCGACGGCCTTGACCGCGCCTACGCCCATGAGGGCGTATGCCAGACGCGCGTCCAGCTTGTCGAAAACCGGTTCCCCGATGCCCGGAGCCAATCCAGCTATGCGGACCTCGACAACACCGCCAAGGGTGTCACCCAGCCCCTTGACCTCACGGATACGCTCCTCCCATTTCTCCACCACCTCTCCATCAGGTGAAAAGAAGGGATTATTCTGGGCATTCTCCATATCCACCGGGTCTGCGGAAATTCCTCCGATCTCGGCCGTGTAGGCAAAGACGGAAATCCCTTCACTACGCAGAAACTCAAGGGCTACAGCTCCTCCCGCCACGCGGGCCACGGTCTCACGGCCGGAGGAACGTCCGCCGCCGCGGTAGTCGCGCACGCCGCCAAACTTCGAGTGATACGTGAAGTCTGCGTGGCCGGGGCGAAAGACGTCCTTGACGCGTGAGTAGTCTCTGGAACGCTGGTCCTCGTTCTCCACCACGAACCCGATGGGGGTGCCGGTGGTCTGCCCTTCGAACACGCCGGAATAAATCCTGACGGTATCGGATTCCTTACGTGCGGTGGAAGCCGCTCCCTGACCGGGTTTGCGACGATCCAGCTCCTGCTGGACGATCTCTTCGGACATGGGGATTCCGGCGGGACAGCCGTCCACCACGCCGCCGAGGCCGGGGCCGTGGGATTCACCGAAGGTGGTGAGCGTGAAGAGCTCGCCGAAAGTATTGCCGCTCATCGTACCCCCTAGGTTTTCTTGAGCTTGAGAACGTTTTCCGCTTTGCCGAGAACCACGAGCACGTCGCCTTCCTCCAGCGGTTTGTCAGGACTCGGGACGAATGTGAAATGCTCGCTGCCCTTGTATTTGATGGCAACGACCTGCACCTGATGCTCGTTGGTGAGATCCAAATCCCTGAGCGTGCGGTTCTGCCATTCCTCCACTTCGATCTCGCGTGTCAGCACGTCGTCGCCGAGACCGAGGTAGTCCATGATGCCGGGAACAGCCAGCCTGTGAGCCATCTGCTTGGCCACGAACTGCTCGGGAAAAACCACGAAGTCCACCCCGAGCCGCTGCAGCACCTTTTCATGCTGTGAACTCACGGCCTTGACCCAGATGTTCTTGACCCCCAGGTCCTGCAGGTTCAGCACAACCAGAATGCTGGATTCCATGGAATTGCCGATGGAAACCACCACCTGCTCCATATCATTGAATCCCAGCTGTTCCAGTGCGGCCTTGTCAGTGCCGTCGGCCTGAAAGACCTGCGGCAGCCGGTCACGCATCTGGCGCACATTGGCCTCGTAACGGTCTATGGCCAGTACGTCGATCTCCAGCTCCTGCAGAGCCAGCGCAAGAGAACCGCCGAATTTGCCGAGTCCTATTACTCCGATTTCGCGTTGTTTCGTCATGATTATCCTCGATTAGCCAAGCGGCAGGCTGTCTTCGGGAACCTTGTATCTCGTCGGCCGCTGCCAACTGTGCAGTGCCGAGAGCAGCCAGATGGGGCCGAGCCTGCCCACGAACATGAGCATGATTATCACACCTTTGCCCGGAGCGGAAAGCGAGTCGGTGATCCCGGTGGAGAGTCCCACGGTTCCGAATGCAGACACCACCTCGAAAAGTGTATCCAGAAAATGCCCGCGAACCATGTGATGCGGCAGGTCGCCGCCTTCAGTTATTTCGAGTGCAAGGGAAGAGAAGCCGACGATGAAAGCCGCGAAGACAGCCAGCGTCAGCGCCCGCCGCATGGAATGCAGATCCAGAGCGAAGCGTCCGACCCGAGCCTGCTCGGCACCTTTGAACTGGGCGACGATGAATCCCCAAATCGCGCGGAACGTGGTGGTTTTCACCCCGCCAGCACAGGATCCAGGCGAGCCGCCGATGAGCATGAGCATGAGAATGAGCACCAGCGACACGTTCGTCAGGTCTGCCATTTCCATGGTGTTGAATCCGGCGGTACGGCTGGTAACCGAATTGAACAGGGCCTTGAGCAACTCCTTGTGCCATGGCCCGGACCAGCCGCTGCCGTACATCTCGGCAAAATAGATGGCCAGAGTTCCTGCCACTATGAGAAAAGCGGTCGTTTTGAGCACGACGCTGGTATGCCATGTGAAAAAATAACAACTTCCGTTTCTGGGAGGTCGCAGACGGGCCGCGTCCGCAATTCGGGTCGCCAACTCGTTGAGTACGTAGAAGCCAAGCCCACCGAGGATGATGAGTGCCATGAAGATCGAACAGACGCCCCAATCACCCTGCCAACGGGTCAGGCTGTCCGAATACAGTGAAAAACCGGCGTTGCAGAATGCGCTGATGGAGTGAAAGAAGGCGGACCAGAGGGAGAACCCGCCGGGATGAGAGAAGTAGAGCAGGGCGGTTCCGACCAGCTCTATGGCAAAAGTGCCGATCACCACGCGCAGCAGGAAACTCTTCAGGCTGAAGCTCGGATCGTGCAGGAGGCTGTTGCTGACAGCCAGCCTGTCCGCAAGTGAAACGTGTTGCCCCAACAGGTAGAGGGCCAGACTGGTGTAAGTCATGATGCCGAGGCCGCCCAGTTGGATCAGGGCGAGGATTACCCCCTGTCCGTAAGGGGAGAAGAACGACCCCGTATCCACGACGATCAGGCCGGTGACGCACATGGCGGAGGTAGCCGTGAACAGGCTGTCCAACCACGAAAGCGTCTGGCCGGGATGAGCCGCGTCAGCATGAAGCAGCACTGTTCCCACAAGAATGCCGAGAGTGAAGAAATGGACCGGCAGCCAGAATGGCGTCAGCAGCTTGGTTCGCATCACACGTCCTTACGCCCGCCGCGTACGGAACGCAACCGCCTCGAAACAGGAATTCTTTTCAGGACCGTGCCACAAAAGACGGTTGAAGGAGACTTCCGGTTCAGAAGAAGCCGGATTTAACCTTTTCCGCAACAAAATCAGCGATGCGCCAAGGCTCGGAGACTTTCATCACCAGATTGGCGCAGTCAAAATATAGCGGCTCCCGCTCCTGCAACACCTGTCGTATTTCATCGTCGAGCGGATTGCCTGTCAGGGAAGGGCGCTGTTCCTGAGAGGGGTCAGCCCTGAGTCGGCGCGCAAGCTCATCCGCGGATGCCTTGAGATAAACGCAGAAACCTTTCCTGAGGAGCTCGCGATTGCTTTCGCGAAGAACGATTCCACCGCCGCATCCGACAACAGTTCCCGCCCTGTCGGCAATAGAAGCGAGAATTTCGGCCTCGGCGTCGCGAAAAGCGTCCCACCCGTTGTGGGCCACGAAATCGGCTATGGTGCCGTGCCTGTCAAGAAAGACAGCATCCGTGTCCACGAAGGGCATATCAAGCCTGTCGGCCAGTTCTTTGCCGATGGTCGTCTTGCCGCAACCGCGGGGGCCTATCAGGTAAATGTTTCGCATAAGAACAAAATAGCTCAACCAATCGCCTCTGGCAACGGCAAAGGAACGTTTTGCACAGGCATGTCCCGGGCGGACTTGCGTGCAGTCGCCAATGCGCGTAACCGTTACATCATGGCAGGTTCCGGTTCCCAAGGAAGATTTGAACCGCACACTTGACGCATCCAGCGGGGAAGCCATGCAACACGCCTTGTATTCCATGAATCTTGAGACAGCGCGCATCATCTTTCGAGACAACGATACGATGCACGATTTTTTCACGGATATAGCAACTCGGCACGGCATCACGCCCGAAGAGGCGCTGTTGGTTTCCGGATATCTGCAAAGCTCCATGCCAAACGGACGCTCCGCTCCGCGTGAGGCGCTGGATGAGCATTGCGAGCGCTTCGCACAAGGGAAATATGCAGCGGTCACGTCCAATGGGTACCTGTATCTGGTACTGCGAGACGGGGCCGAAGAATTCGCGGGGGCCGGAGCACCGTCCACGCCGGACAGATTCAGAAGCATCCCGGTGCCGCTCATGCTTCTCGGCGGGGCAATCGCCGTGGTCCTCGTCTTTCTGCTCGCCAACAGCCTTTTGTCATGAAAAAACCCGGCCGGGCCGGGTTTGATGAGTTCTATCCGTCGCCGCTGGTTTTGGGCGTTCCATCCCGCCTTGAAGGACGATCCGAACTGCTGCCGAACGCCTTGAAGGCGTTTTTGAGAAATCGCTTCCTGTCACCGGAGGAAAGGGTTGGCCTGTTGCTCATGAGGCTCTCCTAAGCTGCGCAACCGCAGCGGCGGTAATTCGTTTCGATTCGCTTAAAAATTCCGGTTTCCTCACCAACTTCATCTCTTACAATTTTCAATGCAGCCTGAAAATTCTCGGACGCAGAATTCAAGTCCCCATCCTGCTGAAGCACCAGCCCGAGATTGTTTCGAATCTTTGCTTCGTTGAGAGGCGATTTGAAAAGACGGCATTTGTCGAGAGCCTGATACAGGAGGAACCTGGCGTTCATCAGGTCTCCTTCGGACAGGGCCTTCATACCTTCACGATTGAGATGTCCCACAAATTTTACATTATTCATTCGGAATCTCCTTTGAAAGATTTCGCCGGGACCGAGGGGGGATCGGTCCCGGCAGGTTACAGTGAAGAATGGAGGTGTTTTCTGTCATTGGGTTCAAGGAGGTTTCGTTCGCCTTGAACTCTTTGATAGTGAAAATCGTTTTCAACGTCAAGGGGGAAAAGAGTAGTTTTAAGACAAACCGAGAAAAGGGAAAATCAGAATTCGGTCCGGACGGTGGGCCGCATACTATCAGCCGGTTCGGTCAGGCCAAGGAGGTCGCGCACCCTATCATTCATGGGCAGTGACCATGCGTGCGCTGCGACCACAAGTTTGTCCCGCAAACGGACGACGCGCGCATGAACCAGCACAGACTCGTCGCCCACTTCGTAGCTTCCGACGAGCATGGACGGTTGTATATTGTAATCCGTCTCACGCAGGATGAGGTCCTTGTCCTCGTGCTCTTCAGCCTGCTTGTCGAACTTGGACACGGCATCCTCAGGCGGCGCTCCGTCGGCAATCCGCCAGCCGCGCTGAAAGAGCCTCACGGCAATCTGCTCGGATACGACTTTTCCGAAAGGGGACCTGTCGGCGGTGTTTTCAATATTCACGAAACGGGTGATATATACCGGAGAATCAGCCGGAAGCAATGTCCGGTTCACGTTGGAATGCATCTCGTCGGCGGCATCAAACGCGGCATCTACCAGAACATCGTCCTTTTTCGGAAAAACGGGAGTGGCGGTCGGTTCGCTATCAAAAACAAACTCGTAGGTTGAAACCGCGCCATCTTTCACGGTGGAACAACTCGCGGCCAACACCGACACGAGTAAGAGCATGAGAAAAACACAAGCCGCCTTGTTCATTGGATACCCCGTATTGAATTTCTGCGCAGCACGATCCCCGAATTCGGGCGAGTCCTGACTACTCTTCGGCAGTATCTGGAATATCCTTTAGGATTTCCATGAGTAGAGATGCGATGGATCTGGAAGCTCGCTCTGCAGCCTCAAGCACGGCTTCGTGGGACGTTTCTTCCATGGCATCGGGGACGTTCTTGTTCGTCAGGCATGAAAGCGCCATGACACGCATGCCGCAATGCACGGCGGCCATGGCTTCAAGAGCAGTGGACATGCCGATGGCGTCTGCTCCGAGCCGACGGTAGGCGCGGGTTTCGGCCGGAGTTTCCAGATTGGGTCCGGGAACCTGAACATAGACCCCGCGTTCAAGAGGAATTTCGAGTTCCAACGCCTTGCGAACGGCCAACTCACGCAGAGCGAGATCGTAGACCCGGCTCATGTCGGGAAAACGCGGGCCCCAATCCTCCACATTTTCTCCGGTGAGGCAGCTCGCGCCGGAAAAATTGATGTGGTCGGTCACGAGCATGGGACGACCTACCTCGAACCGTGGATCAAGGGCACCCGCTGCATTGGTGAGAATGACGGTTCTGATGCCCAGCTCGTGAAAAACCCGGATGCCGTGCACCACTTCGTCCGGCGTAAAGCCTTCGTAAAGGTGGATTCTGCCCTGCATGACGACGATGGGGCGGCCATAGGCATGACCGAAAACCAGCTTCCCGGCGTGGCCCTCCACAGTCGAAACGGGAAACCCCGGAATCTCGGAGTAGGGCAGGGAGTGTTCGACATCCAAAGCGTCCACCACGGCGCCCAAGCCTGAGCCCGTAACGATTCCTGCGCTTGCGGGTTGTATTTTCCCCACATTTTCCTGTATATATCGAACAGATTGCAGCACGGTCCTGCGCTTGTTCATGAACAATCTCCCTGTGAGGACGTGGTTTCAACCGTGTCCGTTTTAGTTGCAACCTCTCGGATTAAATGCAAATCCGACATAAGGCAGGTTAATTTCTGATGGATATAGCAACCCTACTCGGACTCATCATCGGCCTCGGACTCGTCGTGGGCGCCATTGTCATCGGCGGTGCCGTGGACGTATTTCTCAACGTCCCCGGCATGATGATCGTGGTGGGCGGGACCCTTGCATCGATCATGGTCGCCTTTCCGTTCGAAGAAGTCTTACAAGCGGTGAAGGCGGCGTTCAAGGTCTTTCATCAGAGAAAAACCAGCGCGCGCGACGTGGTGAACATCATGGTCAAAGTGGCTGAAATCAGCCGCCGAGAAGGATTGCTGGCCCTTGAAAATGTCCAGACCGAGAACATGGTTCTCAAGAAATCCTGCCAGCTCATCGCGGATAACGCGGACACGCAGCTCATCCACGCGACGCTGGCCATCGAAATCAACTCCATGCGCAGACGCCATCAGGTGGGGCAGGACGTATTCAAGCGCCTCGGCAGCCTCGCTCCGGCCTTCGGAATGATGGGAACGCTCATCGGTCTCGTACAGATGCTCTCGCGACTCAACGATCCCTCCACCATCGGCCCGGCCATGGCAGTAGCCATTCTGACCACCTTCTACGGTTCGGCAATGTCCACGCTGATTTTCATTCCGCTCGCCGCAAAGCTCAAGGCGCGCACGCTTCAGGAGCAGCTCAACCTCGAAATCATCTTCGAGGGAGCCAAGTCCATTCTTGAAAACAACAACCCGCGACTGGTTTACGAGAAGCTCTCCTCGTTCCTGTCGCCCTCCGAGCGCGGGGACTAGATCGTGAAAGAAGATTACGATCTGTACAATATCCCCTTGCAAGAAGAAGAGGGGGACCAACAAGACTGGCTGACGACATTTGCCGATCTGGCCATGCTGTTGCTCGTTTTCTTCATCCTGCTGTATTCCATGTCTACCCTCGACACCACCAAGTTTTCCGAAACATTTTCATCAGTAACCCACGCCCTGTCCGGCAAGATGGAGAAGATCGCCACCAGCCGCATCACCCGCGAGGAAGCAGGGGTGCTCATAGATCAGGCACTCATGCGCCGCCAGATCATCGAATCACAGCGCAAGGTCTTTGCTGAGGTTAAGACCCTTCAAACCACCAAGGGGCTTGAAGGGGTCGTCAGCGCAAATTTCGAAGACGGCGTCATCACAATCCGCGTCCCGGGCGACGTCATGTTCGGCTCCGGCAGGGTGACCCTCAGCCCGGAGGGTAAAAGGCTGGTTTCGCAACTCAGGGATTTCTTCATCAAGCACCCCGACCAGACCATCAAGATTCTCGGATACACCGACAACACCCCGGTGAGCGGACGGGGACGTTTCAAGGACAACTGGGAGATTTCGGCCATGCGGGCCGTTAACGTCCTTCGCATGTTGCTGCAGATGGGCATTGAGCCCTCGCGACTTACAGCAACCGGCCTTGCGGACATGAATCCTATCTATCCGAACACAACCCCCGCCTATCGCGCCAAGAACCGCAGGGTGGAGTTCGTGCTTGAAAAACGGGTTACCGGACGGTAAGGGATTACCCCCTCGGACTACGAGGATGAACCATCGAGGTATTTTTTATGGACTTCAACATTTCCCTGCCTGACGCCGAAGAAAAACTCCGAAGGGCCTTCAGAACCCGCGTGCCCGGCCTGACTGTGGAATTTCTGGAGCAGGGCAAAACCTTGCCCGTCAAGGACATCTCCGCGACAGGATTTGCCGTGGAAGGTGACTCCACCATGCGCGAAGGCACATCGCATCCGGTCAAGCTGCTCCTCAACGGCAAACTTTTTCTTTCCGACATCAAGGCCAACGTCATTCGCGTGGCGGAGAACGGCATTGCCGGACTCAACTTCGAACAGCTTGACCGCCGGCAGCAACAACGGCTGGACAAACTCGTGCTCGAAGTGCAGAAAAGACTCATTGCCCTGAAGAAGAACAAAGACAAATAGGCGCGCCCTTGGCTGAGAAACACCGCATACTCATAGCCAACCGCGGGGAAATCGCCATCCGTATCATGCGGGCCTGCCGCAAGCTCGGACACGATTTCGTCGCCCTTTACACCGAACCCGACAAGGACTCGGGTCATGTCGCCCTTGCGCGGGAATGGGGCGGTGACAAGTCGCTCTATCGCATCCACTCCTATCTCGACGCCAACGAAGTTCTCTCGGTGGCCGATGAATCCGGCGCGACTGCCGTGCATCCCGGCTACGGTTTTTTCGCCGAGGACTTCCGGTTCGCCAGAAGGGTGGTTCGCCGCGACAGGCCGCTGCTCTTCATCGGTCCTTCCTGGTGGGTCATTCGCGACCTCGGCGACAAGATCAATACCAAGCGCATCGCCCGCGGCCTGGGCGTTCCGACCATTCCGGGGTCGGACCGACCGATCTACAGCGAACTTGAAGCCGAGGAAATCGCCGAGACCCTTTTTGCCTTCCAGGCCGAGCAGGGCATGAAGGACTCCTGCGTGCTGGTCAAAGCCTCGGCAGGCGGAGGCGGAATGGGCATCGAAGAGGTTGAGGACCCTGACGAGTTCCGCTCCGTGTACCGGCGCATCCGCAACTACGCCAAACGGAATTTCAATGACGAAGGCGTGCTCATCGAGCAACGCATTTTTGACTTCAATCATTTGGAAGTGCAAATGCTTTCCGAACGAGAGGGAGTCTCGCACGTTCATTTCGGCACCCGGAACTGCTCCGTGCAATCCACGGGTAAACAAAAGCGCATCGAGGTCGCTCCGGGGTTCGTTCCGGACGAACTGGGATATGCCTTTGACGCGGCGGGGGTGCTACAGTCGATCATTGACCACTCCCTGAAAATGGCAGCCGAAGTTGGTTATGACTCCGTCGGAACGTGGGAATGGATCGTCACGCCAAGAGGCGAACCGTTCCTCATGGAAGTCAATACCCGCATTCAGGTGGAAAACGGGGTTTCCGCCGCTGTTTCCCGCATCAAGGGCGAGGACGGCACCGACCTCATCGCCGAGCAGATTCGTCTGGCTTTGGGACAGCCCATGGGATACGGTCAGGAGGACATCACCTTTGAAGGTGTCGGCATCGAATACAGGATCATAGCCGAAAAAACCGCCGAGCGCTTCGCTCCCTGCTCCGGAACCATCACACGTTTCGAATGGCAACCGCAGCCGTGGCTGACCATGCACACTCAGATTCCAGTGGACCGCGAATACGAAATTCCCATGGAATACGACCCGAACCTCGCGCTTGCGATCATCCGCGGCGCAGACCTCGCCGAAGCCAAACGCCGCGGCGTGGAGTTTCTGGACAACCTCGTTCTCGAAGGCAGGGGAGTTGGCGGTTTTGCCACCAACATCGACTACCTTCGCGAACGCACCGCGACACTGCTGGAGTTCTAGGGCATGGACAGCGATAAGAGAATTCTGGCCCTCAGGGACCGCCTGAACTACGCCAAGGACATTGTTGGCGACGGTGAAGGCCGTGCCAGCGTGACCATCCTTGAAGCCAAGTTTCAGGAACTGCTCGAAAAGCTCAAGTCCGACCCTGAACCGGATTCTACGCGCGACATCGCCCACATGGAAGGGCTGTTCGACTTTCTCGAAATGAAACTGGACCAGAGCCTGTCACCCATGGACAAGGTTCGCATAGTGCGCCATCCTCAACGCATCTGTCTCAAGGACATCCTAGAGAACGTCTACGACAACTACTCCGAGATAGGCGGGCAAGGCGAGTTCAGCATCGACCCCAGCATGGTCATTGCCCGAGCCTACCTCACCCGACGCGTCGGCCAGAAGGTTTTCAACCAGTCGGTCATGGTCATCGGACAGGAGAAGGGGCACGGCGAGGAATTCAGGAACGGCGGTTCGGTCAAGCCGTGGGGCAACGCCAAGGCGCTGCACTACATGAAAGTCGCCGAAACCGAGAACATTCCGGTTCATTCGTTCATCTTCACTCCCGGCTCCTACCCTATCGAAGACTACCCCGGCGCGGCACAACAGATCGCGAAGAATCTTTATGAAATGGCAGCGCTGCGAGTTCCGGTGATTGCCACCATTTCCGAAGGCGGCTCGGGTGGAGCGGAAGCCATCGGACTTGCAGACCGACGCATCATGCTTTCTCACGGATACTATTCCGTCATTTCCCCGGAAGGCGCCGCCGCCATCGAAGGACGACTGCGTGACGGCAACCGGGCTGGCGCGGAACTGGTGGAAAAGTGCGCACGACAGCTTGGCATAACCGCCGAGGACAACCTGAACAACGGGTATGTGGACAGGGTCTTGAACGAACCTCCACTGGGGGCGCGTCCGAATCATTACAATTTTTTCAAGGATCTCAGGCGGGAACTCATCCAGTCCACCAACGAGGCGGTGCTTGGCGTCAAGTCCATGCAACTGTTCCGCTCGCTTGCGCTCAAACAGCAAAAGCGCGGCAGGGATGCCGACGCAGAAAGCATCTTCGTCCGCTGGAGTCTTTCCAAAGGCGCCCGGACGCGTCTCGTGGAAAAGAGATGGGACAAGTTCCGCCACATGAGCCAGCACGCCTACCGTGACAATCGCTCCGTCATGAAACGAGTGACGGAGTCGTGCGAAAACATGGGGCTGGCCATGAACTCCTTCGTGCGTCATGACCTGCTGGGTCGTCACAAGAAGAAGCTGGACAGCTTCATGGAAGAAGTGGCCGCCGAAGTCCACCTTGTGAGCGAGAAGCTCGTCAAGCCCGTCAAGAAGCTCATTACGAGTACGGCATCCGGAGACGGCTCCACGACCAACACGGACATCAAGAAACTGACCCGGCTTTCAAGGCCCGAGGAAGGCGCCTACCTTGGCGACGACCAGTGGCTCTGGATCAGCCCCCGCAGCAGGGACGACAAGACGATATCCTGCCCCAACGTGCGTACGCACGGTTGTCAGGATGTATGGGCTCCGGATCTGTTCGGGGAATTTGCGGGCGTCTGCCCGAACTGCGGACATCATTTCCGCATGGAATACCAATGGTATCTGCACAATGTCTTCGATTACCCCCACGCCCACGAATTCGGGCGGGAAATAGAATCCGTCAACCCGCTGGACTACGAAGGATTTCAGGTCAAAATTGATCAGGCTCGTGAACGTACCGGCCTGAATTCGGCCTGCATCACCTTCGAGACCAACCTCAAGGGCATCGACACCGTGGTGGCTGTGCTGACGGCTCCGTTCCGGGGCGGCACTGTCGGAGCCGCGGAAGGGGAGAAGTTCATCCGTGCCTGCGAACGCGCCATGAAACGACGCTATCCGCTCATAGCCTATGTGCACGGTACCGCCGGTATCCGCATTCAGGAAGGGGTCAACGGAGTCATTCAGATGCCCCGCTGCACACAGGCCGTACGCCGCTATATCGATGCGGGGGGCCTGTATCTCGTCGTTTACGACACCAACTCGTACGCCGGACCGCTGGCAAGCTTTTTGGGCTGCTCGCCTTACCAGTTCGCCATCCGGTCCACGAACATTGGCTTTGCCGGCCCCGGCGTCATAACCGAGACGACCGGGATTGAAGTGCCCCCAAACTACCACAAGGCCTACCATGCCTTGTCCAGAGGGCACATTCACGGCATATGGGACCGCCGCGAGCTCAAGGGCAATCTTCACAGAGCGCTCTTGACCATGGGGGGACGCAACCTCTATTATCGCTGACCCCGCGTGGCACCGCTTCAAGAAAACATATCCGGGAGGAGAATCCCGTGCTGAACGTCAAGGAACTGCTTGAGGAGATCAAGGCATCTCCCTACAAGGAAATAGTTGTCCGCGCCCCGCATACCGGGGTGGTGGAATTCGCGGGACTGAAAACGGGCGAGCAGGTCGTCGGCCGCTCCGGCTCCTACAAGGAAAAGCCGGGCACACAGGTGGCGACGCTGACCCGCGAGAAAAACCGCAAACCGATCAACGCCCCGGAAAAAGGGGAAATCCAGTCGGTCCGCACCGAACTGGACGGACAGTTCGTGGAAGCGGGTGAAGAACTGCTGACCATTCGCCACTTCCTGACGAAGAATGAAGTCATCGAATTGATTCTTCAGCAGGCGCTGCACCTGTTCCGTGCGCCCGAGCGAGCCAAGTACTACTTCATTCCGGAAGTTGACCAGAAACTCAAGGTTTCCGGAAAACAGTCGGTGAAGGTCCATGAGGGCATGGAGATCCTTATCGTTTCCCGCATGAAGCGTGAGACCCCGCTGACATACTCCGGTCCCGAGGGCATCATCTACTCGGTCTACTTCCACCGGGGCGACAACGTCGATGCCGACGAGCCCCTGCTCGGCATTTGTCCGGAAGACCAGCTCTCAACCATTCAGGACGTGGTCAACCGTGTCCAGAGCGAATGGGAAGAAGAATAGGAGGAAATCATGGGCGGTATCCTGCAGGTACGGGTCTCGGCCTGGACCTTTGATGAAAAGGAAGTTTCGAAGCGCTGGCCTTCCCTGGCCTCCCTTGTATGGGAGGACGGCACGTTCATAACGCCAGCCAGAGGCGTCATGGAGCTTGCCGAAGCCGTGCAGACAGCTTGTCACGCAGAGCTTATCGACAAAAAAAAGGTCGAAGCGCTGGAAGACAAGGCCAAAACCGCCCACGATACGCTGCAAAAACTTCGCGCCAGCCTTGCGGACTGGCAGCCGCAGGAGGCTGACAAGCTGACCTATGCGCTGGAAGACAACCTTGACGCGTTGGAAGACATTGCAGCGAAATTTTGATACTTGAATTCCACAATTCAAGATGAGGAGAAAACATGGCTGGAAGCCTTAACAAAGTTATATTGATAGGCCGTCTTGGACGTGATCCCGAGCTGTCCTACACCGCCAACGGACAGGCACTCGCCAAAATGTCCGTAGCCACGGACGAGGGGTACCGCGACAAGCAGAGCGGACAGCGCGTTGACCGCACTGAATGGCACCGCGTGGTCGCATGGCGGCAGACCGCCGAATTTTGCGGCAACTACCTGAAGAAGGGCAGCCTCGTTAATGTCGAGGGCAAGCTGCAGACCCGCAAATGGCAGGACCAGAACGGTCAGGACCGTTGGACCACCGAAATCGTGGCCGACCGCGTGCAGGGTCTGGATTCTCCGAGGGACAACCAGCAGCAGCCGCGTCAGCAGGGTGGCGGGTATCAGCAACAGGGCGGATACCAGCAGCAGGGCGGCTATCCTCAGGGTCAGCAGCAGGGCGGCGGATACCAGCAGCCCCAACAGCAACAGCAACAGCCCGAAGAAGATCTCGGTCCGGCCTTTCCCTCCGAGGCGAGCGGAATGGACGACGTTCCCTTCTAGCCAAGATCCCTTTTTACGACCGGTCACAACGGACGGAACTCAGGTTTCGTCCGTTTTCTTTTTGCCAATGGTATCGCATAAAACCTTAATGAGCTGCTCCACCTCGAAGGGCTTCGATATATAGCTATCGGCTCCCTTCTTCAGGAACTGCTCTCGGTCACCCTTCATGGCATGCGCTGTCAGGGCAATGATCGGTATTTCAGAATCGATTTCAGGGAATTTTCCATCCCGTATTCGGGATATTGCCTCAAGACCGTCCATCTCGGGCATCTGAACGTCCATGAGCACGCAGTCGAAGCTCTGCTTTTTGAGCGCATCAAGCGCCTCGATTCCGTTACCGACAGTGGTAACCTCATGCCCTGCCATTTCGAGAAACCGTTTGGCCGCAATGGCGTTGATCCTGTTGTCCTCGGCCAAGAGAATGGAAAGATTCTGCAACGGCTCGGATGCTCCGAACAGGTCATCCTCAACCGTTTTCGGATCGCTTTTTAATACCGTAATCCAGAAATGAGCCGCTGTTCCCTCGCCCTGAGTGCTTTCAATATTCAGATCACCACCAAAGAGATGGCACAGCTTTTGGGCAATGCCGAGCCCAAGACCAGACCCTCCGAAACGTCTGTTGAATGTTTCGTCTGCCTGCGTAAAGGGAGCGAAAATGGATTCAAGCCGGTCTTCCGGAATACCAATGCCGGTATCCTCAACCACAAAATCGAGATGATACCTGTCGCCTTGCAGCGCATGTCCTGAAACTTTCAGCCGAACACTTCCCTCAGGGGTGAACTTGACCGCGTTCCCGACAAGATTGAAGAGAATCTGCCGCAACCTGGCCGGGTCACCGATGAAAGCTTCGGGAAGATGAGAATCGACATCGACTTCCAGGCTCACTCCCTTGAGCTTGGCGGTATCGACAAACGAGGCGTGCACACCCTCGACCACTTCGGATAGTTCGAAATAGGTTTCCTCAAGTTGGGTTTTTCCAGCCTCGATTCTGCTGAGATCAAGAATGTCATTGATGATTTCAAGCAGGCTGCCGCCTGCGGTTTTGGCATGGTCCAGAAGTTTCCTCTGCTCTTCGTTCAGGTCAGTATGCGTCAGGAGTTGCACCATCGCGAGCACACCGTTGAGGGGAGTGCGAATTTCATGACTCATGTTGGCAAGAAACTGCGATTTGGCCTCGTTCGCCAAGAGCGCCTCTTCATTTGCCAGACACATACTGTCTTCCATGCGTTCACGCACAATGGCGCTACCGATAATGCGAGCGGCCGTACTGAGCGCTTCGACCTCGCCGTAATTCCAGTCCCGCTCGCGTTTGCAGTCATCCAGGCCCAAAAAGCCCCACCATTCACCATCAGCATGAATAGGCGCAGCCACGAGGGACTTTATTCCCTGAGGCACCAGGACCGCCTGCTCTCCCTCGGGGAAATCAGCCACTGCACCACTGACAATCTCTCCCTTGGAAAGCATCTGCTTCCAGCGAAGAGCCCCTACATCCTCATAGGTCTGCTCCTGTAACGCAGGATTCTCGATTTGAGGGCTGACGCCATCGCTAACCCACTCCTGCAATTGGCTCATGGTCAAACGTCCGTCGGCAGTCAGTGAATTTTTGAAAATGTAAACGCGGTCTGCTTCGGAAGCATTACCCAGATCGAAAAGCGTCTCATCCAGATATTTTTTCCAGTCGCCCTCCCGGAGCATTCGTTCTGCAATACGGTTGACGGAAGCAAGAATGTTGTTCCGCGAAGAGAGAATATCCTCGTAGCGCTTTCGGCTTGTAATATCGGTCGCGATCTCAAGACGGGCCATTCTGCCGTCCCACCACTGAATGGCGCGATCCTGAATAAGATACCAACGGTCGTTGAGCGTATTCTGGAACTCCCAGACTATGGAGTCGCCGGGGTTGCCGGCTTCATCGAGCAAAAGGTCGTTCGTGCAGAACGGGCAGCGCTCGTTCTGTCCCTCCTGAAGAACCTCCCAACACTTGCAGCCGGAATAATCCGTGGAAAGGTTGAGGGCATCGACGGCCTTTTTGTTAAGGAAGAGTATTTCATCGGTCTGGAGGTCGGTGGCGTACACGACGGCATCAAGACTGTTCAAAACCTGTAGAAGGCTTCTGAAACCAACCTTGTGCTCTGGAAAACTCTTTTGAAGAAAAGCGAGCCTCTCCTCAGGTGCGAGCTTCTTTTTGTTGCGGTCCGAACTCATCGCAACGCCCCGAATTTAACGCTGAAATATTCAGCTTCACAAAGTAATCAGCTCAAAAATAGCATAATATGATGAAGATTGTCTACTAAGCCGATCTTATTTCCTGTGTCCGGCTCTTCCGGGGGCAAAAAAGGCATTATAGGTAAGCGTGAGGAGGACCGCATAAGCGGCAGCCCCAACCCCGATGAGTGCGTCATAATAAATCGGTGCGGTCAGGGCGAGGCGGATGAGGAGGGTGGCAAGGGCAAAGCCCGAGTTACGAAATACAGCTCGGAACTGAGGAAGGAATCGCTGCGAGATGAGTACGAGCAGGATGTCGCTGAAGATCAAAACCGTGAACATGGCATGGAAAACATCAAAGGTCTCGCCATTCATGAAGAACTGAACCCAGTTCTTGATACCCAAGGCAATGAAGGCAACCAACAGCGACAAGGCCACGATTTTCTTGGCTGAGACGAAACGAAAGAGAATCTGTCCTTTCGAACCTTCGTCTTCAATGGGCCGATTGATCATGATGTATACGCCGAGGATGGCGAAAATGAGCAGTGCGCCGGTGGCATCGGACACTATTCGCAGCAGAGCGTCCATGTGGCCGGAAAGGGCGATCGGCTCCGGAAACTCGGCCAGTTCCTTGAAGGAGCTTCGCAAGAGGATGAGAGCAAGAATCTCGAACTGCTTGCCGAGTGCGCGGGATATGGAGCAGGGCAGAGCGAAGATAAGCCCGACAACTTCCACCACAAGCACCAAAGTGAAGGCCAGGTTGATGGCCATGTAGTGACTTGTAGGCGTGGATGCCGCCATGGAAGCGGGCAGGAGTCCCTGCCTGTTCAACTCAATGGTCACAAGCCCCAGCAGGAAGACCCCGATGAGGCCGCCGGCAACCGCCCGCTGCGTAGTATCCCGCTCCCAGAAGTGATGCAGCGGGTCGAAGATGTATGTGGCAAGCCGATAGATGCGGTCCATGAGTCCTTCTCCGGTTTCCGCGATGTTCCTCGGCTCGTGCATGGGCTATACCTCGAAAAGCATTTCCAGATCGTCCCGTGTGAGGCTCTTGAGCGCCGCCTGTCCGGGAATGACCGCCTCCGCTACATCCTTCTTCGCCTCCTGAAGCTTGAGGATTTTTTCCTCCACGGTGTTCTGGCAGATCATCTTGTAGGCAAACACCTGTCGCTTCTGGCCGATGCGGTGCGTACGGTCTGTGGCCTGATTCTCAACAGCCGGGTTCCACCACGGATCATAATGAATGACATAGTCCGCTGAAGTGAGGTTCAGGCCGGTACCGCCTGCCTTGAGCGAGATCAGGAATATCGGGATATCCTCGTTCTCGTTGAAGCGGTCCACCTGCTCGAAACGGTCCTTGCTGGCGCCGTCGAGGTAACAGAAGGGAATTTCCTTGATCTGCAGCCAGGAACGGATGACATGAAGCATCTGCACGAACTGCGAGAAAACGAGCACCTTGTGCCCCCCTTCGATGACCTCATAGATAAGGTCCTTGAACGCGTCAAACTTGCCAGAGGGCAGGTTGGTGTCCACGCCCGGCATATCCAGCTTGAGCAGGCGGGGATGGCAGCAGATCTGGCGCAGCTTGAGCAGGGCGTCCAGAATGGACATCTGGCTCTTGGCAAGCCCCTTCTCATCCACGTCCTTGAGCACCTGATCCTTGAGCTTCTTGGCCAGAGCATTGTAGAGATCGCGCTGCTCGTCGATGAGTTCGCAGTAATGCGTGGTCTCGATCTTGGGCGGCAGATCCCGCGCAACCATGTTCTTGGTGCGGCGCAGTATGAACGGCTTTACGCGAGAGCGCAGATAGTCCAGCGTTTCCTCGTCGCCATCCTTGATGGGCTTGACGATGCCGCGCTGGAAGGAGTGCTGCGAGCCGAGGAAGCCGGGCATGAGGAACTCGAAAAGCGACCACAGCTCGAAAAGGTTGTTCTCGATGGGCGTACCGGAGAGGCAGAGCTTGGTATCAGCCTCCAGCTTACGCACCGATCTGGCGGTGATCGTGTTGGGGTTCTTGATATTCTGGGCTTCGTCGAGAATCACCGAGGAGTACTTGTACTTGAGCAGCTCATCGAGGTCCCGACGCAGCAGGGCATACGTGGTGATGACAAGGTCCGAGTCCTTGATCTTGGCGAACAGGTCCTCGCGCTTGGTGCCATAGATGGTCAGCCGCTTGAGCTGCGGCACGAACTTTTGCGCCTCACGCTCCCAGTTGGGCAGAACCGAGGTGGGGACGATGATCAGGTTGGGCAGCTCCGAACCGGCTTCTGATACCGAGAGGATGAAGGAGAGCGTCTGGATGGTTTTTCCAAGCCCCATTTCGTCCGCAAGGATGCCGCCAAAGCCGTAGTCGCGCAGGAAGTTCAGGTAGCTCAGGCCCTCAACCTGATACGGTCGCAGGGTAGCGTTCAGGCTCTTGGGTTGTTCGACCTTTCTGATTTCTCTGAAGTTGTGGATTTTCTCGCGCAGCTCGACAAAGAATTCGTCCGTATGCGTGTTCGGGATATCCTCAAGCAGTTTGTCCAGCACCGGAGCCTCGAACTGCTTGAAGGTCTGCTGAGGCGGCTTTTCAGGGTCAAAGCCGAGATTCTTGAGCTTGTGCCCGAGGCGGTTGAGCCACGACTCGGGAAGGCTTGTATAGGAGCCGTCCTTGAGTTGCACGTAACGCTTGCCCTGAGTCCACGCTTTCCAGATCTTGTCGATGGGCACGCGCTGGTCGTCGTATTCCACCGTGAGGTCGAGCTTGAACCACTTGTTTTCCTCGTCGCTCTCCACCTCTGCCACGATCTCCGGCTTGGAATTGCGCACCTTGTAGCGCGTCAGGTTCTTTTCGCCAAAAACGCGGTAGGCTTCGACCAGCATCGGGTAATAGTCGAGCAGGAAATTGATGGCCTCTTCCTGCTCCATGAACCAGATGTGATTGCTGCGCGGCTGGAATCCCATGTCGGAGAGTTCCGCCAGCAGCATGGCTTCCTCATCCTGCGCGCGGCGGATGAGGTAACTCTTGCCTTCATAGTGATACGAGCCGGTCTGAAGGTCCGGGTTGGGCCCGGGCAGGGAAAATTCCCCGTGTTCGTTCTCGTACATGTTCTGGACCTTGAGCGTAAGCAGGCTGCCTTCCTCGTCCAGATACAGCTTCGGGTTGTACGAGGCATCCTGAAAGATGGGACCGACACGTTCGAGAAAGTCGTCGTGCCCGTAGAGGTCCGAAACCGGAATCTTGGTCCAGACGCGGTCCAGAAATTCCGAAACATCGCTGTGCGGAATGATGGGAACCTGTTCCACCATGTCCTGAATCAACTCAGGGTCGAGCCCCGTCTGAACAGGATAGAACCCCTGCTTGTAATAGACCCAAAGAGGCAGCCGTCCATAAAAATAGATTTCCTCTTCACCGGTGATGGAGAAGGGGATCTGGTCCTCGCGTGAGAGCAGGATGTCGAACTGCAGACCGTCCTCGCTCAGATGCGGGGAGAGCTTGAGCTGCATGGTCTTGCTTTCTATGCGAACGGGCTGATCGGTTTCGCGCAGGTAGAGATAGTACTCGTTCTTGATGGCGCGGAAAAACCACGAATGCAGACCGGCCGGAATCTCCACGCGATGGCCCCAGTAGTCCAGATAATGGCCGATCATTTCGGCCACCCTGGGCAGGGAAGGCGATGGATCGCACCATTCGGGGTTCTCCACGATCTGGTGCAGCGTGATCTCGTTCTGGACCGAGGAAATACCGGATTTGTTCTGTCTGGCGCGGAAAAAGGCAACCTGAAGTCGTCCCGGTTCGGGATACAGGCGATAGATTATGTAGTGTTTGCCCGCTTCGGGTTCCAGTTCGGTAGCGAAGAAGGGGCGGAAAGTCTGGTGCCAGTCGGTTCTCGCGGTAGGGACGGATTCTCCCTGCTCACCGTTCACCGAATGGTGCAACTTGATGGCTGTGGCAGCCACGTGCTTACACACTCCCGAAAAGGATTCCGGGCAGTTGCAATAGTAATTGATCGTGTTGTCGCCGAGGTTCAGGCCGATTTCCGAGGCGTAATTCTGAAAATCATCACCCTGGACCATCCCGTCGATGTCCCAGTACTGATCCCTCTTTTTGAGGTCGATTTTCATGACACCGCTGCTCGCAACGATGTCCTGCGCCATTTCCAGAATATATTCGGGAACGGTATCGTCTATGAATTCCTGAAGTATTTCCTTGACGATTGCTTCTTCGCCGTTAGCCATGCCGGACAGACTCCTTGGCCGGTTTGTCCTGATGTGTCCCTTCCGAAACCGGGGAGGCTCGTGCCCCGGTCAAAACATCTCGATTCCGTTGAGGTATTGGCTTTTGCGCCGCTATGGTTAATACTCTAAGATGTCCAGCGGGCAACCGAGTTTATATGATCAAAACCAGACGATTTGGCAAGGAAAAATGAGACTCGCCTTACTACTGATTTTAATTTTTGCAAGCATTTCAAATGCATCTGCTCAAAGCGGTCCAGACTACGGCGGACGGTTCGTGGAGCCCATGCTCGGCAGGGTGACGAACCTCATTCCGCCTCTTGCCACGGATGCGGGCTCTCACGCCATAGCTTCCTACATCTATGTCTCGCCGCTCAAGTACGACAAAAACATCACGCTGAAACCCTACGCCGCCAAGTCCTATCAGGTTCTGGACGGCGGCCGACACCTCAAATTTACGCTTCGCGACGACATCTACTGGACCGACGGCGAACCGCTAACAGCCGAAGATGTTGAGTTCACTTATGAACTCATGGTGGATCCCGAAACCCCTACGGCTTATGCCGCCGACTGGAAACAGATCCGGGAGTTCCGTCGCACAGGTAAGTATACCTTTGAAGTTTTTTATGACAAGCCCTTTGCGCGCTCCCTCGTCACATGGGCACAGGAAATACTGCCAGAACACGTTCTGGAAGGCGAGGACCTGCTGGATACCGAGTACAGCAAAAATCCCGTTGGAGCAGGCCCCTACAAACTCAAGGAATGGGTCTCCGGCCGACATCTCACCCTCGCGGCAAACAATGATTATTTCGAGGGCAGACCCTACATGGACGAGATTCACTACCGGATCATCCCGGACATCTCCACCCAATTTCTGGAACTCAAGGCAGGGGGACTGGACACCATGGGTCTGACACCGCTTCAATATCTGAGGCAGACCCAGAGCAAAGACTGGCAACAGCGATTCAATAAATTCAAATACCTGTCCTTTGGTTACACGTACCTTGGCTTCAACCTGCGCCATCCGTTCTTCAAGGACCGTCGCGTACGCAGGGCGCTGAGTCTGGCGATCGACAAGGAAGAGATCGTCAAAGGCGTGCTCTTCGGCCTCGGAACGCCAGCAATCGGGCCATACAAACCCGGAACGTGGCAGTACAACGAGGCTGTTGAAGATTACGGCTACCAGCCTGAAGAAGCCCTGAAGCTGCTGGAAAAGGCTGGGTGGAAGGATAGAGACGGTGACGGCTGGCTGGACAGGGACGGAAAGCCGTTCTGGTTCACCATCATCACCAATCAGGGCAACTCGCAACGCACCAAAAGTGCCGTCATCATCCAACGCAGGCTGGCCGACATCGGCATCAAAGTGGAGATTCGGGCCATCGAGTGGTCCTCCTTCATCAGCGAGTTCGTGAACAAGGGCCGGTTCGACGCCCTGATTCTGAGCTGGAACATCCTTCAGGACCCGGATCTTTACAACGTCTGGCACTCGGACAATGCCAAACCCGGCGGCCTGAACTTCATCGATTACAAAAACGAGGAACTTGATGAACTGCTCGTCCGTGGCAGACAACTCGTAAACCGTGAGGAACGAAAGAAAATCTACGACAGGGTGCAGGAAATACTTCACGAGGACCAGCCTTATGTGTTCTTGTATGTCCCGTATTCACTGCCGATTGTCTCTTCACGTGTCCGGGGGATCGAACCCGCTCCCGCCGGCATATCGCACAACTTCATCCGCTGGTGGATTCCCGAGAAACTTCAGCTACGCGCACAGTAAAATATGATACGAATCAATGACATAACCGACCAAGTCGCCTCATACATCGACAACCCCGATCTGGAACTCATCCAGCGGGCCTATGTCTTTGCCGCACAGTCGCATGACGGCGTGATCCGCCTTTCCGGCGAGCCCTACATATCGCACCCCATGTCCGTGGCCTACCAGCTTTCGGTGATGCAGCTCGACGAAGCCACCGTGGCTGCGGGGCTGCTGCACGACGTGGTCGAGGACACCGACACGAGCGTGGATGAGCTGGAGGAAATCTTCGGCGTTGAAGTGGCGGACATCGTTGACGGCGTCACCAAGATCAGCAAGATGCAGTTCGAGTCCAAGGCCGTGGCTCAGGCCGAGAACATGCGCAAGATGATCCTGGCCATGGCCGAGGACATCCGCGTACTCATGGTCAAGCTGGCGGACCGCCTGCACAACATGCGCACCCTTGAGCACATGAAGCCCATCAAGCAGCGCATGATCGCTCAGGAGACACTGGACATCTATGCGCCGCTGGCCAACAGACTCGGCCTGCACCGCATCAAGACCGAGCTTGAGGACATGTGTCTTCAATATCTCAAGCCGGACGTGTACGAGCAGCTGACGGACGCAGTTGCCCAGCATCGATCCTCCGGACAGGAGTATATCGACAAGGTCATCGAGATGGTCCAGAAGATGCTCAAGAAGAACAAGCTCGACGCCCATGTCTTCGGCAGGACCAAGCACCTGTACTCAACGCACCAGAAGATGGAGCAGCAGGGCCTGAGCTTCGAGGAAATATACGACCTCATCGCCTTCCGTATCATCGTGAAATCCATCAAGGACTGTTACGCAGTCCTTGGGCTGATTCATGCCGAATGGAAGCCCATCGCCGGACGTTTCAAGGACTACATCTCCATCCCGAAGGCCAACATGTACCAGAGCCTTCACTCCACGGTAATCGGCCCTGACGGGGAGCGTATCGAATTCCAGATTCGCACCGAGGACATGCACCGCGTGGCGGAATACGGTGTGGCCGCGCACTGGCAGTACAAAGAGACCGGAAAGGGCGCCAAGAAAGGCAAATCCTCGGGCCAGCGCGACGCGGAACGCTTCACGTGGTTGCGGCAGATTCTGGACTGGCAGCGCGAACTCAACGACCCGCGCGAATTCATGGCCTCCCTGCGCATCGACCTCTTTCAGGACGAGGTCTACGTCTTCACGCCACAGGGAGACATCAAGGAACTGCCGGACGGCGCCACTCCCATCGACTTCGCCTACCTCATACATTCCGAGGTGGGAGACCACTGCGTCGGCGCCAAGATCAACGGCCGCCTCGTGCCCCTGCACACCGAACTGAAAAACGGCGACTCCATCGAGATCATCACGGACAAAAACCGCGTTCCAAGCAGGGACTGGCTCAAGTTCGTCAAGACGGCCAAGGCCCGGACTCGCATCAAGCAGTACATACGCACCATCGAGCGAGAACGCAGCATCTCGCTTGCCAAGGAACTGCTGGAGAAGGAAGGCCGCCGCCACGGCATCAACGTGCAAAAGGCCATCAAGGACGGGTATTTCGTCAAGCTTGCCGAGGATTTCAACTGCGGCAGCGCGGACGACCTGATGTATCAGGTGGGCTTTTCGCGCCTGACGCCGAGAAAAGTCCTCAGGCGCCTTTACTCCATAATGTACGACGGCCAGAAGCCGGACAAGCCCGGTGCACGCCGCCACCATGGTGGTGGAGAAGAGGAGAAAAAGCCGAAATCCGACAGCTTGACCATCAGCGGCGTGGACAACGTGCTCGTGCGCTTCGCCAGCTGCTGCAACCCGCTGCCCGGCGAACCCATCATCGGCTACATCACCCGCGGGCGCGGCGTCACGGTGCACCGTTCGGACTGCCACAACGTCAAGAACTTCGAGTCGGAGCGACTGATCAACGTTTCGTGGGAAGGCGAGGAAGAGCGCTCGTATCCTGCGAAAATCCGGGTTCGTTGCCAGAACAAGCTCGGTATGCTGGGAAGCATCTGCAACATTCTTGCGCAGGCCGAGGTCAACATTGATTCTGGCACGTTCCAGTCCAACGTTGACGGCACGTCAGACCTGAATTTCACGGTGGACGTGAAGGATCTCAACCAGTTGTATTCAGCCTTGGCCAAGGTCAAAGCCCTGAAGGCAGTCAGCGAAGCCGTCCGCGTGTCATAACCTCCCTCCCAATAGCTAAAAAAGCCCTCGACGATCCATCGCCGGGGGCTTTTTTTTATTACCAATCACACCCGACCTCACCCACACCCTTCAAAGTCATTTCCCCAAAAACCTACCAGCAACAACCGGGCGAAGCCCAAGCCAAAGGTTTCTTGGAGAGGGGGAAGGGGAGTCTGAGGGGAAG